>JBIJBZ010000123.1:0-10010 GCA_044344945.1 Bdellovibrionota bacterium | reverse complement strand
AAAGACCTTGTTGCGCACTTCGATAGTTTGACTGCAACTTCGTTGGAGCCGCCGAAAAAATCCTCAACGTATCTAAGAAGATACGCTTCTGGTTTTTTCGTCGTCTCCGCCTTGTTTCGTCAAAACTCTCAAAATGCTCACTACGGAACCTTTTTTCACCACCCTGCTAAAGAGCTACGGCGGGCAAGCCGCTTGTCTGTCCACCGAGGGTTTGGCGTAGGTGGAGGTCATCTGGCCTTCGCTTCTCAAGTCCCCGTTAGCAATAAGGAGAAAATACTCGCTAGCTCGTATCCTTATTGTGGCCTTACGCACTTGAGGACCGCTCGTTCTGCTCGCAGCCAGGTGCGGTGTCTCGTCCTTGAACTTCATCGATGGCCCCGGGGCTTGTCGTTCCTCGTTTGAGCGAGTGCTCGACGCTATTTTTTCATGGTCCTCAAAGTCGATCATAACACAGCTGAACACGCTATGCTTCTTTAGTTGCCCTATGGATTGTACTGGACGAACTTGTGAGTATTCTTCCGTGTCAAAAAAAGGGCTGTAAGCTTGATGGGGAGCGTTTATTTTCGACACAAGTAGATTCCTTTTGGGCCTTGCTGAATGGTTATTTTGTCTGGGATTGCTGCTTCCGCGTGGATGTATCTTGAGTTGAGTTGCGCCACCTCACCCTGCGGTGGAGGATGAGCTTGCCATCTCTATCGCTCCTGAAGTCTAAAACGGTATCAAGAAGGTGTCAGTTCGTGTCGGCATGTTATTTTCGCCAGGGGTAAGAATCGCAGACGTATCTTTAACTTGATAGGAATTGTAAACGCCTACTGGACCTGTATCAGCCTAAGGGCCACTTTTTGAACGGATAGTTAGCTATCTTTACCAAATCACACTGTAGTTCGAAGTCTACTGACACGAGGCTCGATTGAAGCACAGCCCGAAGCGCGTTGATAAAGGTATTGGGACTCGAAGTTGTAGTGAGAGCGACCGTGACTTCAAAGGTCCATGCGCCGGTAACCTCAGAGAGTGCCACCACATGATTGGTTTCGCGGCAGAATCGGATGATCCGCTCACGCACCTCAGGGACCGACGAGGTACGCAGGTGGAATGCACCGCGGCTCAAGCCAGCTCTTTGAATCGGAAATAAATAGATCGCCGGAAGCACGATCTGTTTCTGTTGCAACTGCTTAAGGCGATAGTTGATTGTAGATAGCGGTTTTCCAGTGACCCGTGCGAGCGAAGCGGTACAATCGTTTGTGCGCGCTGACAACTCACGGAGAATCAAGTGATCGAGCTCGTCGATATGCACTGACTCAGATAGAGGCGCAAGGGTGTAACCTTCAAAAGAACGCTTGGAACCTACGAACAGTCCGAAGCCACGAAACCAGTGACGCACACAGAGGCCCGTAGTCGTTACACCCGGTAGATCTCCGAGGAGGGTGTCCAGAATACTCCCAAGCTCTCGCTGATTCATAGCCCAGATACCGCACTGATAACGTCCCGCAAGCTCGATAATGAGTGAGACGCGATCTGATTCCTTGAGGCGCGCCAATAAGGTATCGAGCGTATTCGACGAGAGTCCACCGAGTCCGATAAAGATGTGGTATTCCGTGAAGCCAAGGGCACAGGTGTTGATCGGCGTATATTGGATGAGACCCAGTTCCCTCTGAAATACATCCAGGATGTTTCGAACGGTGTGGTGCTGTGTACCTACCTCGCGAGCGATGTCTGCAATTGAGAGATTCGCCGATTGTTGGAGGATGTTGAGGATTCGCTGCTCACGCTCGCCAAGCTTCATAGCTCCACGTTTTACCCCGACTGGTCGCTTCGGAACAGTCTTTTTTGTGGGTCAGGTAGCGGGAGAGCCTCAGCGCAGTCGATTCATGGCCTTCTCGCCACCTCAGTCTCAGGCACTACCATCCCCCTCCAGCGATAGAGCGTGTCGCGACGAACGTCATCCAGCATCCGAGTCGCTTCGGCAGCTACAACAAAACCGGGGGTGTCGGTCATGAATGCTGCGCTTCCTCGCCCCTTGTTAGAGCTTGCTCCTCTTGAGGACTTCTCCCCTCCCACTGCGCACATCTGATCTACTTTTCGGCTCTTACCAGGCCCCTAACATGGGTAGCGCTTTACTAACAAGTAGGTGTTCCTCATTATACTCCCAAGGAGTTCCACGACCTCCTCAATGTTGCATAGATTTCATGTAGTAACGATAGAGTATAAAGAACTACAACCTCATCACCGGCTGCTACCACTAGCCCGGAAGGTATGTCGAGCAACCGACGATGGACTCGTCGCGGTCACTGGCACCGCACAAAGGCCTACAGTTTTTCGAAAAAGAGCCGATTCTAGAATGGCCTACTCGTTTCAGGCTACGCGGATGGAGTAGGATGGAGTAGGATCGCTCGCGACTGCTAGTGTGCGGGCAGAGGAAATGCCCGTACACACTCCACACATAGTTGATGATAGGTAGTGCAGCGTTTGGAGAGGACTGTGTTCAAAAAGCTAGTTCAGGGGATTATCGGAGCGTCGTGCCTTATCCTGACAGCGATCGCGCTACTTGATGCCTTTGCGCAGATGGAGGCGGAGCCGGTGCCTGTAACTCCTGTGCCAACAGCGACTCCTGTGCCTCCGACTGCGACACCGGCTCCGGTTTGCGCAGATTCCCCTTACGTATACAGCGATGGATGGTGTCACTACAACTGCAACCAAAGATATTGCAATGGCAAACTTGTAAGCAACACCTGTGGAGCTGCTCACTCATGCTGCCAAGACGTGCCTTGGCTCTACCACGATGGTAACTGCTACTACAATTGCACAACAAGGTATTGCGCATGGGGAGCTACAACTTGGTGCGCAGCAGCGCACTACTGCAATTATTGCTCTGGCGTACAACCATATCAACAATGCAGGTGTTCAGGCGGGATTATCGCTGGATACTATAACTGGCCAGGTCGTCTAAACTACTTTATTTATGGCAGAGATGGTAAGCAGGTATGTTACTCAGAATCGTGCTTAAGGTGCAAAAACGCTCACTCCTTCGATCCTGAAGCGAAGGTAATGCTAGCAAATAGAAGCTTCAAAGTCGTAAAAGATTTAAACACAGAGGATAAGTTAATAAGCCCGAATGGAAGACCTGTAAGCATAAAACAAATTCTGCAGAGCGAGGAGGAAAGCCCATTGTTCGAAATCAAAGCGGCAGGCAAGTCTTTGAAAGTAACAAGACTACACGTTGTCTGGACTACTCAGGGATTAAAGCAGGCTCAAAATCTCAGAGCTGGCGACATAGTAAAATTAGCTGATGGTAGCCTAAAAGCACTTGAATCAGTTAGTGAATTGCCACTTAAACTAAATCAAAAGGCGTACGGAATTATGCTGGATGTGTCTAGCGATAATGATGATGATTATCTCATGATAGGAGAGGGATTTGTTGTAGGAGATTATACCCTTGAGACCAAGGTAGCAGAAATTGAGAAGGCAAAAGATCGTGCTAAAAAATAAATTACTAATATCAGCCTGCCTAATTTCATTAGTAAGCTCAGTAGCCGTTAATGCTGTTGAATTAAAAACAGTGCCTGCATCTGACGCTAAGCAAATCATCCACCTGAACTCTTCTCCGATTTGCACTTGGGGAGATCTGGACATAATTGCTCTCGAGATCCGAGAACATCTTCAAAAGCAGATACCAACAAAGATTCTTCTTTCCATTGAGTCCTTCGACAAGAGCATATTAACAACAGCAGAAACAAACATAGAAAAGGTGTTTAAAGGAGAAGACAAGGAGTTAAAGCCGGTGGCCCTTCCCGTACCTACAGTCACCAAAGACACTCTTGTTGGAGTTTTTATCTGCAAAGATAGTACAGGAGATAATGCCTGCCGAAACAAAAATTTGGATGATTACAAAAATATTTTTAATCGTCACATAATTGAAATGAAAGATGGCAAAGTTGTTAGTGCAGTTGCTCCTGACCAAATTGATCCCACAAAAGCAGCAAAAGACAGCATATATTACTTTCAGCCAGCAATATTAGGCCCCGATGGAATTCGCATTGTTGTTGATAGCTTTTCAGATGAATCGCTAAATCAATTTAAAAACAAAATTATCACTGACAATTTAACTGACGAATCTAGTGCTAGTTTTATAGTTGAGGCAGTTCGTCTGGTTAATTCTACAGCTCTGCAAGTAAGTGACAACAAACTAATATTAGATCTTGCATCCTCTGATCAAGGCAAATGCTCTGCTGAGATTAATAGCAAAAGAATGGGAACAACGCAGCTTCCACAGAACAAACAGATGTATGACAATAGCATCGCGGAAGCAGCTCACAAAAAAAGAATGGAAACTGATGCAAGCCTCAAGCTTATAGAACAAACAGACATTACTAAGAGTGCCCCCGTAAGCACCGTAAACACTCAAAGTAAGTAGCCCCATCGTAACCGTCCACTCAGCGGCGTCCTAGCTATCCGCTCATAGGCCGACAACCTTTGAGCCTTCGTAACCGTCCATTCTCCGGCGTCCTAGAACCTGAGGGATGAGTCTCGTACCTTTGAGTCTTCAAAGCTGAAGGAGGCTCATAAATGAGAAGACCACGACACACAGTAATCGTGTAACGTAACCGTCCACTGAGCGACGCTATTGCGCCTCAAGATTCGACTTCAGGGGCTGGTGAGCAAAGAGTTCCTTCCACCGAATCGGCGTGAGGTCAGCGACGTCGGAGGCTTTCGTGGTGGAGATCCTCTGGAGCACATCAACGTAACCGTCTACTCAGCAGCGTCCTAGCTCGTATTTTCTCCTTATTGCTGACGGGGACTTGAATAGCGAAGGCCAGAAGACTCAAGCGGAACGCCTCAAACCTCAGAATGAGTGCTGAGATCATCAGCCTCGCACAAAAGTGATTCGTCGCTACATGCGCTGAAGTAGTGCGGGGCCAAACATATGGGTAGCGCCTTGCTCACAAGTAGGTGTTCCTCACAAGTAGATTCTTTTGCTATAAATACCGACCTACTGTCATGCCACAAGCTCATACCCATTTCTTGTAATCCACTGCACGGACCAACCGTTGTCCATCGGGGTGCAAAGCGCAGGGGTTGCATTGGGAATCTTTGAGATGCTCGTCTGTAGGATGTGGTGGCAGAGTGAGCGAAAGAAGCAGCCGTGTCCTACGATCAGTGGAAGTTCATCGCCTTGAGGGGTGAGGATCTCTTCAAGGGTCGATCGAATTCGAGCGGTAAGTTGCGACAGCTCTTCAATCCCTTCAATCCGTGATGGCTCCCGAAAATCTGGAGATGCTTCGAGCGCCTCCTGCTCAAAGATAATTCGGCTGTGTTTGCCCTCGGCCGTGCCCCAGCGACGCTCCATAAGTCCATCGTGATACAGCAGCGAAGTGTGAGGAATGAATGGTGCTATGATTCGGGCTGTTTCCGCTGCTCGATCCAAGGGACTCGCAAAGATTCGAAAGATTGAGGCGACTCCGCGGAGATACGCTGCGGCATCACGGGCTTGGGATCTACCGTTAGGAGTGAGTGGAAGGTTAAGCTGCCCCTGACAGAGGTGCCTTTTATTTCCTTCGCTTTCGCCGTGGCGCACAAAAACGAATGTTCGTTTGGTTATCATAGCGTGACCCCGACGGTAGACGATCCCCCTGATTGTACCGAATTCAGGTAGAGCATCCTAGCGCGATGAAAGCAGAGGAGGATTCAGAATGAGTCTTGTCACACACGGCTATCTCCTCGACCGGCGCTCAGTCCTGTGCGCTTTGTGATCGATATGCTCGTGCAGCTGCGTGGCAGAAATAGACAGCCCTAGCAAACTGAGTCAACAAACGCCTTCCACATCGCATCTGTTGGGCCATCGAGCACCTCTGGGTGTGACTGAGTGGCGATACAGAAGGGGTGTGTTTGATGCTCGATAAACTCGACGATCCCCCCGGGGCTGCGACCAACGATCTTCAGTCCATCTCCGAGGGTATCTATCGCTTGGTGATGCGCGGAGCTAACTGAGACGTGAGTCCGGCCCAGGATCTGAGCAACCTGACTTTCGGGATCAAGGGTAACATCGTGCATGCACCCGCGGATCGATTGCCAATAGTCAGCGCTGCCTTCAAAAGCGTGTTTCTCTGGGGATACATCGGGAAGGTGTTGGATAAGGCTACCTCCTAGGGCCACGTTTACCATCTGAGCCCCGCGGCACACGCCGAAAATTGGAAGCTGCTGCGCAACAAAATCGATGATAAGCTGCGCCTCAAGGCGATCCCGCTCGGGTGGTCCAAACTCAGTTCTCTCGTGTTTGGTTGCGCCGTATAACTGCGGATCGATGTCGCTTCCACCTAACAGTAAGAGCCCCCCACATCCCCGACGGAGTGCGTCGATGGTTGTATCCGGCATGCAGCTCGGCACAAGCACCGGCACGCCCCCGTATGCAGTCAGCTTTGATAGGTAGTAACTGTACACATAGCATCGCTGAGGTTCGTCAGATGCCGGTTGAGCAAGGGGGACAAGGATCCGTTTCATAGAGTTACTCTCAATAAAAGCCGCCGAGGGACTGTCGGGGTGTTGAGGGTACACTACCGAACTATCTGGCTCTGGTGATCTCGCAAGTACGTAAACAGCTTCACCTCTGTATCACGAGCGAGATAGCGATCGTACTGCCGGGCGAAGCGTGCGGCGCTCGGATTCATGTTCTTGACCGGCGCTGGTACTCCCGGTGGCGGCGGCTCCTGCAGCGCATGCCACGCATCCTCGGTAGAATGGGCTGATTCGGTTGCTCCGATGGTGAAGAGGCTCTGGATGTATGTATTCATCAGGGGAGGGGGAGTTGTCTCAAGTACTCGATAGAGTCCGTATGCCCGCGCGCGCTCGTTAATCTCATAGGCAAGGATGAACGTGTTTCGTTCAGCGGAGTTCTGATCCGAGTATAGTGATGAGCCTAAAGTGGTAAGCTTTTGAAAATCACCGCCGAAGGCGGTGTAGGTTGCCAGGAGCTGAGCTTTGCGATCAATATCGGCTGACTTCACTCTGAATCCAACGACTGTTGCTGTGATCGCTGATACGACAAGGAGAAAGAGCATGAAGATAATCGAGGCTCGTTGCTCTACCAGCGGAGAGGAGACCGGATCGGAGAGTTCGCCTTGGATACCATCTTGCATAGGATAGTTACTTCATAGAGGTGCGTAGTCGTGCATCGTTGTGGAGCTCGGCAAGATCGCGCTCGATAGAGCCGAGGGTGGTGAGGTCCTGATCCGTGACAGCTTGTTTCGACCAGCACTGAGCGAGAGCGGCTCGATAGGTAGCCAGAGTGCGCAATAGCTTCGGCTTGACTACAGGATCACTCACTTCATGTTCGGTGAAGTGCAGGATATCCTTGTAGCGTTTCTGTTTGGCAGCTAAGCGCGGAAGGTCCATATTTTCTCAAATCCTGTCTTACGCAGGGAAAACTCGCGTCCACGTGAACGTGCTCGTGCACGTACACGTGAACCTACCCGGAATACAAACTTTCTCTCCATATTGCCCGATGAGAACAATATGCTTGATCGAGAAAAAAGATATGACTCTCTACGTCAGCCTAGCGCCGAGAGGCTCTTGCTTACAAGGGTTTGTCTCATGTTTCCCCGATTATGCCTCGACCAAGGTTTCGGGTACGTTCACGTTCACGAGCACGCCCACGGACGAGTCGAACCAAGGTGGCTCCTCGAATCCGAGAAGACCCAATCCCGTAGCCTTTCTCCAGAGATACCTCGGTACCGGCTTCTCAGCCTGCGATCAACCCTGGTAGGGGGCTCGGCATCCTCTGCAAAAGGGGCTGGAGCTACAGCAGAGTTCTGCGGTATGTAGACACTTTTAAACTACTGAGCGGCGAAGATCCATGGCAAAAACGGCATCAAAAAAGAGGTCTCTCTCGGGAACGGTCGCGGTCTTTCCTGGTTCGTTCGATCCCCTGACCAATGGGCATGTCGATATCATTGAGCGGTCCGTTGGGCTCTTTGGTCACGTGATCGTTGGTGTCTTGCACAACCCCGCTAAGAAAGCGCTCTTTACCGACGAGGAGCGAGTGGCCCTTATTACACGGCAGTTTGCCCGCTATAAAGGGAGAGTCGAAGTCGTGAGCTTTTCGGGTCTCTTGGTTGAGTTCGTTCAGAGTGTGAAGAGCCGGGTCGTAATTCGGGGGCTTCGTGCCATCTCTGATTTTGATTACGAGGCGCAGATGGCTCTCATCAACCGCAAGCTCGCCTCAGATATCGAGACCCTCTTCCTAACGGCCCGCGAGGAGCACTCGTACATCAGTTCCTCGGTGGTTAAGCAGGTGGCGCTGCTGGGAGGAGATGTCTCGGATATGGTTCCACCGGTCGTGGCATCGGCCCTGGCGAAGAAGTGGCGGCTCAAGAATCGGGTCGCCAGCATCTGATCTGCTTGTCGCGGGCCCCATGTCATCTGATAGTGTCGTTGTAACATACTGATGTTACAGTAGATTTAAGGAGTTTCGGTGGCTTGAGTTGTGGCCACCTCCCGTCTATAATCCTGCAACTCTAATGACCGGCCAAAGTTCGAATCGATGTGGGTAAACCCGCGACGGAATAAGCTTTAGGCCCTACAGATGCGGATCGTGTGATCCGCGACTAACTCAACAGGTAATGTTTTTATGGCAAAGCAACGCACTCTCTCTATCATCAAGCCCGATGCAACCTCGCGTAACCTCGTCGGTAAGATCCTCAACCACTTTGAGGAGGCTGGTCTCTCCATCGTAGCAGCAAAGATGATGATCCTCTCGCCGGAGCAGGCTGGGCAGTTCTACATCATCCACAAGGATCGGCCCTTCTACGGCGAGTTAATCGACTACATGTGTTCGGGTCGCGTTCTCGTGTCGGTGCTCGAGGGCGATGATGCTGTTAATCTCAACCGCACCTTGATGGGCGCAACGGATCCAAAGAAGGCCGATGCAGGTACTATCCGAGCACTCTATGCCGAGAGCATCGCTGCAAATGCCGTGCATGGTTCGGACAGCGCTGAGAACGCGGCGATCGAGGTTAAGTTCTTCTTCCCTGAGCTGAACTAGTAAACAACCCGTTTTGGGTTTGGGGGCTTTGTGAGCGAGACGATCAGAGATTTCTTTAATTACAGTTACTCTGAGCTCGTCGAGCTCTTAGAAGTCGAGTTCGGTGCAACCAAGTTCCGTGCGACGCAGCTCTTCGAGTGGGTATACCGTAAAGGGATTACCGACTTTGATCAGATGACTAACATTAGTCGTGATCTTCGTGAGAAGTTGGCGGCGACGTTTGTATTCCCGAAGGCGGAGATTCACGAGCGACAGATTAGCTCCGATGGAAGCCGGAAGTACCTCTTTCGGGTGGAAGGGGGAGATCTCGTTGAGTCGGTGATGATCAAGCAACCGAACCGGATGACGCTCTGTGTGTCATCGCAGGTAGGCTGCGCCATGGGATGTAAGTTCTGTCGCACAGGCACGATGGGTCTTAAGCGCAGCCTTTCGACCTCCGAGATCCTTCGTCAGGTCAACGGTGTCATCGAAGATGCAAAGAGCTTCGGCGATTCCTTCTCCAATATCGTATTTATGGGGATGGGTGAGCCACTCCATAACTTCGATGGTGTAACCCGTGCAGTGAAGAACCTGACCGATTCGCGCGGCTACGGAATGTCTCCGCGCAAGGTAACAGTCTCAACCGTAGGTCTTGTTCCTGCGATTCGTAAGCTTGCGGCGAGTGATGTGGCAGTGAGCCTCGCGGTGTCGTTGAATGCAACTACTGATGAGATCCGCTCCAAAGTTATGCCGATTAATGATCGCTTCCCCATCGTTGAGCTGCTGGACGCAGTAAAGCATTTCCCGGTTGGGCCGAGAAAGAAAGTTACGATTGAGTACGTTTTGCTCGGGGAAGTAAACGATACGGAGGCGGATATGAAGCGGCTCGCCAAGATGATGCGCGGCTTGCCGGTGAAGGTAAACCTGATTCCGTACAACGATAACGCTGGCCTCGGTTTTAAGACTCCAGCCCGCGACTGGGTGTTTACCTGGCAGC
>JBIJBZ010000122.1:0-10049 GCA_044344945.1 Bdellovibrionota bacterium | reverse complement strand
ACTGATCTTGGAGTTCTCCGTTTCCCCTGGGTAGCCGGTCTCGAATCTTAAACGTAGTGACGACGAACTCCAGAGCTATGCGGTAGACATCCAGTTTTTCATAATCAAGCGTACTACTAGATATCGACCGCCGGGGCAGAAAGTTGCTAGATCGGGTACGCGCACGTTTACGTGCACGAGCAATGTTCACGTCCGGAAACGCCAATTCTACCCACTCGATTCCACGAAGACCCAAAACAATGGGTGCAGCCCCATCAGCAGTCATTGGCACCCACTTGATTCCCCGATGACCCAAAAGTTTCTTGTTAGTGTGAGTATGAGCGTGATGCGACGGCGAGGATTGTCTGTACTCCAGGCTAATAAACCTAAAAACGGCAGTTGTGGTCCGGAAAAGGGCGTATCTGCCCAAAGTGACTTTGGCTTTTGAATTTTCGGTGCTCACCCTGACGGTGCCAGGGTTGCGCCTCCGAAAAGTTCAACATCCAGCGTGCTTTTCAAAATGTACGCCGTTTTCATCCACCGTAACTGCCGTTTTTAGGATACATGGTGCGCGCCCGGGTGCGAAGACAGGCTAGTACGATCAAGTACTCGAACTATACTTCTAAAAGACTCCCACCGAATAAGCTCTCTGAGCTTAATCCACTGATTGTCATTGCCTGCCCGAAGCTCAAGACCCCGTGTATCAAAATCGTGTTGTTCTCTCAGCTAGCTTGTTGCTCATGAAGCCACGTTATCGCGATGTATTTTCGAGCTTGCAAATTCCGGAGCGTAGCGTCGGAATTTGGCGCATACAGATTGCTTGGGACTTGAGGGTCACACTCAAATAGACGAAGGGTTAGGCTGTTCCCCGGCGGTCTCTGAGTGTGCATAGCGAGGCAGGTGCAGCGAATGACAGAATTTCGTCGCGAAATCCTGTCACTCACTATACCTGCAATCGCCTGTTTAGTTACAAGCCGTGGAGAATCTCGGGAGACCCTTAAGCGCCTCCTCCCCTTTGCTTCGAAGTGCTTTTGCCTGATTCACCAATGAATCGCCGCGCCTCGTAGCTCCAGTATTTCTGAAATAGGTCCGAGCAACCACGCGCCTAATCGAGTTCAATTGTACGGCATACAGGCCTCTTAGCTCCTCAATCGATTGGCTGCGGTCAATCGTTGAGCAAAAGGCAGGAGCCTCAGGGCAGCTGCGAACCACTGACGGTACGCCGATAGTAATCTCTCGGGCCTTCTTCTCATACTGAGCAGCTTTTGTCTTCGCGCGCTGAGCATCTAACCGGTTCCGGCTCGAACCTCCCCTCGGAGCTTTAGCACTAGCCAGGAGGTTAGCTGCTCGGTCCATCAGCCCAGAGAGCTGCCGAGCAACATCGTCGAGCTGTCCGGTTACTGTACCTGTTGGGGTTTCAATACAGGAACCAGCGCAGATCGGAAGGCTGCCTGAAGCTGTTGTCTTTTTGCCGTTCACAACCCACTCTAGCTGTTGATTGTTGCTGGACGCGGTGACGTCAAAGGCACCACTGTTGTTACCCGCGAAGAACTGTGTCGGTTGTCCCCGATCCTGCAGCCCGGGAGCGAATTTGTTGTCCACACCGATGGGGAACTGCAGCGCGAACGGATTTGCGTTTGTGTACCCAAAAACGATCTTTACCGCACCTTTCGAAAAACCTTGGCACTCCGCCCGAGGAGTTAGCGTGGCACACAGTGGCGAGGTTGTAGAGGCTACAGCGCTAGCTGCCGCACTGCCGAGAGCGCGTACATTCCACACCACTCCCTGACCAGAATAAGTCACCGCTACCTCACCTTTGTTGAGTCCGGCCTTGAACCGCGAAGGAGGCACCAGACTTTGGCTTACACCACCACTCGATACAACTGTAAAGGTGTTCTCGGTGCTTCTATTGTTAGCCGTCGCGATATCGATAGCTGAACCGGTTACGTTGTTATAGGTAAAGTAGGCCGTTGTTGAGTTGTCGGAATTCTTCGTTACGCATTCAAGGCCTACGGTGAAACGTGCTGGCTCATCTCCCTCATTGTTGTCCTGTTGCGAGGCGCATCCTGGGTCAACGGAATCCGAAAGCCCGTCGCCGTCGTCATCTGCGCCGTTCTGACACTGCGACTTAGAATTAGTCTCATCATTATCGGTAGCGCTCGAACAGCTGAAGTCTGCCGGGAAATCCTTGACTCCATCTCCATCGTTGTCGATACCGTCCTGACACTGGCTCGTACCGTCACCCTCGTTGTTGTCTTGGTTTGAGGAGCAGCCCGGGTCAAGGGTATCCGATAGACCGTCACCATCATCGTCTAAGCCGTTCTGGCACTGTGATTTAGGATCTCCCTCATTATTGTCAGTGCGGCTTGAGCAGCCAAAGTCTGCTGGAAAATCCTTTGCACCGTCTCCATCGTTATCGATCCCGTCCTGGCACTGACTGGTGGCGGAGTTCTCTGAGTCGTCGTCAGCGGAGCCGCAACCGAGATCGGCCTGATCCACTAATCCATCTCCGTCGTTGTCTATACCATCGGCGCACTGTTTCGGTGGGTTGAACACCCAACCCAGGTTGCTAGGCCCACGACATGATGGGTGTAGCAATCCTTTGCACTTAATAGATCCGGCCCAGCGTCCACCAAGAGCGGCGCCATTGCCCTTAACGAATCTTCGTTGCCCGTTGTCCCAGTAAATCAGGTAGTTGTCACCTGGGCTTCTCCAGGACTTAGCAGTGTTGCTAACATGCGAGCGAAATCCGGCAAGGTTGCACGCCTGCTCAAGCGTTGCTGAATCTGGGCGGTAGTTGGTACCCGAGCCGGGCCACTGGGGCATCCGACCGGAGAAAACTTGTCGTGCCGCGTCGTACTGAGGTTTGTCGGTGGACCCTTCCCGATTTCCGTCCACCACGGAGCTTGGATGTCCGCACAGTAATGTACAAGGCACACACGCGTTGTTTCCAGGGCATAGATAGCCAGGCAACGCGCCGCCGTCAGCTTTTCTACCCAGGGCCGGCGTAGCACAGCCTGTGCTTTGAGCAGCGGCGGGGGTAGCTGCAACAGCCACGGCAAACACCAAACCGACTGGAAGAAAAATACGAGCGATAGACATTAAATAAGCGAATCTCATAATTACAAACTCCGACAGCTTTCCAACAGGGATTGCTGATTCATCCTTATTAATCCGAGGTTGGGCTGCTTTTGCTTCCAGAGAGAGCTAAACATTCCACTTGGTACCGCTGCGAGACTTAAAAAGACATGGCATTATCGGCGGTTACCTAATTTAGAGTGAGAACTCGGACTATTGTCAGTTCCCCCCTTTCTTGAACCCAAAGTAGTCAAATAGTAATCGCGGCTGTTTCCCCGCCCCACAGGGGCGGCAGGGGGGTGTGGGGGCTAGTAAGTGCATGGATACGGCTTAGCTGGGACCAAACATTCAAGAGCTTCTATAACCTACAATCGTCATGGTCATGGTATTCACCACCCTGTTAGGTTCATAGGTTTTAGGCGTTTCCACCTACGCGCGTACGAGCTACGACGGGCAAGCCGCTAGTCTGTTCGCTAGCTTCTTTCCGCCCGTTTTTCGCGGCGACTTGCGCGAGCTTCGGGAAAAATACGGGTTTATCACTACGCCGAGAGGACCCCGCCTGCAGCAACGGTTTCGCCGCTGCGCGGATCGATCACTATCAGTGCGCCCCCGCGCCTGTCCTGCATGAACGGAGCTGTTGCCACTGGGGCACGCAGGGTCAGCCGGATTGTGCCAACCTCGTTTAGACTGAGTGGTGTCGGATCATCTATCTCCTCGAAGTTACCTATGTCAGTTCGACGAATAACCTGGTCGAGGGTAGCTTCCACGATCTGGCTGCCTACACGAACCAGGTATCGCTCCTCAGTAGCCAGCGGGGTCTCCGCCATCCAGCAGATATGGGCCGCGATCTGATGTGAAGCCTGTGCAGGTTTATCCGCTTGAGATAGCACATCTCCGCGCTGTAGATTGCTGCCGCGACCAACTTGAAAGCGAGCTTGCGAGGCGTTTGTGGCGTCAACAAAGGCACCCCCTGCATAAAGGTCGGTGACAACTACGTTCTCTCCACGGGGGCTTGCGAGCAGAGTGTCTCCGTTCCGAATAGCACCTGCCTCCATCCGCACAACTACCTCGCGCCGTGCGACAGCTTTTGTCCGCTCAATCCACTGCACGACCGCGCGGATTCGCTCGACGGGCACCGCGGCATCTTGAGAGAGTTCCTCCAGATAACTCAATACCGAGGGTCCCGAGTACCATGGCATGCGAGTCGATGACTCAACGATATTCTCCCCGTGAAGCGCTGAGATGGGAATGTACGTTACCTGCAACCCGGGAAGTTTATCTAACAAACGTGAAAAATCTCCCGAGATCTCGTCAAAGCGGGCCTGCGAAAAGCAGAAGAGATCGAGTTTGTTTATCAGGATCGCGATATTCTTTACCCCCGCCATCGAGGCCAGATAGGCATGCCGCCGGTTCTGCTCGACGATGCCATGCTCAGCATCAACCAGAACGAGGGTTGCATCAGAGTGAGACGTGGCTGTGAGCATGTTTCGGGTAAACTCAAAGTGCCCGGGAGAGTCCGCGACGATAAAGTCACGCTCTCCTCGTTGAAAGTAGCGATACGAGGCGTCGATCGTTATACCGCGCTCTCGTTCAGCTTTGAGTCCGTCAGTGAAAGCAGCAAGGTTGAGCTTCCCGCTCTCGCGAGAACGGGCCGCGATCGTGGCGATCACATCCTCAGGAAGCCCGCCGGAGTCATGCAGCAAGCGTCCAATCAAAGTGCTCTTTCCATTATCAACGGATCCTGCGGTGTTAAACCGGATCAGTCTCCGTCCGAGATTTTCAGGGTCTACTGCGCGTGGTGTGCGTTGTGGTGCTGGTGTCTGAATCGTCATTGTGTGTTCCCTTATGGCCATCCTAAACGTTTTCTGCTCTCCATGTCGGTTCCGTGACCCGCATCTTCGACCCGTCCGGCACGTTCGCTTGTTCGGCTGCTGAGGATCTCTTCGAGGACTTCGCTGGGTGTGGATGCTTCCGAATCGATAAAGCCGGTGGTGTGTCGATCTCCTACCGTTCGGCAGCGAACGACGCGCCGTTCAACTCGCTCATGGGGCGCGAGCTGTGTGTCTGAAAAGACCGCAAGCCAGGAGCCCTGCCGTCGAACGACCGGCCGTTCATGCGCGTAGTAAATTGAGGGAAGGGGGATCTTTTCCCTCGCGATGTATTCCCATACGTTGCGCTCGGTCCAGTTGCTGATCGGAAACACTCGCATGTGCTCGCCGTCTCGTAGGGTGGTGTTGTACAGCCCCCATGGCTCAGGTCGCTGGGAGTGTGGATCCCATCTGCCGCCGCTATCACGGAGTGAGAAGATCCTCTCTTTCGCGCGTACAAGTTCCTCGTCTCGTCGGCCGCCACCGATTAAGGCCTTTACCTTGAGGGAGTGCGCAGAGTAGTTGATCAGTTCGACGAGGCCCCGGACATTGCCGGGATCCTCTGGAGTGTTGAGCGCCGCCGTGATGATGCCATCCCGTGCGGCGGCCTGAAGGTCAAACACCCGCAGGTCTGCCCCGAGCCTCTCAGCGGTCTCTTGCCGAAACTGCAGCACTTCAGGGAAGTTGGCTCCGCTATCGTAGTGGACCAATGAGAAGGGGAGCTCCAGTGACCCGCCTGAGCTGCGAAAAGCCTTCTCAGCTAAGTGCAACACGCACGCCGAATCCTTGCCGGCCGAGAACATGAGCGCAGCTGGGGTGGTCTCTGCCCTCACGGTCCACAGGATATCGAATCCCTCCGCCTCAAGGCGGTCTAGGGTGCTTAGCTTTGGAAGGGCAAAGGAATATCCCTTTGTCGCCGCGCTATGTTCGTGCATTGCTCTCATTGGTTCCTCCGTATTCAGTACGATCGGTTTACCAGAAAGAAGCCTGTATATATACAGACTTAGTTTTATGAATTATATGTATATACAGTTATTAACGAACATCGCGGCGACTCCTCTTATGAGCGAGATCTCCTGAAGCAGCGGCGATATGTAGAGAGTGAGTGCGGCAATAATCGATATAGAATGGGACTTAGATGAGTACAGGTGTTGAACGAGACGCGCGATACCGAGCAATCGCGCGGCAGATTATCGATTCGATTGAGAGTGGCGCCCTCGGTGCCGAGGATAAGCTTCCATCGTTGCGTCGGGCGTGCCAACGATGGCGGGTTAGCCTGATTACGATTAAAGGGGCATACCGACTCCTGGAGCAGGGGGGATATATCGATGCGCGCCCACAGAGTGGTTACTACGTGCTCGCTCGTGAGGCGCAGGAGCCCCCGAGTGCGTATGCTCAACGAGCGGCGCCGAGTTATCCCAGTGAAGAGCTGCGAATCATCACGCAGATTATTGGAGCGCGATCCGCCGACGGTATTCGAGCGCTCGGTGCCGCGATTCCAGGCGAGGAGCTTCTGCCTCTCAAGTCGTTGCGTCGATACGCATCACGTATAGGAAGGCGAGCCGCCGTGTCGCTCAGCGACTACGGAGATCCGAGTGGTAGTGTGCGGTTGCGGCAGGAGATAGCTCGTTACTACCGCTCTTTGGGCGCACGAGTGCTTCCTGAAGATGTCGTAGTTCACAACGGTGCGCTCAACGCAATCACGACAACGCTGCGTGCTATCACCCGCCCTGGAGATGCAATCGTGCTTGAGTCTCCGACGTACTATCTCTTTATGCACGCGGCAGCCGCGCTTAATCTTCGGGTTGTCACCGTACCGCATATTCCTGGAGATGGGATTGATCTGGAAGCGCTAGGGCAGGCGCTGCGCGCGCACCCGATTAAAGCGATCGTGGTAATTCCGAATTTCCACAATCCTGCTGGGTCATTGATGTCGATGGATAGCAAGGAAAAGCTGTTGCGGTTGGCTGTGCGTCATAAGGTGTACGTGATCGAAGACGATGTGTATGGAGATCTCGGATTCAACGGGGAGCGACCAGCACCCCTGCTTGCTCTCGATAGATCGGAGCGCGTCATTCATTGCAGCTCAGTCAGCAAAATTCTAGGCCCGGGACTACGAGTTGGATGGTCTATCTCGCGTGCTCATCGGTCGGTGATTGAGCAGGCGCGATTTCTACAGTCAATATCGTGTCCAGCACTTACTCAGGAGGTGGTGGCAGAGTTTCTCTCGTGTGAGGGGTTGAAACGTCATCGGCGGCTTATGAGTACAAAGCTAGAGGTTCAATGTGAGAGCTACCGCGCAGCTCTGCGGCAATCTCTTCCGGCAGGCTCTCGCATTACGCGGCCGCAAGGTGGATTCCTGTTCTGGGTAGAACTTCCTCGGGGTAGTGATTCAACAGCGCTGTTTCACTCGCTCGCCGACAAACAGACCGGACTTACTCCGGGAATCCTCTTTGGTAATCATCCTGAGGCGAAGCGTTTCTTTCGACTAAGCTTCGGGGCCTCGTTTTCGCCGCAGGTTGAGCGATCAATCGCGCGAATCGGCGAGGCTGCACGGCGGCAGCTACACGAGCGCTGACGCTCCGAAGGCCAGCTTTACCGCAATGTGGCTCCAAGCTCTCGCTCGACGGCAGAGCGTATTCGGTCCTGCGTCTCATTAACCTCACTATTGGTTAGTGTGCGGGAGTTCGAGCGGTAGACGATTCGAAACGAGTAGCTCTTGTTATCAGCTCCGAACTTGGCATCGTTCTCGTATTGATCAACGAGGGTAACCTCCTCTATTGCGTCCTCTCCGCTCACGATTCCTTCTTCGCGCACAACCTCGAAGAAGCGGTTGAGGCTTAGCGCTTTCGGTATGACAAACGTAATATCCCGGAACGTCGATGGGTAATTGCTGACCGGCTGGTAACGACTATCGAGGCCGGTGAATTGAGATTTGATGCGGGGATCCTCAGACCAGAGGACTCGGATGTCGGGGATCTCCATCTTCACCATTGCCAAGCGATCAATACCAAATCCAAACGCCCATCCCGAGTACTCGGCGGGATCAAGATTAAAATTTCGGAGCACCTGCGGGTGCACACACCCAGCGCCTAATATCTCAAGCCATCTGTCCCTTAGTTTTACCGCCAGCTCAACGCTCGGGTCAGTGAAGGGGAATCGATCTTCGGTCACCTGCGTTTCGACATCCGACCCGTAGACGGCACGGGCGATCCCAACCAGCACATCGATCAGATCATCTTTTTGTATCAGGCCGTGGCGCCTGTGGACGATGTGAAGTCCATCTATCTGATGGAAGCAGGGGTAGTGAGTGCGATCGACTTCGTCATTTCGAAAGACCCGACCGTGACACACAGCGGAGAGAGTTCCTTGCTCTTGGAGCTTGGCTCGTACCTCTGGTGAACCGAGATAGTAGGGCCACATGGTGGTTGTTTGGGTGCGAAGGAGCCATCCATCAGCGGTGTTGCCCGAGAGGTAGTATGTGTCGCTTGGACTGCGCGCGGGGTGATCAGACGGGGTGTTTAAGAGATCGAAGTTCTCGCGCACACTCACGACTTCGGGGATCTCGATCAGATCAAATGTTTTAAAGCGATCAAGATTGAGGATCGCATCGACGATGATCTTCACCGGTGAATTGACGGTGCGGGTAAGATCTGGGAGGGCAAAGAGTCGTTTAATAGTACGAGCCGTTCGATCATTTCGGGCTTCAAGTCCTCGCAAGGCATCGTCGGCGCCTGGGGAGAGTGGGAACAGTACTTTGTTAAGGGGTAGGGAGGTCATAACTCGTATTCTTCAAAGCGGAGACGCTTAACTCCCGAGGGTAGCACACTGCTGCTGAAATGGCTTTGCTGCTGTGAATTCAGAGGCAACGTGATAGCTCTGACAAGCCTTGACACTCGTCCCTCAGGACGGAAGGGTCTTGAGCGCTCTCTACTTGCTCCCGATGTCTCCAAACCTCTAAAAAGTGTGAGGTGCATCAGGTGGTTAGCAATCGTGTCTCGGTGTATCCAAGATTCATTTCCTTGCTGTGATGGTGTAGCTAGAGCTTGTTCGGGTAATAGAACTCCGTAGGGCACATTAAAAATTGAAGTAAGGGGGCGATTCCCCCCGACTAGTGATCATGTTGAAGTCGACAGGGTTTTCACAATCAAACGCCGCAGGGCGGCAAGGAGCAACGCTCCCCTCAGCTAAGGTCCCGGGAGAGGGCGACGCGGTAGAGATCCACAGGGGGCGTTGGATCGAGGGCCCACTACAAGAGGGACAGCTCGTCGGCGTAGGAGGGAGTATATTCTCTTCAGACCTTACCATGAAGGCGCGCCTGGATCTCTCGTCATTTGAGCAGGAGATCTCGGGGTGGCCTGAAAAGGTACTCGCCGCTGTCGATGGTAATCGAGCGCGCTTGGTGGCAAGTCTTGAGGAGAATAAGATTGAGGGACTCGAAGCCGACCTCCTGTTTATAGCACTTAATGTTCAGCGCAAGACAGATGCGCTTCTGAATGTGGAGCCCGATACGAATATAAACTCTGAGCGCATGCGAACGTATGATCAGTCACCGGAGGTGCCGCTATCCGAGCTCAAGGGGCGTTCAGCCTGCGCGGAGCGTGCCCTACTAGCGAAGCATCTACTACACCGCCTCGGGGTTAATGCAACGTATATGAGCGGCGTTGCGACTCACTATGACGCTGAGGGACGAGTTGAAGACTTGACTAACCATAGCTTCCTCATTCTACAACGAGGCGAGCAATCACTGATTTTCGATGTCGCCCGGCCTCATTCTACGAGGTGGCCCCGACTGGTTATCATGGATCATCCCCTGACCCTCGAGATATTCATGGGGACGGATAATCTCCTCGTCGCAGGGCGCTCTCCGTTTTCACGCAGCTCCCGGAAGGAGCTGTTTGGGGTAGGGGAGGTATTTCTCAGTGAAGAGCCGAAGGTCCTCGCCTAGTTGGTAACCTATTCTCGTTCTTCGACGGTAACGTTATCCCTCAGCGTCAAACCTATAGGATTAACCCGCATTTTTCATGAAACTGCGTCGCGAGAGCGCCGAGAGTGGTGATGTTTCGGGCCCGAAGGGCGAATTCAACTAAGTATCTGCAGGGCGGAATCGTATCGAGATACCTT
>JBIJBZ010000117.1:0-10498 GCA_044344945.1 Bdellovibrionota bacterium | reverse complement strand
CGCGTACGCGGAACTAACCCGCATTTTTCATGAAACTGCGTCGCGAGAGCGCCGAGAGTGGTCATGGTTCGCGCCCGAAGGGCGAATTCAACTAAGTATCTGCAGGGCGGAATCGTATCGAGATACCTTCCGGTCTGAAGATAGTCTTTTGGACTGAAAAAGCACCATTATCGGCGCTCGCAGTAGCAGGCTTCATGAAATCTGGACCGCGGAGCTTCTAGCTCCGCATTTTTCATGAAACTGCTTCGCGAGAGCGCCGAGAGTGGTCATTGTTCGGGCCCGAAGGGCGAATTCAACTAAGTATCTGCAGGGCGGAATCGTATCGAGATCCCTTCCGGTCTGAAGGTAGTCTTTTGGACCGAAAAAGCTCCATTATCGGCGCTCGCAGTAGCAGGCTTCATGAAATATGCGGGCTAACCGGCGAGCCCCCCAAAGATGTTCAGAGGCCGGCGCAAGCCGGCCTTTTTTTGCGAGTCTCATGGACAGGTAGCTGAATTTGGGGATGCGTGGTGCTCTTGTAGCGCGCTTCGGGTGCACCTACTTTCAGGTACGTTCACCTACAAACCCACATAAGGCATTGTTTTCAGATACTTACCAGTTCTCTTACCATTTAGTACTCGGGGACCCCGCATGGGGATGGGGTTATTTGCATCAAATACCTGACTTAACTATAGTCTTTCAGCTGCCAACATGTTGTCCTAAACCATGCAGATTATAGCCTCCCTTGGATTGCTGTTTATCGTACTGGGACTCTCAGGAGGGGCTTGGTTCTTCTGGGAACGCTGGGGCGATGCCCTAATTCCTGCTGGCCGTTACCTTGGCGAAGCCGGCCTTGTTTGTATCCTGCTCGCCTGCTTCCTCTCCTTCATCCGCTACCGCAGGCTCCCTTCATTGAAAGCCTTCTTCCATGAGCCAACCTGGACCACAGGACTGGTAACTATCTTTCTATCGGATTGGATCTGTCGCCCGTGGGGATTGTTTCAAGGTCCCACCATTCGCGGGGAGATCATCGTGGGAGCCCTCATCACGTACTACCTTCTCAAACATGCATGGCAAAAGTTCTTTCTCATCTGGCCTTTGGCCTCGGCAGCGATCCTGATCTGGTCGTTTTTCCTGGCTTCAAAAGGCGAGCTCCTCTTTTCCGACGACCACGCAATGTTTCTGTTCCGCTTAAAGCTACTCCGGGAGAATTTTCCATCGATACCATTCTGGTCGCCTCTATGGAACGCAGGTATCGATGCCCGAGATTTCTTTGCAACAGGGAGCCTCAACGCGTTTCTCCTAGCATCTCCGCTCCTGTACCTCTTTGAGATCGAGACGGTGTACAACGTGATCATCGCAGCTCTCTTGTGGATTGGCCTCCCCGCATCGATATTCGCCGCAGCGCGGTTAATTGGCGTCGCTCGCGTGGCAGCATCAATCTCTGCAACACTTTCGCTATGCTCCGGTCTATTCTGGTACCGCTGGGCGCTCAAGTACGGCACTATCGGATTCATTGTTAGCGCGGCGCTCTTTCCCCTCTGTGTTAGCCTTGCGCTCCGCTTCATCTCAGAATCCAAACCCAGCCGCTCGATATGCGCTGCGCTGATTGCGGTCACTACACTGATGCTTTTCTGGTCTCCCTCCGGGATCGCGATCGCGCCCCTCGCAGTGTGCGCATTACCCAGACTAAAAACGCTCGTGACATCTCGCAGACACCTGCTCACACTTGCGCTCATCGCAGCCCTCAACCTGCCGTGGATGTGCATGATGTGGAAGGTTTCGAATGTAAGTCGTTTCCTTGGCGCTGACAAGCAGCAGGTCGTAGCTCAGCACGAGGTGACCTCTCTACGAGCAGATAGCAGCAACACACCTAATCACGGATCTAGTGAAGCTTCTTTTAGACACCGTTCCGGATCCTTTGACACCAGGAAGAGCCTCAACCAGTGGCACAATAACGCGTCGGCTTTAAACCCTCTCATCGTGGTGTTTGCGATTCCGGCGCTGTGCTGCTTAGCGGGGCTGGTACGCGTAGCTTTTTGTGTGTTGAGCGTGTGGCTGATTCTGGTAGGCACAGTTGGAGTTGCCCTCAAGCCCCAACTTGAGTTGGACCGGATGGTGGTGATTGCCTCCGTGCTTCTTACCCTACCTATTGGAGCATTCCTCCGCGAATTTTTCTCGAATGCTCAACGCAATATATGGTGGAGAATAACCGCAAGCATCGCGGGTAGCTTTGTGTTAATCGGTCCTTTTAGCGCCGCGTCCGTTGTTCTAGGGCGCTCAGACGAAAAGTACAGATTCGCAACCAGTGAGGTCTTTACCCTCGCCGATACAATCAAAAATAATGCAGCGGGTGGTCGCGCATTCTTCTCTGGATGCGTTCTCCATGAATTAAACGGGGGGCACCTCAGTCCCCTTCCCTTGTGGGCTAACACCCCGATGGTCGCCTCAAGCTATGCGCACAATATCTGGAGATATGAGCAACCGATCCCTCAAAGCTACCTCCAACGTGGAGATTCCGGGATCCAAGAGTATCTTACGATTATGAATGCATCGCTCGTGCTCGCACACGAGCCGGTGTGGAAGGAGTACTTAAAAGCCCGCCCAGATGAGTATGCGAAGATTTCAGAGAACGACGATTTCTGGGTCTTCAAACGAACCAAGTACTCACCGAATTATGCAGCCTCTGGCGAGATTGCAGACTTCAGCTACAACACGCGCTCAGTCTCCTTCGTCCCACGCTCTGAATCTGTCGTGCTCAAGTTCAAGTATCTCCCTTTTATCACAGCTTCCGGCTGCTCAATTACACCGTTCCACGCAGCACCGGACCTGACCCTTGTGCAACTCTCAGGTTGTCCGGTTGGACAGCGGGTGGAGCTGCGCAGCATCTCCCCCCTCCAACGGCTACGAGCACCATCGATGTAGAGGCGTATGAACCGAACCCTGGTGTCCATCGTTACCCTATGCTTCGCGACCTTCCTGCTGACCTTTCCGGGGCAGTTTATGGAGCCGGTGGTTATCACCTGCGGGGATTCGCTCAATGGCTGGTTCCCGATGCTCAACCTCAATCACAACGCGTACCTAATGTGGCGCTTAGATCACCTGAGCCAGGTGGTAGTAAGCCTTCTTGCACCCAACTACACCGTTGCGGCCCCGTTATTCCAACTTATTATTTTGCTCCTTGGGTCTTGGCTTATCACCCGCTGCTTAGTGTCACCCGACGAGCGTGGCAATCCGCTCTTGTGGTTACGAGCACTTATGCCCGTACTCTTACTGTTGGCCGTAGTGGGAATAAATCCGTTCGTCATAGGAACCCTGGCATGGGTTCCTCTCGTGGCTGTTGTGAGTGCTATCCTCCTGCTTAAATCATCCCCGCGTTGGTGGTGGTGTATCGGAGCACTGGTAGTTATCGAGAGCTGCAGGAGTTCGAACGAAGCAGCGATCATCGCATCGACGCTTGCTCTCCTGATAACTTTTTTACTCTTGGCCCAAGATGGAGAGTCCCCGGTATCGGATCGACGCAAGATCGCCGTATGCGCCCTTGTGTTGCTACCCGCACTGTATACCATCGTAACCATTCCGCTACCGCCGATCCCCGACTATCCGAAAACTGGACACGTGGTGCCAGACGAAGGACCAGAGGGAGTGCTACTCCCGCTGATCGGACAAACGCTTGGATTTGAGTCCCTGCATCGGGCTGATGTGCGTGAGCTATATGACACCGTGGCGATATACCTTACGCTACTTGCGCTTACTTCCTGCGTCTTCATGCGCAGAGGCACCTCAAAGACGGTGCGCTCTATCGTTACAATAGCTACCATCATCTCTATTGCGACGGTCCTCGATACAAGTATACCCGAGTCATTTGCATCGATAGCTCCGCTTGCAAGCCTCTCGCGCCTCCTACCATGGGGCACACAGTATTGTCTTACCGCCATCTGCCTCGGCTCTGCGGCATGGCTCATCGGTATTGCGTGGATCTCACAGCCAAGAAAGGTACTCGCCGTAGTTGTAGCAGCGATATCCCTCGTCTCTATCTCAAGGGCATCGCCAACCATTTACCGACCATTCCTCGAACAGTACCTCAAGACATCTGATCGCTCGCTACAACGCTTGGTCTGCTCTCCCTCGGCAGCGGTCATTCGCCATTTTGCCCGTGAGCATCCCCATTTGATGCAAGACCTACACGATATGAAGGAGCTCTCTAGCAGGTCGTGGACAGAGATCGGAAAGCTCGGGGGTTCAGTCGTGATGCACCCGGCTCCATCCCCAGAGATCGTCGCGCAGCTTCCGGGTGCGGAGACCTATGCTCGATGGTCCCCTCGTAGAGGCAAGCAACTTGGAGATGAACTTCTCCTCGTTCGGTTTGCCGAGCCTGTTACGATACGCGGTATTGAGCTGGATCCTGGTAACTACTTCACCGATTTCCCACGTGGTCTGCGAATCACAGGGGGAGAGTGTGATGAAAGTCGCACGCGACTTCTCACGGATACGCCGTCGTGGCAGGGATCGTTGGCCTTTACTCCGAAGGGATACCCATATCTCTCTGCGCGAAATCAGGTGAGGGTATTCTTGAACCACAATGAAACCGTTTCGTGTCTCTATGTGTACCAGACCAGCCAGGCAACCTTCGACTGGTCTGTATCTCGCGTGCGAGTTTTAGAGGCTGAGTAAAAAAACCGCTGCGGCGCTTACTTAGCCGATCAACTCGGCGACTTTATCAAGAACACCATTAATAAATTTCGGTGACTCATCAGCACTAAACCGTTTTGATATCTCTATTGCCTCGTTGATACACACCTTTCTTGGAACCTCCGATGAGAACAGCATCTCGTACGTCGCGATTCGGATAATATTCCGATCGACACACGCCATACGACTGACGCTCCAATTGGTAGAGGCTACACTGATGCGGGAATCGATCTCATCTCTGTTTGTTACCACCCCAGATACAAGTTGCTGAGAGTAATCAGAGTGCGCCTGTAGTCGCTCGTCCTCAGAGAGATCCGACTGAGAGCGGAAGTGCTCAAAGAAAAACGAGACGGTCTCTTCCGAATAGTCGGCTAAAACATCACACTGGTAGAGAACTTGGAGAGCTGCCTCACGACATGCCCGTCGGGATTTCATATCAAATACTATCGGAACGCGTGCATCATACGATGAATGATTTCTGTACGACGGCTAAATAGCGGAAACAACCGAACAATCGCCACACATCACAACCAGTGGCCCATCTTTTCTTTTTTGGTGGCCAAATAGCCCGCACGACACGGATCCGGCTCTACGAGTATCGGCACCCGTTCGTGAATGACGATTCCGAGCTGCTCCAACGTATTTGCCTTGGCAGGATTATTTGTCATCAGCCTGATTTTTCGGACTCCCAACGCCAGCAGCATATGCGCGGCAACCGCAAAGTCACGCTCGTCCGGCTCGAAACCGAGCTCCACGTTCGCCTCAACCGTATCAAGCCCCCGGTCCTGAAGCGCATACGCCTTAACCTTGTTCTCCAAACCGATACCACGCCCCTCCTGTCGGAGGTACAAGATTATCCCCTCTCCTGCGTGTGCTACCTGTGCCATGGCGCTATCAAGCTGGGGGCCACAATCACACCGTCGACTTCCGAACACATCGCCGGTGAGGCACTCAGAGTGAATACGAACCAAGGGGGCATCAACAGATGTTACATCTCCGCACACCATAGCCACATGCTCCTTACCCGCGGCGTCATCGACGAAGACAGTGGCGGCAAACTGCCCATGATCCGTCTCATATGGTCGTGACATCACGAGCCGTACTGACGTCTCAAACCGCGCCCGATACTCTTTAATGGCCCGGATAGAGGCTATCGGCATCTCATATCGAGCAGCAAAGGCTACAAGGTCATCCCCCCTGGCCATCGTGCCATCCTCATTTAAAACCTCACAGAGAATGCCCGAGGGGCGTAAACCAGCCAGACGAGCAAGGTCATATACTCCCTCAGTGTGACCCTCTCTACCTAGAACTCCAGCAGGATTTGCGATCAACGGAAATACATGCCCTGGGCTCACGAAATCCTCTGGTCGCGCGGATGGGTCGATCAACATACGCATCGTGGTGGCCCGAGATTTGGCGGTTACTCCATAAGGAACAACCTCGTGAGCATCGATGCTGACTGCAAAGGGCGTCTGGTATGGCGAGTTGTTGTTTACAACCTGGAGCGGTAACTCTAGCTGCCTGGCTGTCTCCTCACTGATACTGATACAGATAAGGCCACGCGCCTTGTGCATTAAGAACGCAAGGATCTCTGTTGTTACAGCTTCGGTGGCAAGAACAACATCCCCTTCATTCTCGCGATCGACGTCGTCAACCAATAGAACAGGTTGTCCGTTTCGGAAGTGTTCAAGAACCTCTTCGATTGGACACAGGGACAAGGGATTCGAGGAAGTATGCAGAATAGACATGTGTGCTTTTAGCTGTTGCCAGCCTTCTTAGCTCCCTCGCCTGCAGAGGAACCGAGGCTTTTGAGGGTGTCGACGAATTGGCTCACGTCTGAGAACTCTCGGTATACGGAAGCGAATCGAACGTAGGCTATCTTATCCATCTTGCGCAGCTCATCCATGACCAGCTCCCCCAGTTCTCGGCTATCAACCTCCTTCTGGCAGAGCTCTTGTACCCGCTTTTCGATGGCCTCAACAGCAGCATCGATAGCCTCGATACTTACTGGACGTTTCTCACATGCGCGACGGAGCCCACTTCGGATCTTCTCTCTATCAAAGTTATCCCGACTTCCATCCTTTTTTATAACCACGGGCAATGCCAACTCCACTCGCTCATAGGTCGTGAAGCGGAATCCACAATCACTACACTCACGTCGACGCCGGATTGCTCCGCCGTCGCTTCGAGAATCAGTAACTGAGGTTTTTTCCGAGTTACACTTAGGACAAAACATATCTCGTTAATCCAGAGCTGTTACTTAACCAGCCGATGCCGATACAATGGGAACCGCCGACTCAACTCCTCTACTCCTTGACGTACTGACTTCAGTTTTGCTTCATTAGAAACGTTGCTCAACGCCTCAACAATAAACGAAGCGACCTGAGTCATCTCTGTAACGCCCATACCGCGAGTCGTCAAGGCCGGTGTTCCTAAGCGGATTCCACTGCAGATCGTCGGCGGCTGCGGATCAAACGGCACCGTGTTCTTGTTGCCGGTAATTCCAACTGAATCGAGTACCTCTTCAGCAACCTTTCCAGTAACGTTGATCGGGCGCAGATCAACAAGCATCAGGTGACTATCTGTGCCTCCTGATACCACGTTTAATCCGAGCTTTATCAGTTCGGCTGCAAGCGCTTGCGCATTCTCCAAAACTTGTCGCGCATACACCTTAAACTCGGGACGCAGTGCCTCCTTGAAAGACACAGCTTTTGCCGCGATGGTATGCATGTGTGGTCCCCCCTGAAGGCCAGGGAACACCGCCTTATTGATAGCCTTCTGATGAATCTGCCTACCCATCACCATACCTGACCGTGGACCACGCAGCGTCTTGTGAGTGGTCGTTGTAACTAGATCGGCATATGGGGCTGGAGATGGATACACACCACCTGCCACCAAACCTGCGTAATGCGCGATGTCAGCCAGGAAGATGGCGCCGACCTCATCTGCAACATCTCGGAAGAGCTTCCAATCGATCTGACGTGAATACGCACTTGCTCCGGCGATGATCAACTTGGGCCGGTGTTCACGCGCCAAGCTTCGCACTTCATCGGGGTCAATCAAGCAGTCAGACTGTCGAACTCCGTATCCTACGACCTTGTAATGTCTTCCGGAAAAATTGACAGGACTTCCGTGAGAGAGGTGCCCGCCCTGATCGAGCCGAAGCCCCATGAAGGTATCCCCAGGCTTCAGGAACGCCTCAAAAACCGCTTGATTCGCGCCACAACCAGAGTGAGCCTGCAGATTCGCAAACTCAACACCAAAGAGCTCACAGGCCCGCGCCGCCGCCAGATTCTCAACCTCGTCTACCACATGGCATCCACCGTAGTAGCGCTTCCCAGGTTGTCCCTCCGCGTACTTATTGGTTAGAATCGACCCCATCGCCTCAAGCACAGCCTCGCTCACAAAATTCTCGCTCGGAATCATCTCCAAGCCGTACTCCTGCCGCTCAGTCTCTTTCTGGATGAGGGAGAAGATCTCTGGGTCAACTGCTTGAAGATTTCGGGTGCGGGATTCGTAAGAAGTGCCGGATTGGGACATGTCGAACTCTCAAAAAATTGGACGAAAAAGGGCCCGTAAAGGGCCCTTGAAGCATATCAAATTCTCGCCCGAATGGGACGATAAATATGCATGCTATACTTATGACTGCTTACCTTGGATGTACTTTGTTACATCCTCTACAGTCTGGATCTTCTCAGCATCCTCGTCTGGAATCTCCATGTCATACTCCTCCTCGAGGGCCATGATCAACTCAACGATGTCGAGTGAATCTGCGCCGAGATCCTCGATGAACGAGGCCTGAGGAGTAACTTCCTCCAAGCTGACACCAAGCTGCTCTACGATGATCGATTTAACTCGCTCTGATATCTCCTCAGGTGTTGCCATGAAACACGTCTCCTAAATGGTCCTTACACAAAAAGTTAATGGTGACTCGATTTTTTAAATTGCCGAGCGAAATACCCGCCCCACTCTCGATAGCAGAACGAGCTATCCAGCGGCTCTACTTATCTCCTTTGGGGACGACGGCTTGTACCGATCGAATTCGGGCACGCCACCGACCTCAAAGGAGCTACACAAGAGCTACGTAGTCCGGTCACCAAATGCTCCCCGATCTAATTAGAGCTGACTCGAATAGTCAAGAGGCTGAAGGGTATAGCGAGGCGTATTTCCAGGCTAGAACCGATCTTTATCCATACACGGGCTTTGAGGCACAGAGGGGGGACTTTGTTACCAAGCAGATTGCTTTTGTGAAACAACTGATGAATTCAATGGGTTACCGTGTGGAGGCAGGCGTAACATTCTCTGAAACACCCCCCCTCCCTGGGAACCGCCCCTGCACGTGTGCGTGGACGGCGGATGCATGGGTGTCTTCCGAAGCGTAATTGATGACGCCCCCGTCCAGGCACATGCACACGGTATTATCCCGCATTTTTCATGAAACTGCGCCGCGAGAGCGCCGAGAGTGGTGATTGTTCGGGCCCGAAGGGCGAATTCAACAAAGTATCTTCAGGGCGGAATCGTATCGAGATACCCTCCGGTCTGAAGATAGTATTTGGGACCGAAAAAGCATAATTATCGGCGCTCGCAGTAGCAGGCTTCATGAAATATGCGGGTTAGCCCGAATATTGCACGAACGTGCGATGTTCGGGCTAGCAAGTGCATGGATGCACTTGCAAATTCCGATGCGTAGCGTCGGAATTTGGAGCCTACAGTTTGTGTGGGCACTTTGGGTCCCACACAAATAGTAGGCGATAAGAAAACAGGCCAAGGATGGTCTGTTTTCGACCATTTTTCACGGCGAGCGTAGCGAGCTTCGTGAAAAATACGGGCTAGCCCCTCTGGACCGCAAAGGAGACATGCTCGGGCATTGTTGCAGAAGTTCCGGATGCGTCTACGCTCACGTTTACGCGCTCGCGAGAGCTATGGTGCAGCAACTACACCAGCACCTTTACTACATGTACATTCCGCCGTTAATACCGATTACCTGGCCAGTGATGTAGGCAGAGGCATCAGACGAGAGGAAGGCTACCAGCTGCGCGACTTCATCGGCCTGACCATAGCGACCCAGAGGAATCGCCTTCATATGTTCATCTCGAAGCTTGTCGTCTAAAGCAGCCGTCATATCGGTCTCGATAAAGCCTGGGGTCACGGCATTCACCGTTACATTTCGGGATGCAAGCTCCTTGGCGAGGGCTTTTGTTAAACCGAGTAAGCCTGCCTTCGACGAGACATACGGGACTTGCCCCGCGTTACCCATCTCGCCTACCACAGAGCTGATGTTCACAATGCGTCCCCACTTCGACTTTAGCATCATTCGCGCCGCTGCTCGCGAGCAAAAGAAAGCACCGTTAAGGTTTACCGCTAACGTTGCAAGCCACTCTTCGTCCTTCATCCGCAGAACAAGACCATCTCGAGAGATGCCCGCATTGTTTACCAAAATATCGAGCTGCCCATGACGCGACTTGATGCCGTCAAATGCATTTTCAACTGCCTGACTATCCTGCACCGAGAACTGCAATAGCTCCCCGTCACCACCGTTCTCACGGATTACGCTGAGAGTTTCCTGAGCTGCCTCAGGGGACGATGAGTAATTCACGATCACAAACGCGCCCTGCTTTGCTAAGGCCACGGCAATCGCACGCCCAATTCCGCGCGAAGCACCAGTTACCAATGCGATCTTCTTCTTACTCTCCACCATTGTCTCCTCCTACCGATCTCTTTGAAGCTGAATCATCTTTTTTATTGCGTGAGGTCTTCTTGTCAAACACACGGGACCATCCGTTACCCCCATCGCTGTCCATTGTTGCGACCTTTACATCGAGCTGCG
>JBIJBZ010000039.1:0-21158 GCA_044344945.1 Bdellovibrionota bacterium | reverse complement strand
GCTGTGAAGCCGCGAAAGAACACCCTCGTCTACAAATTTCTGCGCGACCTTGATGCCATTCATGACCGCCCGACCCGAAGAAGAGCCGTGACACTTGATCGCAATGTGACCCAATCCCAAGAGCGGAGCTCCTCCGTAGGCCGAGGGATCGAGCTTCTCCTTGAACACACTGCGTAGAACGGGACGCGCAATCCACAAGCCTACCTTCGCTCGAAAACTCTTCTCAGCAATTGCCTTAATGGAATCCAAGACGAGGCCAACGCTCCCCTCCATCGCCTTAAGAACGATATTCCCAACGAATCCATCACAAACGACTACGTCCACGACATCGCGAGCAATATCCCTGCCCTCTACGTAACCGATGAAGTTAATGCCCTCAAGCTCTGAGAGCATCATCGCCGCAGAACGAATAATATCGTTACCCTTTGCTAGTTCGGTACCATTCGATAGCAAAGCAACACGGGGCTTCTCGCACCCGAGAGCAGCCATCGCATAGTGGTGTCCCATTATCGCGAATTGAACGAGCTGAAACGCCTGACACCCGGTATTAGCTCCGGCATCCAGAAGCACCGTTGGAGTACCTGACATTCCTTTTGGAATCAGAGAAGCAATGGCAGGCCGCGCTATCCCCGGCAGCGTGCCCCCTACGAATACGCCGGCAGCCATGATTGCACCGGTGTTACCCGGGCTTACTACTGCACTCGCCTGACGATTTGAAACTAGTTCGAAGGCAACGCGGATCGACGAGTCCTGCTTACCCCGAATGGCGAGCCCTGGAGCTTCGTCCATGCCAACTACTTGGGATGCGTGATGAACAGCTATAGGGAGAGAAGACGCGTCGGAATACGAGCCGAGCAGCGCCTCAAGGGCGGCCCTATCGCCTACCAGGATAGAAGAGATACCGTAGCGTCTCGCCGCTTCAACCGCGCCTTCGACCACAACCTGGGGGCCATGGTCCCCGCCCATCGCATCCACTGCGATAGGAAGTGCTGATGTGCCTGAGGTCTCGGAGTTTGGGATCACGGGTGTATCTCAGACATCCGCTTACGCGGCTGCCTTCGTGGAAACAACCTCCCGACCACGGTACGTACCGCAGCTACCACATGCACGGTGAGGCAAAACTGGCTCAGCGCACTTGGGGCAAACAATGGAGTGGGAAGGAGTAAGAGCGTGATGAGAACGTCTCATGTTACGCTTTGATCTCGATGTTCGTTTCTTTGGAACTGCCATAAATCACAACCGAATTTCAAATATCTACTCGAAAAGCCAAGGGGTTTTACCACGCTTTGCCAGCAAAACTCAACACTACCACTCCGCACTTCCGTGGGTCAGGGGGTGAGAAACAGGCACTGCCGGATACTTACTTAAGAAGTTGCGAATACAAAGGAGGTAAGCACCTAGAAAGCCTATGAAAATACCAACCTCTGTGAAACCCAGCGGGATATGATCCGGGGAGATCTCTGGCATAATAATCAGATACCGATCGAGCCAAACACCTGTCATCAGGATGCAGCAGACGATGGCATACGTTACACGATTCTTCTTAACATCCCTGCTCAACAACGACACGAACGGAATGACGAAACACATCGGGAAAACGACCCACGCCAACCCCTTCCACGGAAACTCACGGGTGCGAAGGATTAACCACTGCGTCTCCTCAGGAAGGTTTCCGTACCACTGTGTAAGGAACTGCGACCAGAACATGTATCCCCACAACATGCAGAAACCGAGATTCAACTTGCCGAGATCCCAGAACTGCTGCGAAGTAACAAGCTCACCCAGACTCTGGTGTCTCTTGGAGAAGTACATCGACATCAGCGCAAGACACGCCCAGGCGATGTAGATTTGGCTAACAAATATGAAGGCTCCAAACAGGTTTGAAGTCCACATCGGATTCTGACCCATAATCATCTCAAACGAGAAGAGCGAGACCGTTACTGCGTAGAAGAAAACTATGACCGGAGCATTCACCGACATCTTTCGCTGAATCGGCAAAACTTCACGCTCAGACCCCTTCCACCCCTTCATCAGGTACTTGTGGATCGGAAGCGACCACAGAGACTTATCTTTGGCTCGTTCACGCGCGAGACCAATATCCCCACGAACCGACATGCCGACAAAACGCACCATCAGAAAGTAGAGGAAAAAGAAGAGAACTGCGAACCGGAGGTAAACGAATCCAGGCTGCATCCACCACTCACGACCTGGCATCGGCGCACGGCCCCAATAGAAGATGTACTCACGACCAAAATAGGTTGTAAGAAGTGCCACGAATGCAACCGGAAGGTACGCAACATTAGCCTCAGCGATGCGCCGGATTGGCGCGCCCCAGGTACCTCGTACGATCTGCATGATGACAGTAGTCATCACACCACCAAGCGCGAGCCCCTGGAAGTAGACCGCATTCACGTAGAACGCTCCCCACGTATGCGCAGCATCGCCAGAGAGCAAGCCGTATGAAAAAACGATGATTCCTAAAAAAACCATGCACCATAACTTAGTGTAGGTTGAACTCGTTACTGAGATAGGTCCCGCATCGACAACACGTTCGATGTTCACTGGAGCCAAATGTACGTGTGACATCTTACCTTTCCTTCCTAGTTAATACCTTGCTGACTGCGAACGTAGTTTACGAGATCCCAATGCTCAGTTGGAGATAGCTTCCAACCGTGGCCGGGCATGAGTCGGATACCAAAGTGGATGGTCGCATAGATGCTTCCATCGGTTCTCGTCTTATACATATCTGATGTCAGATCCGGTGGAGTTTGCAGGGACTTAGCGCCAACGGCACCAGGCACATACGGCTTCTTGCTGATGTCTCCGTGACACGGCAAGCAGTTTACAGCAAACAAACGCTTCCCGTTCGCTGTTGAGCGCGCATCCCCTTTGAGTGGATTCGTGAGCTTCTCTGCATCTTCTCTCGATGCGACATAGTACTCAGACTGCCCAATTGCTACGGAGCCTGGCGCCTTCTGACGCATCATTACTCCTGTTCGCTTCTGGACATCGACCATGTCATCGTTGAACGGCAAAGCATCCGCCCTTCGAGCTACTGAAGCTCCTACCACTGCTGCGAAAACCAAGACTGTGATTCCTACATTCCGAGCCACTCTCATGAGCACCTCTCTCCTACCTTTACAAACTATCCCGTACATCAACCTCATCGGCGCCTGAATCGAGCATGCGCCGCTTTACGTCCTCAACCTGAGAACCGGCACACGCCACAACTACACCGAACTTGTCACAAGAAAATCGAGGATCGTAGCCCGCCGCCCGAACAACCGACGGAAGTCGGCAGAGGATCAAGATGGCAAGCATAGTGCAGAGACCTCCAAAGAGGATTGTCCACTCATAGCCAGGCACAAAGAACGCCGGAATTGAGACCACATTCTTTGCTGACGTTCTCATCGGCCAATCGAGGGAGCAGAGGATCGCCAGCGCGAATCCGGCCGTGCAACCAGTGATAGCGCCCACCAAGGAAAAGATTCGGACCGGGCTCTTCTCTGGATACGTCACCTCCTCGATCTCATGTCGAGGAACGGGCGAATACATTCGATACTCCATGTTCACCGACTTAACCTTTTTTACCGCCTCAAGGGCGTCGTCCATGTAGGTGAAAACCCCTACTACTGCCCTGCTTGATGACTCAACCATGTTTCGTTACCCCCTCTTAGTGATTATGCCCGACGTTAGCAGCGGCCACATGTCCATGCCCGTGATCTGCTCTCCGCATCGGAGGAGGCAAGATCTCCTTGATCTCCGTGATAGCAACCGATGGGAAGTACTTTATGAACAGGGTCATCCACATACCAAACCAACCGAAGGCTCCAATGGTGATACCAATCTCCACCCACGAGAAATTGTAACCACCCCAAGCTGCCGGAATGAATTCGCGAGTAAGCGATTGAAAGATGATGTTGAATCGCTCTAACCACATCCCGATGTTGATGAAGATCGAAAGGACGAAGAGGAACGGAATATTCGTGCGCAACGACTTAACCCAAAGAAGCTGCGGGAAGATGCAGTTACAGAACGTCATGCCCCAGAATGCAAGCCAGAACTCGCCGAACGGTCGGAACCAGAACTGGAACCGCTCAAACGGATTATTGCTGAACCAAGCTGTGTAGAACTCCGTGATGTACGAGTACGTCACTACTCCTGAAGTCAAGAGAATCAGCTTACTCATCGCATCAAAGTGGAAGGGCGTAATCAATCGCTCAAGTCCAAACGCCTTGCGAAGCGGAATAGCGAGGGTGATAACCATCGCCACACCAGAGAAGATCGCTCCTGCTACGAAGTATGGTGGAAAGATAGTCGCATGCCAGCCAGGCACGATACTCATGGCGAAGTCCCACGATACGACCGAGTGAACGGATACTACGAGCGGAGTCGCAAACGCAGCAAATATGAGATACGCAGCTTGGTAGTGCTTCCACTGAACGTGGTTTCCTCTCCAACCGAGGCAGGTAATTCCGTATAGCGCCTTGCGAAACTTTGTAGTTGCTCGGTCACGCGCTGCCGCGATATCCGGAATCAACCCTACGAAGAAGAAGGTAGCTGAGATCGTAAAGTACGTTGAAACCGCAAACACGTCCCACAAGAGGGGCGACCGGAACTGAGGCCACAAGGCGCGCTCGTTCGGATACGGCATCAACCACAATGCGTACCAAGGACGGCCCAGGTGGATAATCGGGAAGAGTCCTGCAGTCATAACTGCGAACACCGTCATGGCCTCAGCAAGTCGGTAGATGGGCTGTCGGAACGCGGCTCGGAAGAGGTACAGCACCGCCGAGATGAGCGTGCCTGAGTGCGCGATACCTACCCAGAATACGAAGTTAGTGATGTAGGTACCCCATCCGATTGGATGGCTCTTACCCGACTCACCGAAACCGCTCCACATTTGGTAGAACCAACATCCTGCTCCGATGGTCAGGAAAAATAGACAGGTAAAGAGTAGCAGGAACCAACCAGTTCCGGGGGGCTCCAACATCTTCAAAACCGTATCATTGACCTCAGCGTAGGTTACTGGGGCCTCTTTAGTGGCATCATGCTGCGGATGATTGTGTTCCATAAATCCAGGTCTCTAATACTTAAGCCTTGTAACGGATATCATTGAGGTAACTTACTGACGGTTGGGTGTTCAGGTGGTGGTCAAGCACCTTGTATGCTCGCTCCCCCTTCGCTGCCAACGAAACCTTACTGTGCGGGTCCTTCAAATTACCGAATGTGAGCGCCTGTGTTGGACAGGTCTGCACGCAAGCTGGCTTAATCTCACCATCCTCAACCAATCGGCCGAGGTCCTTGGCGACATCCTTTGCCTCCGCGATACGTTGTACGCAGAAGGTACACTTTTCCATCACGCCCACAGTTCTCTTGGTTACATCAGGATTTACCTGCCAATCGAGCAGCTCTGGCCACTCATACTGGAACCAGTTGAAGCGACGAACCTTGTACGAACAGTTGTTCGAGCAGTACCGAGTACCAACGCAACGGTTGTACACCATCGCGTTCATACCCTCCTCATTGTGGTACGTTGCGTACACTGGGCATACCGGCTCGCATGGAGCGTTCTGGCAGTGCTGGCACATCATTGGGAGGAAACTCACCTTAAGCTCCTCGCCACCATCCTCTGTTGGGATTGAATCGTAGTACCGCTCAATGCGGAGCCATGCCATCTCTCGACCCTGGCTGACGACTTTCTTACCAACTACCGGGATGTTGTTCTCAGCCGAGCAAGCCACTACGCATGCCGAACATCCAGTACAGGCTGCAAGGTCAACAACCATACCCCACTGATAGAGCGGATGCTCGCGCTGTTCGTACATCTGCTTTGGCCCTTCGTGATGGCCTTCACCGTGACCACCACCGTGGCCTCCGCCATGCGCGTCATGCGCACCAAGAGCAGAACCACCGGCCGCGATTAACGTCGTGCGAGCCAGCTCACGATTCTCCTGCGAACTAAAATCCTGAACAGTCACAAGATTACCTGATCCAGGTGCCCGAAGAACCTCAACCTTGTTTCCTGCGAGAACGAGCGCATCAGCACCCTTAGCCAATTTCTTTGGAAGGAGAGAGTATGCGCTACCACTGCCTTCAGCAGCGCTCTTTGCAAAACGCCCGTATGCCGAGTGCCCCTGACCTACAGGAACCGCAACGATCCCCTTATGGACATGCTCAGTAACGTAGGCAGGAACGTGAACCTCGCCATTGTCGGTGCGCAGAATCACTGCATCACCCTGAGCGATGTTTAGCTTCTTAGCTGTTGCCGGATGAATCTCTGCCCACGCTCCCCACACAGCCTGTGTGATCGGATCTGCAAGCTCCTGCATCCAAGGACGGTTCGCTGCACGACCATCGAAGGACTTCACGGAAGGATACGGATACAACGTCAACTCATCGCCGTGTGCATGAGCCGAATCGATATCGTAGGCCAAACTAAATATAGCTGGATTCACCGATACTGCGCTGGTAGCCGAACGTGCCGCAGGTTGGAAATAACCACCCTTCTCAAGGCTCGCCATCCAGAATGCATCTGTATCAGAGCCTCCCTTCCCCGCTGTTGCCTTGAGGTAGTTGGCCTTAACGAATGCATCAAAGCTCTTGCTATCTCCACCGATGCTCTTGTCAGCATTCGATGCGATGTCCAAGAGTACATCTCCAAAGCTCTTTGTATCGAAGATCGGGCGCATCGATGGCTGAATAAGGCTGATGGAGCCATCCGCCAACCTGACGTACCCCCAATCCTCAAGATTGGTGTGAACAGGAAGAACGAAGTCTGCAAGCTCCGCCGTCTCATCGAGGTGGCTTGCAAGGGCAAGTACGAGTCCTGCCTTTTTACCGGTACCCTCACCCTTTATTCCAACACGATTCGCCGCATACTCGAAACCGAATGCATCCGGGAATGTAAACTGAGGGTTGGTGCCGTAGGTGATCAGAACATCAACCTTACCTGCTGCCATGTCTGAGATAAGCTGCGCAACCTGCGAAGCCGAAGATTCGGGCTTCTTCATGGTCGAGATATCGACGGTCTTACCAACATTCCCCAACATAACGTTCAGGAGGTTCGTTGCAACGAGAAGTGGAAGCGGATCTGCCGTTGCCGTTGCCGCACCACCTGCCAACACGAGCGAGGAGTCCGCATCTGACAGGTAATCAACGAGGAGTAACAGCTTCTGCTTAGAAACTCCCGTTTGAGCCTCAACCGATTCCGCAGTGATACCCTCCGTGAGCTGGTTGAGCTTTGAAACAGTCCCCTCGTCGAGCCCCTTTGTTCGTCCCTGCTTGATGAGTTCAGCTATAAGGAACAACGCAATGCGAACTTCTGAACCAACATTCGACTTCAGCCACAGGTCAGCATTGGCACCTGTTAGCGAGAGTCTTGGCTCAACATGCACAAATCGAAGCGGGCTCTCTGAACGGCGGGAATCTGCCCACTGTCGGGCGTAGCCAACCGGATTAGTCCACGTTTCAAGGAAATCAGCTCCAAAGTTGAGAACAACCTCAGCCTTGTCCAACGAATAGGTTGGTACACCGTAGGTTCCGAAAACCATCTCGGAAGCTTTTGCTACTGCAACTGGTTGCGTTGGATCCCATACGATGTGGGTAAAACCAAGCTGGTTTGTGAACGCGTCAACAAGGTCAGCCTGCGCCGAGGTAAGCTCTCCAGTTAAAAGCACCTTTTTGTTGGTTGCGTTCGTGAGCGCCTCGTTGACCTTGGCGTATGCATCATCCCAACCTGCGGCTTTATATGTTGGATTGGTCGGGCCGTAGAGCCTGTTCTTATCCAACCGCTCGTTCGTTCTCTTCTGCGGTCCACGGATGCGATCAGGGTCGTAGAGAGACTGCAATGCAGCCTGCCCAAGAGCACACAGGCTCCCCTTGTTCACTGGGCTATCGGGATTACCCTCGATCTTTACAGCCCTACCTTCACGGGTCCTGATACGAGTTCCACAACCAGCGGAACACTCGGTGCAGGTCGAAGAATACCACACAGCAACGCCTGGGATCTGCTCAACCTCCCCCTTTACGTACGGGAGAATCTTCTGCTCAGCCGAGTTTGCGCACGCTGTTGCACCAACTGCCGACGTTGCTCCTAATACTTGGAGAAACCGACGACGAGATATCTGCACCAAACCCGATGCGGGTGTGGCCTCGTTCTGGCTTCCGTTTAGCTCAGCATTTTCGCCTTTCATTTTGGACCTCAAAAATAACGTCTGAAATTCTTAGCTAGACCGCCCGACTCTTACCGATGACCGTGGCACACCAAGCAGTCGATGCTCGCACCACGTTGACGGTGACAATCAATGCACCACCCCATCTTCATCGAAGAAACACGCTCAACCTGCGCCATCTCTGGAATCTGGCCGTGACACTCCTGACACGAAACACCCGCCTTCACGTGGCGCTTGTGGTTAAACTTCAAGTAGTCAGGCATCACGTGGACCTTCACCCAAGGGATCGGCTCCCCACGCTTGTAGTAATCCTTGAGCTTCTCGATGTCCTTCTTGCCCTGCTCAGACTTGCCGGCCACCAACGCGCCGTGACATCCCATACAGGTTTCCTCCTCAGGGATTGCAGCGTAGGAGGCCTTGCTCACGGACCAGTGGCAATACTGACACTCCATCTTGTTCTGCTGGACGTGAATCACGTGGCTGAATGCGATCGGTTGCTCAGGGCTATACCCACGCGCACGCTGCGGTGGGCCGAAGTAGTGAAAATGGTCGGTGATATTGAGATCCCAAAGAGCAGCCTGTCCATCGTTAAATACGCCAGTCCTCACCCCAAGTGCAGGGTACGCACTTTCCTGGGATTGAGTAGAGCTGGACTGCGCTACCGCCTCTTTCGTTGAGATCAACTTTTGAGACTGAGCTACGACAGCAGCAAGTGCCAGAACACATGCTCCAACGAATGCGAATCTGATTTTTGTTGCCATGAATGCAGAAGAAACTTCGGCGGACAAACTGCGTGGCGGTTTCCTAAGACCTTAGAGCAACCTACCTCGCACCCCTACCTACATTAATCACAAGGTGAAGCCTCCCTCCGGCGGTACAACTTCCATTCCGAGCCGTTTTGCGACGTAATCCACTGATACAACCGTAGAAAAGTCTCGCCTCGGAGTGTTTGAAAAAACAACGGATGAGCTTCGGGCTAACTTGTAGATCAGAAATAGAAATAATGGAATATGGCAAGCCTATCAAACGATGTTTTCTTCTCGAATGATGTTAGGCTATTGGGTAGGCTCTGCCCATGACGAAGTCCCCCTCCCAGTGTTTCATCAACGGCTCGTGGTGTTCCTCTAACTCCCGAGCCTCATTCAAAGTTATAAACCCCGCAACGAATGAGCTTCTGGCCGAGGTGCCTTCGCTCACCAAACAGCAGGTAGATGATGCGATTCATAGCGCAAACCTCGCATTTCAGGAGTGGCGAAAGCTCCCTGCCCGCCAACGCGCTGGCTTCTTGCGCGAGATCGGTCAATCTCTACTCGTGCGACAGGATGAATGCGCCCATCTCATAACCACTGAGCAGGGAAAACCGCTCAAAGAAGCGCGCGCTGAAGTAGTGTATGCCGCCAACTACTTTCTCTGGTTCGCGGAGGAGGCGATGCGAATTCACGGGGACATCATACCGTCCGACGCAGTCTCAAAAAGGATCCTGGTCTTAAAGCAACCGATCGGCGTTGCGGCTGCAATTACTCCTTGGAACTTTCCGATCGCGATGCTCGCTCGAAAGATGGGAGCGGCACTCGCAGCCGGCTGTACCTTCATTGCAAAGCCAGCCCCGGAAACCCCACTTTCTGCCCTATTTCTTGGGATTTTATGCCAGGAAGCCAAGCTTCCCCCCGGAGTTGTTAACATCATCACGGGCGATGCAGAGATGATCGGCCAGCGCCTGATGAACTCTGAGGTTGTCAGAAAGGTGAGCTTCACTGGCTCAACCGAGGTTGGCAAGCTTCTTCTGCGCCAATCCGCTGAAACAGTGACGAAGCTAACCTTGGAGCTGGGAGGAAACGCGCCCTGCATCATTCTTGATGACGCAGACCTACCCAAGGCTATCGACGGCATCCTGTTCGGCAAATATCGCAACGCTGGGCAAACCTGCGTCTGCATCAACCGCTTCCTCGTGCACTCACGGATCCGCGCAGATTTTGAGGCTCTCCTCATTGAGCGCTCCCAAAAATTGATCGTCGGAAACGGGTCAGATGAAGCCACTGATATCGGCCCCCTCATCTCCGACGAGGCCGTTCAAAAAGTAACGGGTCTAGTCAACGGAGCAATTTCAGAAGGGGCGAGGTTACTCCTTGGAAACCCAACCTCTTCGCGTTTCATGTCCCCGATTATCCTTGGGGGAGTGACCCGCCAGATGCAGATTTGGCGGGAAGAGATCTTCGGCCCCGTGTGTACGATTGCAACATTCGACTCGGAGGTCGAGGCGATTGCGCTTGCAAACGACACCATCTACGGCCTCGCAGCGTACGTATATGGACAGGATCTCTCGCGGTTGCTTGTCATCAGCGAGCAGCTTGATTTCGGTATGGTTGGCATCAATGACACTGCCATCTCCTGCGTTCAAGCTCCTTTTGGAGGCGTGAAGCAATCCGGCTTTGGTCGGGAAGGAAGTACGTACGGAATCGATGATTACCTGGTGCTCAAGTACCTTTCGGTGCAGATGTAAGAGCATCCGCAGGCCACCATCACACCTGAGGCACATCCCGCTGCAGCACCGTATCCTCCCCTACTGGTAACATCTCCTTATAATCTAGGGTGTAGTGCAGCCCCCTACTCTCTTTGCGCGCGAGCGCCGACCGGATCACGAGATCTGCGACTAAACTCAAGTTCCGTAGCTCAAGGAGATCCGATGTTACGATGCACTGTCGGTAGTATTCTTGAATCTCTCGGCGTATGAGCTCCATACGGTGAAGTGCGCGCTCAAGTCGCTTGGTTGTGCGCACGATACCAACGTAGTTCCACATCGTGCGTCGAATCTCATCCCAATTCTGCGTAATGACCACCTGCTCATCGCTATCGACCGCATTGCCGAGGTCCCACGGTGGAGGAACTACTGACACATGGTGCCTACCTTTGTTCTCAATCGAGTGCCGTGCCGCGCGGTGCCCGAATACAACGCCTTCAAGCAGCGAGTTAGAAGCCAAACGATTCGCACCATGCAGCCCAGTACATGAACACTCGCCAGCAACGTAGAGATCAACCACATCAGTTCTACCGAATTGATCACTCAACACACCTCCGCACAGGTAGTGCGCCGCGGGAACTACTGGGAGCGGCTGTTTCGTGATATCGAAACCGAAACTCAAACACCGCTCATAGATAGTCGGGAAGTGCTCTCTAATAAAACCTGCATCCCGATGCGAGATGTCGAGCAACACGTAATCATCTCCGTGGAGCTTCATCTCGGCATCGATAGCCCGCGCGACCACATCGCGGGGAGCAAGCTCCTCTTGCTCGTGATACTTCTGCATAAACGGTTCTCCGGTTATGCGCAGAAGCTTAGCTCCTTCTCCTCGCATCGCCTCGGTAATAAGGAAGCTCTTAGCCTGCGGGTGATAGAGGCAGGTCGGATGAAACTGAAAAAACTCCATGTTCGCCACGCGGCATCCAGCTCGGTAGCACATGGCGATGCCATCCCCGCTAGCAACATCAGGATTCGAGGTGTAGAGGTAGATCTTTCCTGCGCCACCCGTTGCAACCAAAACCTTGTCAGCCAGGTACGGCTCGATGAGCGAATCGGCCCGCAACACGTACGCCCCAAGAACCTTATTACCCTGGCCTATTCCACAACGAAGCTTGTGCGTTGTGATCAGGTCAATCGCACTGGCATGCGTGATCAAATCTATGTTGGGGTCTCTTTTGACCGCTTCGAGTAGCGCCCGTTGAATCTCAAATCCGGTGGCGTCTCCCGCGTGAAAGATTCTACGACGGGAGTGGCCACCTTCACGATGCAGGTGATAGTCCCCCTGCTCCGTAGTATCAAAATGGGTGCCAAGGTTGATCAGCTCATGCACGCGATCCGGTCCCTCACGCACCACAAGCTCAACGATATCGGGCTTACACAACCCCGCTCCGCAGGTGAGTGTATCCTGGATGTGCAGGTCAAAACTGTCATCGGGCTGATTAACCGCAGCGATTCCACCCTGTGCCCACAAGGTCGATGACGAGCCCGTATCCTTCTTGAACAGCACAGCAACACTACCGTGCTTCGATACTTGGAGCGCATAAGAAAGACCGGCGATACCACCGCCTATCACTAAGAAATCAACCCGTCTCATCGGTACACACCCATCCCTCAAGTAGGTTGCCCGTCGCATTATCAGTGCGACGACCGCGCAGCAGATCGAGCGTCGCAGGGCGGGATTTGCCTCGCTTCCGCGGAGAAGCGCTTGATATCGCCTCTTCCGACCGATACACTAATGATTAGAGCACAGCACACAGAACCTTACTGCGACGAGCTACACGCTGCCTCTGCAATCTGGTTCACTGCATACGCACACCTAGATAATGGCACCAACGGCCTCTACAAGAAAGAAAGAAGCACATACCCTCACATAGCTATGTCAAATCCCCTCACAAAACGAACATCTCAGATCCCATTTAACGCCTTCTCCGCAGAACAGGTTGCACCAGCAATAGATGTGCTCCTCGAGGAAGCATCGAGCGAGCTTGAGGAGATCAAAGCACTGACCGGCCTGCGAACCTTCGATAATACGATTCGAGCTCTCGACGATCTCGGACTGAATCTCGACTACGCCATGAGTGTCATCAGTCACCTGGAGTCTGTTGCGACCACTCCCGCATGGAGGTTCGCGTACAACGAAGTACTCCCGAAGGTGAGCGACTTCCGATCAAAGCTAATGCTCGATGCAGGTCTATGGAATGCGCTTTCCGCGTATGCTGCAACCCCCGACGCAGAGAATCTTCCGGCTCATCAAAAGCGATTCCTTGTAACGACCCTTGATAGCTTCCGGCGAAGCGGCGCAGAGTTATCGGACGATAAAAAAGCGATTCTGGCCGAGATCAACCGGGAGCTTGCAACGATCACAAACTCCTTCTCGCAGAATACCCTCGATGCCACAAACGCGTTCGAGTACACCACAACTTCGCTGAATGACCTGCGAGGGCTCCCGGAAAGTGCGATTACCATGGGGCGCGCCTCTGCCGCTGCGAAGAAGATCGAAGGCTGGAGATACACCCTTCAAGCCCCAAGCTATATGGCGATTATGACCTACGCCGATAGCGCAGCACTGCGAGAGAAATTCTACCACGCTTACAACACACGTTGTGCAGGTGATACCTTCGACAACACGGAGAATCTGTACAGAATCCTCGAGCTACGCCGACAGAAGGCGAACCTACTTGGCTTTGCCGACTTTTCAGACCTGGTGCTTGCTGACCGCATGGCCAAGCGCGGTGAAACGGCCCAACGATTTGTTGACGACCTCTGCGCCCGTATTCGGGCTGCGTTTGAGCGGGACAAAACCGAGCTAGAAACCTTTTTCGCTACCACGACCGGACAGCCCGCGACCACGCTGCAACCGTGGGATGTTCCCTACTACGCCGAGAAGATGCGCAAAGCTAACTACGATTTTGATGAAGAGGAGCTTCGTCCATATTTTGAACTATCACGGGTAATGAACGGACTCTTTACCTTCGTTGAAAAAGTTTTCGGCCTCACGGTCACGCCAAATCCCGCTCTACCGACCTGGGATCCGCACGTGCAGGCGTATTCGACTTTCGATAGCCAGTCCGGAGAGCTGATCGGTTACTTCTACGCGGACCTCTATCCCCGAGAGAACAAACGCGGGGGTGCGTGGATGAACAACCTCGTCATGCACGTCCCTGCTGACGGAAAGGATCGCCCGCATGTGGGGCTTATCGCTGGAAACTTCACCCCTCCAAGTGAAGCTGGAATATCGCTTATAACCCACGATGAGGTAACGACCCTCTTCCACGAGTTTGGACACCTTATGCACCAGTTGTGCAATACGACTGAGCTTCGTGGGCAGAGCATGTCAGGCGTTGCGTGGGACTTCATCGAGCTGCCCTCGCAGATCCTTGAGAACTGGTGTTGGGATCGTGAGTCGCTCAATATGATCGCTGCTCACTATGAGACTGGATCGCCCATTCCTGATGACCTTTTTTCTAAGATGCTCAAAGCGAGGAATTATAGGAGCGCCTCACACCTGATGCGGCAGCTCGGCTTCTCGACGGTTGATTTTGCGCTCCACCGAAGCTACCTGCGAGAACGCGATGGAGAGATCCTTGGCTACACTCGAACGGTTCTTAACCCCTTCTCAAGTATTCCACTCCCCCCCGATTTCTCGATGATCGCGACCTTTACCCATCTCTTCAGCTCTCCTGTGGCGTACGCGGCAGGATACTACTCGTACCAGTGGGCCGAGGTGCTGGACGCAGACGCATTCTCTCGTTTCGAACGCGACGGCTTACTGAACCGAGCTACGGGGCTTGATTTCCGAGACAAGGTCCTCAGCCGAGGAGACTCCGCTGATCCTGCAGCCCTCTTTGAGAGCTTTATGGGTCGTGGGCCTGACACCTCAGCCCTACTCAAGCGATCCGGGCTTCTGGCAGCCTGATTCACCGAGTTATGGCGATTCCTGCGCCGAAATCGGAGAGCGGGTTAGCGGATACGTTGTAACCACGAGCAGGTTTTGAGTCTCGCATGCCTACGGAAAATCCGTAGCCCTGCACCGACCAGTGAACGATACCCCGTTCTAAGAGCCGGATATCGCCTCGCAGGTAGGCCAAACACGCGCACTTGTACGTACCCAACTCGACCAATCCATGATAATTTGAGAGAGGAAGTAGAATCGATGGCAGATAGTTCAAAAGCAGACACATCGCTGGACGAGCAGGCAAAGCTAGGATGGAAGGTAGCGTCGGAGCTGTTTAAGCCGTTTGGGTCAACAGCGGCTAACTTCGCCGAAGCGATTAGGGTTCTTACATCCGCATTCGAGAACAGCTCACAGCCGGTCTCTCTTGGGGCACAGAATCATATTATTCGCCTCCTCAAGAACGCCACCGTGAAGGCAACGTACTTTTACTTTGCCAAGCAATTCCGACCATCCGCGATCGAAAACAAAGACTTCATCTCAGAGAAAGATCTCTTCAATGCGTTTACTCCTTTCGAACACGCCGCGATTATCAGCCTCTGTTACCTCTTCAAGACTCTCAGCCGTAAAATCGACAAGGAGGAGTGGGAATACGTTCAGACGCCGCTGTATGAAGCTCTGGCGATTGGCGCCAGTGTGGGGCAACACGTGAGCCAGGTCGGAGTCGGCATCGGGCTTCTCTCGCACGGCATTAGGTACCTCGCATTAGCGCCGCTCCTACGAGAGAACAGGCGTGCATTCAAAGAGTACAGGCAACATCTCAAAGCGAAAGATCTTACCTTCGACACCGCCATGGAGGAGAAACTGTGGCAGTGCTCAAGTATCCAGATCGCTGCGATACTTTTGGAGCATATCGGCTTCCAACGCAGCTTCAGCTTGCAGTACGTCGCGGCAGCAACCCGTGATTCCTCGGTAAAGCCGGACCCGATCTATGGCATTCCGATGCGAATCGCTGAATCCCTAATCGAGGCGTACATGGAGGATAATGAGATTCCTACCTCCGTTCCCAGCTGGGTTGGCCTCAATCTTGACCTTCCAGCAGAGGTCCGAGGGAACCTCGTCGCATCGCTCAATAAAGCGCTCGCCGATAAGAACCGTGTAGAATGGTTAAATAAAGGCAGCTCAAGCATCGATCCTGTATCAACCCCTGAGCTATTCACGAAGGCCGAGCGGGCAGCAGCCACAGAGGATGGCGGCGGGGCTCCGAGGGGCTGATCCCGCGGCGCCATAATGAACCCGTGACGCGCTCGGTGACTTCGATATTCACGAGCCCGCTCACGGTTTCGTCCGGCAGAGCACTCTATCAGAACCTATCCCGCATATTTCATGAAGCCTGCTACTGCGAGTGTCGATAATGGCGTTTTTCGGTCCAAAAACCGATTTTCAAATTCGCCCTTCGGGCCTGAAAAATCACCATTTTCGCCCCTCTCGCTGCGCAGTTTCATGAAATATGCGGGCTAATTCTGCGGCGAATCCCCCTCCGATTTCCGAGAAGAGTCAAATAGAGGGAGGGATCATCCCCACCCCATCGTTAAAAATTCACCCATCCTCAAACATTTTTGACAAAATGACTGAGGATGGGTTACGCAAAGTCAACATCCAGGTTTACGAGGGTTACGCCCGCTTGTTTCGATGTCACGGCTCATACCACCTTCCCCAAGCGCTCTGTATCGTCTCTCGATCGGCGCATTGAGCTTCATCACCCTCGCCCGAGTTACCAAGAGTATCAGTAGGGCGACTCCTGGCTGGGGCGGTTCCGGCGGTCCCTTGATGGGTCACTTGGACCCGAGGGGAAGGGCCCGTTGCGCTCGGCTGCTAACAACTAACTATCAAACGAAACGCGGAGCGAGGAGATGACGAACGCAGGCGGAATTATCGCAATCATTGCGGGGATTTTCGGAATATTTGCGGCAGGAGCAACACTCTTCATTGGTGGAGTTGGTCGGTCTGTTGAGGCTGAAGGAGCGGGCATTGTCGTTGGCCTGGGGTGGGCAGGCGTCTTATTCTCGTTTTTAGCGATCATATTCGGAGCTCTATCAATTAACACTACAACCAAAAATCCTGGAGTTCTACTAATCGTATCATCTCTGGCGGGGATCGTTCTTGGCGGAAAACTCGTGGCCATTTTTATGCTCCTCTCACTCATCGGTGGAATCTTGGTAACAAAGGGACTTAAGAACCCGCCTGCAGTTCCGGCCACCGTCGTATCAATCGACTAAACAATGCTGGGGCACGACCTATGACATCGGACACAACATGGTGGTATGCAAAAGGTGATAAACGGTTCGGGCCGCATACGGCCTCAGAGCTAAAGGCGATCGCAGCCAGCGGACAACTCCTCGCAAACGATATGGTATGGAAGGAAGGTCTGGAGAAGTGGCTTCAAGCCTCCTCCGTTACGGGGCTAATTCCAAATGGTGAGGCCACTAGTTCTCCAGCTCCAGCACCGGGCTCATCACCCGTGCCCCCACCGAGCACTAAGCCCGAGCCACGGAAGAAGTCCAGGGTACCAAAAATTGCTCTTTGGATCGGCGCGATAGTAGTAGCGCTTATCGTTCGCGGTGCGGTTGTGAACCGCGAACAAGGCCGTAATGGTGCTGAAAGTCAACGAGTCTCTGCTGCACCAGAGCCCTCCCCTCCAACAATCAAGGTAGGAGACTCCTTCACAACGCCGACCTTTGAGATCCAGATCCGGTCCGCTCAAACCCGAACTTCCGTCGGTGAATCGCCGTTTCTCTCGCAGCCCGCCGAGGGGGGTATCTACATCGCTATCCAATGGAGCTATAAGAACATCTCGCGAACGCCGGTGAACGCTTTTGCGTTACCGACGCTCCACCTTATAGCCCCCGATGGAACAAAATATGATAGGGACCTTGAAGCTTCTTCATCGTACGCCACCGAATTGGATGTAGACGCAAAGATATTAAGCGACCTGAATCCAGGTATTCGTGTCGTTGATGCCGATGTATTCGAGGTCAGTAGCCAAATGTTCGATCCATCATGGTGGCGAATTCTGGTTGATGCTGACGAGCCAACAGAGGTGGCTTTTGTGAAGCAAGAACAATAGAACTCAGTATTCCGGTCCGGAACAATGTGCGGACCGATAGCCCTTCAGATAGATACCCATGCGCCCATGACAGCGCTGGAGTCCGATAGCTGCGGCTAACCTAATGTCCGTACTACTATCTCTCGCCCTTCCCCGGCGAAGAACGTAAGGCTCTCTGGATTAGCCAACGCCGACTTGTTTCCTGGGTCCTCACCCCGCAAGATTCGCTTAACTGAAAGCTCCGAGATCTTATTGTTTGTCGTGCGCGGTATCTGCGGAGCCTGAACTATTACAGCCGGAACATAAAAGGCATTCGATGCTTTAAGTGTCTTCTTAATTTCATCTTCTAGAGACGCGTCGAGCCTGTCGCCCTGGGCTAAAACAACATACAGAACGATCTTTTCGGCGGTTCCATTTTTCGGCGTATATCCGATCGCCAACGCTTGATGCACACGAGCAATCGGGGCGAGCGCAGCGTAAAGATCCGCAGTTGCGACCCGAACTCCTCCAGGTTTAAGGGTTGCATCTGACCGCCCTAGGAACACGAGCCCCTGCTCACCCGTCTCCATCAAGAAATCGCCGTGCCTCCAGACCCCCGGAAAATCCTCAAAGTACGCCGCGCGATAATTCGCGCCATCCTGATCGTCGAGAAAATAGATCGGCATCGAGGGTGCAGGTTGTGCGCAGATAAGCTCGCCCTGTTCACCGACAACACGCTCACCAGCGGCATTAAAAACACACACATCGTACCCGAGGCTCTTGGCCTGCACCTCACCACGCACAACCGGCTTTATCGGTGAGCCTAACCCGAAACACCCGATAATATCGGTGCCGCCAGAGATACTTTGAATCCACACCCGTTTAATTTTGTTCTGGATATAATCGAATTGAGATGGATAGAGCGTTGAGCCGGTGGAGAGGATAGTCCGCAAGGCATCGAGCTGCCACCGACTTCGAGGCTCAACCCCCTGCTTCTCGATGGCTCCCAGAAAAGCTGCGCTTGTGCCGAAATGGGTCACCCTCTCGTCGGATATCAACCTCCACAGGATCTCTCCATGCTCGATTAACGGGTCTCCATCGTACATAACAACAGTTGCCCCACAGGCTCGCGCACTTACGCTCCAGTTCCACATCATCCAGGAGGTAGATGTCTGATAGAATACTCGATCGCCTGACCGTACATCCGAGTGCAAAATCAACTCTTTCTTGTGTTCAAGCAGCGTACCACCGGCTCCATGAACGAGGCCTTTTGGTTGCCCGGTTGTACCGGAGGAGAACATTACATAGAGAGGGTGACTGAACGGGAACCGACTAAAGGATTTCAGAGCCAGACCGTTTGAAATAAGATCTGAGTAGCACGCAGATGAGTAGTGACCGGACAAGGTGTCTAGGCTTATTTCGCCTGCTCCCGTACAATCCACAAGAATCACGTGCGTAACCGAGGGTGCCCGCGTCAGTATCTCACGCACTGTCTCAACGAGATCCACACTACCCCCACGCCAGAGGTAGGAAGTCGCAGCTACAAAAACTTTCGGCTTTACGCGGTTCAGACGAGAGATTATCCCTTCAACTTGATAATCAGTGCCACAGCTCGACCACGTAGCTCCTATCGCCGCACACCCGAGCATACACACGAACGCCTCTGGAACGTGCGGGAGGTATGCGAACACCCTATCACCCGGAACGATGCCCACTCTTGTGAGGTGCGACGCGATTCGACCGGACTGACTGCACAACTCGCCGAGCGAGAGCTCTCGCCGCCTCTGATTCTCAGACCATGAGATCACCGCCACATCGTTATCATCTCCCTGTAGGAGGTTCTCGGCAAAATTGAGGTAATAGTTAGGAAACCAGCTACGTGCTAACGGTGTCGGTCCCGGCGCTTCCGAATAGATCGGCGATAAATTCCCCTCACCTGCGATCCCGACGAAGCGAACTAGCTCGGGCCAAAAGAGATCCGGATGTTGAACTGACCATGCATGGAACTCTTGAGGAGAACCCGGGGCAGTGAGCCCGAGCGAACGGAGATGATTTAGAAAACCCGTCCAGGCACACGAGGCCACTAACTCAGACGATGGGCTCCAGACGATGTCACTCGGATTCATAGGTGAAGCAGTCGCTCCTTAGGGCGCTAGCGGGTAATTCCTCGGCTAGGGAAGGTCGGCAAGACGTTCACTAGGGAAGCTTCCCTAAGATTATACACCATATCCCCCTAATTTCCGCGACCCTGCTTTGTGGGGCTGCCCCTCCTCAGTGTGGCTCCAGCAGCAGCTCCGGCTCCCTTTGTGGGACGTTTGTATGACGGGCTTAAGTCCCGTCGACGCTCTTGGTATCTCCTTACCGCACTCTGCACGGCTAGCCCTGCTCCTATTCCTCATCTTTATCCTTCTCTTGATCCTGCACCTGCACCGGTTTCCTTGTCCTCATCAGGAAACTTGTACATGGTTCTTAAGATTAACCTTCTAGCATGCTTACCTACGAGATATTTGCAGTCTAACAAATCGTAATTCAATTCACGTTTGCAGCCCTACAGTATTTCGGCAGTATCCGCTGAACAGTACGCTCATCGAGGTGACCAGATGAGATTGAGGAGGCCAGTGCAGGTGCAGGATGATGAGAAGGATTAGGATTAAGGGTCTTCGACGGATTTAGTGGGTAGTTATGGTCAGCGTGAGGCCCGAAATCGCTGTTTTTAGCCCTGAAAGACGGTTTTCACGTGAACTTGCTCGTGAACGTAAACGTTGCCCGAGCGGGAGTTCGGTGCCACTCTTGATCGGTGTATCCATGTACCTACATCGTCCCCTGACGAACACGAGATTGGCAAAACCGTGAGTGCTGGGTTTGTCTCTAAGCGAGCGTGAGGTCATTTTTTCGGGTACGTTCACGTTCACGAGCAGGTGCACGTTCACGTCCCAATCTGACAGAAAGCACCCACTAATTCCGTCGATGAGCCAGGATTAAGAGGAGGAATAGGATGGTCTAGCGCGATTAGTTTGGAAGACAGCACGATAAACTCTAAACATCCATGAGCGCGTGATAGCTCAGTCTTCCCGCCCATGGTACAAAATCTCCGTATGACTCTAGACCTCGACTATATGCTTCGTGCCCTCTCCCTTGCCCGCCGGGGCGGCCGGGCGGTCATGCCCAACCCGCTGGTTGGTGCTGTCATCGTTCATAACGATAAGGTTGTCGGGGAGGGGTATCACCAAAGATACGGGGGTCCTCACGCCGAGGTCTACGCGATAGACTCAGTCCGATCGAAGGAGCTACTGCAAGACGCAACGTTATACGTGACTCTTGAGCCCTGCTCGCACTTCGGAAAGACTCCACCATGCGTTGACAAGATCCTGGCGTCCAGGATTCCACGCGTTGTCGTCGGCTGCCGAGATCCGTTTCCGGAGGTGGCAGGACGTGGGATGGCTCGACTGCGAGAGGCTGGTATCGAAGTACGAGAAGATGTTGCACGCG
>JBIJBZ010000135.1:0-9433 GCA_044344945.1 Bdellovibrionota bacterium | reverse complement strand
ACCGCACTCTAACTCGCATAGCGTGCCAAGAATATGTGATCTTGTTGCCGCCACTTGAAACCTCGGAGGTCGCTTTTATTAAGCCTGTCTCCGGATCGAATTCCCCGCGAGAGGTGGAAAGCGTGTCCGGCTGAGGGTGTGTCTCAAACTCGAAAGCGACCTTCCCATTCGCCGCATCCTGCTTAGCGCTAGCAAGTAGGAATGTGTCCACCCGCCCAACAGAACCCCCTGACGGTTGATTGGCTCTAAATTCGAGCATCGTGGCTCCAAAGAGTCCGTTGCCACGCTCAATCAAGACAAATCTCCCCCCCCGTCCCTTCTCGTCATCCATCTCCCACACCCAATGCCCATCAAGGCTTGGGCCTGACGAGCTTCGGCTGGCAGCGATGTTTGGTTCACCCGTAGAAGAGAGGTCTACGTCTCTCGGCGTATTCGGCGACTCCTTCAAGAAGCCACGCAGCGCTGATTCTTTATCGGCATACCCACCAGAGAACCAGTCGAGAGTATTCCCCTGTGTCGTTATACCGCTAGTGTCCACCTGCTCAAATCCGTTAACGGACACAAGGTCCCCATCGTGCTCGCGATTGTCGAAGGATGTCTTCAACTTCACAAGACCGATCGAGCCAAGCGGACGAACCTCACCCGGCTCGGAGATCGCGTTACGGTTGTCATCAAACCAAAGAGCGAGCCCTTGCAATTCACTCCGATCTGGGAACAATCCCGACCAATTCGAGTCGGTGAGGTATCCATCTTTATTTCGATCGAGGGATGCAAGCGCATCATAACCGTTTGCCCAGAGCTGGTTATGCGACGCCTTACCCGAAGGAGCCTTGCCCGTTCCTCGGAAGGTGTAGTTTCCAAACAGCTGCGAACCGTCCTTAATCACCCCAGAACCAGCAGGGTCATACACCAAGAGCGGGTGAGTGCTGCTTCCCTTCCAGATGACCCATGATTTGGTTTCCTCGGGATTGAGCGGGAACTGAACGACCGTGTACGGCTGCTCTGCCCCTAAAGCGAGAACGATAGGACTGGAATAGAGGCTGGCATTACCGGTGCAAGGATCGGTAGTGTTGGCCTGATCACACGCGATTTGAGCGCATTGCGCGTTGTAGCACACGGTTCCTCCGTCGTTGTAGCCTTTGTCGGCCATGTCTTCGGTGAACTCGGTGTTATCATTGACTTGCGGCTCGTCAGGATTGAAGGCTCCGGCGATTCTTGAAACCTGGTTCGCGATGGAGGCTCCACAGCCACCCTCCACGCTTGCCGTACCACTTGACCAATCCCTATTCGCTCCTCCTTCGTTCTGAACATCCACGCTAACTTGGTATGACGTGCAGGTTGGAGTCACTGGAGGCTCCTCAGAAGAGGAAGATTCTTCAGAGCTCGCGGAGCTCTCGGAAGAAGATGAAGGCTCCGACGGGGTATCGGTATCTGGTGGCTTAGGAGTGTCGGTTTCCGTTGCTATTGGAGTATCTGTGTCCGTTGGCCTTGGGGTATCCGTAACGGTCGGACTCGGGCTGCACGTCGGCGTGGGCGTTTCGGTCCACGTGTTTGTGTATGTTGGCGTTGGCGTCGAAGTTTCAGTAGGTGTGTTCGTAGGTGGGGGCTCTGGCGTATCTGTGGGATCGGGCGAAGGAGTTACCGGGGGTGGGGTGACGAGAGGTGAAGATCCCTCTCCGGCCGCTTCAATCTGCGCTTGAAGCAAGGAAATTGGAGCAAGTGCGATGAGGATCAGAGCAGCGAGGAAGAGCCTTAGAAGCACAGGCGGCCTAGTATCTTTTGTTCTTGAAAGTTGTCGAGTCTGCTCGCCTCCCTCACTATTATTGACGCGACCGGCCGCAAACAAACCACGCTTATAGCCCTTCACCACATTCCCCCTTTGTCCTCTTAGCGCCACCCGCGCTCGACAAGTTCCCGCGAAAACTTAGGACAAAAATGAATCCTTCCGACTTTTTTGCGCTAGCGCGACACTGCTCCGCTCGCGTGCGCATACATTCAACCACTTAGGGACTCCTCTTGCCTGCATCTGGGCTGTTTTCTGAGCCACACGGGTCGCCCACAATCACTAAAGACGGCAGAAACGGCAAACCTGCGGGTATCAAGAGACTGCACGGAGAGGAGGGGATGAATTGTCTCTTTGCGGGAGCGTCGCTGTAGTTGATACTTCGTTGCAATAGTCAGCAAGGCCCCCTTTTACGCGCAAATAAAGACGATGAGCATTTCAATCGATATTGCTCTTCACCAGCTATCATCGCAGATTCGATTTTCTGCACGGAGAGGGGGATATAACTTGTCTCTTTGCGGGAGCGTCGCTGTAGTTGATACTTCGTTGCAATAGTCAGCAAGGCCCCCTTTTACGCGCAAAGAAAGACGATGAGCATTTCAATCGATATTCCTCTTCACGAGCTATCATCGCAGATTCGATTGTTCGTTAGCTCTATCCCCGTTTCGCTTACAGCGTTAATACCATGCGTAAACCCTGTCGGCACCGCGATTATCCTTTTGAGCCTTACTCACGGCGCGGATGCGAAGACCCGCAAGCAGCTTGCGCGACGCATAGCCATGAATACCACCCTACTCCTTACTGGTTCTCTGTTGGTCGGCAGTTATCTTTTGCAGTTTTTTGGGGTTTCTCTCGCGATAGTAGAGGCCGTAGGCGGGATGGTGCTCGCAACTATGGGCTGGAGGATGCTGAATCAGCGCGATCAGGTGGATGCCGATAAGACCGCGACCCAGATGGAACCGCAGAATCTGTGGCAGAGCGTATTTTATCCCTTCACCTTTCCAATTACGGTCGGTCCCGGGTGTATTGCAGTCGCGATCACGCTAAGCGCTCACAGCCATAAGGATACGGTGCTTCAGACGAGCCTCGCCCAAGCTGGATTTATAGTCGGCATCCTTGCGGTCTCCGCTCTGGTCTTCATCTGTTATCAGTATTCAGAGTTAATTACGGAGCGGCTTGGGCCGAGCGGCACCTCTGTGTTAATGCGGCTTATCTCGTTTCTTGTAGCGTGTATTGGGGCCCAGATTGCATGGGATGGGATCAGTGAATTGCTCGCGCAGGTTGGAAAGGCCGCAGCATGAATTCACAATCGCCGAATGTTTAAGGCACACAGAGCGACTTTGAGAGCAGGTGGAGGTCAATTGTCGCTTTGGATGCACAACCTCTGTACCCCCCCTATTCTGGCTGGCGGTCCTTCGGCGAGCAAACATCACCCCGTCCTACGGAACAAAGAGGCCAGCCGAGGGCAAATATTAGGGAAGTAGTAGATGAGTGAGGAACCAGTATTCTGCAACTCTTAAAAACTAAATCCTACAGAACGTGGCTAATATACCAAATAATACTTGTATCAACTGTGACTATCTGTTGGCTGAAGCTTGAGTAATGCAGAAACAGCTGGCAATCTTGCTGATAATGAAAACCAATGAACACGAATACATGGTCGGCCTGTATAAGGGCCAAGTTGTTACCGCAATGGCCCTTGCCGCCCTAAGCTTCGGGGCATTTAGCAAGGCTGAAAAAGAGCGGGCACTTGCTGAACGCCTCGGGAATCACGACCCTGCGTTCGAGCAGGTGATGGGTCGAGTCGCGCTGCCTGAAGGTGCTGGGAAGATGTTTGGCTGGGGCGCGCTGGTTGTCGGCTCTATGGGGATTGCAGGGCTATTTAGAGCAAGGCGCTCCAAGTAACGTCAACATCAAAGGTTGATTCGGCGGTTGATATCAGTCGACAAAACCACCTCGCCTTGCTCCGGCGTTGTAGATACATTCCCAAGATACTACCTTTATAACTCTGCTCCTCCGTCCACTCCTTATTGTTTGTCCAAGATCTCTTCGCCATCGCAACGAAGCCACCTTTTAAAACACCTTTGCCATTTTCAAGCCTTCGAGGCCATGCGCCCTGGCAGTATGCGGGAGAACAGACTAATAAGCCCGCACCACGGGGCAGTATGACGAACCAGGGAAGTGGGAAGCCAGGCAAGCCTCTGTTCTGTTCTCTAAAATGGAAGTTAAGATCCGACGACTATCTTCCGATCAGGCGAAAGTGGTAATCTCACCCCCTTGGCCCCTTGGAAACTTTGTATGAGTTCGCTCCCTTTACCATCTGAACCGCACCGAGAAACCGCTATCTCTTTCTTAAAACTCCTCGTGCCCGTAACTGCCTTGCACTTCGTCGGTGAGCTCAGAGAGCTGCAGGAGTTGCCCTCAGGTATCAATTGGCATAGCGACGACGGGGGCTCAAGTTTTCGAACCTACATCTCTGCTTGCGCCAACTATCTGCGCGGAAGTGCCGAGCGTGAGCAAGCCAAGGCGCATGTCGTCGAGGCATTCAATGGCACAATCGCCAACAATCTCGCTCCTTACCCAGAGAGTGACTGGATTGCCATGTCAGATCTCTGTCGCCGATACGTGCTAATCCAACGCATTTTCGAAGAGGGCTGCCATCAAACTGCTCTGCTTGCGACGACCGGGTGCGGCATTCCGCCCGCAGATTTTGCTGAGATAATCACTGCCTTGCTAGTAGGTAGCGAGGAGACCCAGAACGCCTTTTACCTCGCTATGATGCATCAGCTGTCTCACCGCAGCGCCGACACCCGTCACCGCTCAGCGCTTGGCAAGGCGCTTGCCCACAGTCCGGAAGCTCGCCGCCTTCTGCTAGATCAACTCCTCTTGCCACTCGCTGCCTTCATGCCAAAAAGAGCAGTCGAGTTGCTTGCCCTGACCTAGAAAGCGAAATCTCGAACACTCCATGAGCACAGACCAACTATTGCTCGATTGATACATATCGATATTCAGCATGACACTTCGAGCGTATTGCGGATGGTTGTAGGCGGACTGCTTGACGTTGATCTATTCTGAACCAGCCACGAACTTGGTAGATTGTACAGCCGGGCGGATACAGTTCTACTAAAGGAGCGCGTGAAATCCCGGAATTGATATCACAAGGCGCTGCACACCCTTGGAATTGAAGGCTTCCAACAGATCGCAATTTGGAGCATCCGATACTCTCTTCAGTACCGCTCTAATGCAAGGAATGACGGGCTCGTACTGCGGTGACAAGGCTCACGGCATTTGAGGCACAACGCGCTGGCACCGGTTCAGCCACTTCTCTAACCCGCATATTTCATGAAGCCTGCTACTGCGAGCGCCGATAATGGTACTTTTTCGGTCCCAAACGACTATCTCAGACCGGAAGGTATCTCGATACGATTCCGCCCTGCAGATACTTTGTTGAATTCGCCCTTCGGGCCCGAGAAATCAACACTCTCGGCGCTCTCGCGACGCAGTTTCATGAATAATGCGGACTAAACATACCGCCCCTATTGCGAATACTACTCTAAGTCTTTCAATCACTATGCCGTTTGGTCAATCAGGGAGGAGCATTCCTTGCGGAATTTTCAAGTACATCGGCTACTCATTGCAGTGGGACGTTGTCGATGCGCACTTCGTGCGGTACAAAGGACCCACCATGCACAACCTCTCGGTATGTTTCCTCGGTGACAGCCTGATTGATCGCCCCTCAATAGTGGTCGACAATCCTCACTTTAATCTCCCGGCCATCGGTAATGCTGTTCTGGTGCGTGGACACGAAACTGGCGGCTTCTACAAGCTTGTCTCGCAGAGATTAATCGTTCGATTTCCGCAACAGGCGTTATCTTTCTTCAAATTTGCTGTTGGAGGCTCAACCGTTCGAGACGTCGAGCAGCAGGTGCATGCGTCCCTCTCGGTGGCCCCTAATCCCACCGTCTCTATTGTATGCGTGGGTATCAACGATTGTATGCGTGCATTCCAGGGCCGCCACGCTGAAGGGGTTGAGATGAATGAGTTCATTGAGCGCTACTCTCGGATTGTCGATGCGCTATGCTCCCGATCGCGACTCGCTGTGTGCATCTGCGAACCGATCGGAGATGTTGGCGAGGATACAGTCGCAATCCGAGAGAAGCTTAAACGATACAACGGGTCGATAGCGTCACTAGTCAGCCAGTCAGAGCGCAAGAATCTTACCTGCGTCGATCTATTCACTCGCTTTGATGAGGTGAATGCAGCGCTCTCCACCCGCGCGTCTCAGCCCCCTCTCTGGACGGACGGAGTTCATCTCTCTGAGATCGGGAACCTTCTTGCCGCAGAGGAGATTATCAGAGCTTTGGATAAAGCCGGGATAGACCAGCTAATCGTGAGTGCCTAACTCGCCCGCGCCAACACCGTCGCAGGATCCACTGGCGAGCCGTTCTTGCGGGTCTCAAAATAGAAGTTTCGTCCTTTTGAATCAGGCGCAGAGGTCACACCGAGAGAATCTCCACGTTTGATCGTGTCTCCCTTTTTGACGAATGTTTTTCCGAGACGTCCATACAACGAGTAGCTGCGCACACCGTGATCGATGATGACAACCATCTCGTATCCAGGCATTGAGCCTGCAAATGCAACCCGCCCGCCGAGAACTGCGCGCACCTGACTCGCCTCTGGCGTTTTAAATTCAAGCCCTTTGCTGAAGATCATGTCCTCAAACTCAGTTACCTTCGATTTTCCAAACTTCTGCAGCACATCCCCCTGCACCGGATAGGTAACCCGCACGGTACGACCAAAAAGACCTTCAGGGTTCATCTCCTCACTCTCGGACTCTTCTGGTTTGTCTGGTTTTGAATCAAGCTTAACGCTTTCGACAGCGGCAGGAGTCACCCGGGTTACGGTTGGAGCGGGGGTCTGCTCAGATTCCTCGCCCTCGTCCGCTTTGGGGCTCTCGCTATCGGCAGAGGTTATCTGCTGTAAGAGCTCTTCGAGCTTGAGCGCCTCTCCTTTTAGTGACGAAAGCGATTTCTGCGCAGCCTGTTGCTTATCGCGAATCTCCTGAATAACGCCCTTGAGTTTCTCCTGCTTCTGCTCGGATTCAACGCGCTTCTGCTGAACCTCTTGCTGGAGCCTCGCGCCCTCTTCCAAGCTCTTGTCGAGCGCTTGTCGGTTTTCAATCAGCACGGCGACCGCCTGTTTGACCCCTTCAAAGCGCACTTCGTCGAAGCGGCGCACTGCACGCGCATACACCGCAAGCTGTTCGATGTTGGATCCTCCAAAGAGCCACGCGGCCCCGGATTGGTTGCCGCTGGCAGTGCTGGTGTACAAGGCCCGCAAACGAGCGCGGATCTTGCCCTGCTCTTCGAGTACCCGCGCCTCAGCAACCTTGACCTTACCCTCAAGCTCTGTGCGCTGACGTGCCACTACTGCGCTCTTATCGATGAGCCCGGTCTCCTCTTTTTTGAGGTTCTCGATCTCAGCGGCGAGGGTCTTCTCCTCTTTTTTTAACTTATTAAAGTCAGATTTGAGCTTATCGATAGTTTTCTGTGTCGTAGTGACTTCGAGGCGAATGCTTTGAAGCCGCGCGCCGATCTCCTCCCCACTCTCAGCGCGTGCTACCGATGTAACGAAGAAACCGAGTGCACAAGCAACAACGGCACGAGAGATACAAAGTCGCAGCTCCCCACACATATCTCTGAACGAGCATCGACTCGACATACGACTAGCCATCTTGCAGGAAGCGCCGCACAGCCAGAAAACTACCGGTAACTCCGACAATCGCGCCCGCGATCAGGACCCCTATGATATGAATCACCGGGATGAAGGTAAAGGAGGGCACAATGAGCTGCAGGACCGACGCATCGTGTAAGAAGCTGCGACAGACCAGGAAGACTCCCAGTACGCCGATGAGCCCCACTCCGGCTCCGAGAAGCCCCTGCGCTAACCCCTCCAACATGTACGGCGCATAGATCGAAACCCGCCGAGCACCTACGAGCTGCATAATCTCGATCTCGATGCGGTGGTTATACAGGGCGAGCTTAATGGTGTTGGCGATAATGAAACCTGCTATCAAAAAGAGGAACACCATCCCCACGATCCCCACTACCTCGATCACCCCGATCATCTTACGGATCTGCGTAACACCACTGCGGCTGTAGCGGACACTATCGACCTTCGGGTGTCCACTAAACTTCTCTGAGATAACTCCATAAAGACGCTCTGCCTCCTCCGCGGATTTGAGTTGCACGTTCAGAGAAGCAGGCAACGGATTCTCGGCATCGAGCCCCTCAAGCATCCGCGCGTCATCGCCTAACATCTTTCGAAATGATACTAAGGCCTGAGTCTTGTCCGTGTACGAAACCGTGAGTCCCGGTGCGGACTGTCTGAGCTGCCCGGCCAATGTGTCGACCTCACTCTGGGGGACATTGTCCTTTAAGAACACCATCACGACCATATCGCCACCTTCACGCGCCACTGCCAGCGACGAGTTGTGAATGAAGAGCGAGAAGATCCCTAGAAGAAAGATCGCTACGGCGATCGTAATGACCGTCAGGATGTGCGTAACGCTTGAGCGACGGATGTTTTGGTACGCCTGCGTCACGCAATGTGACGCTAGGGCAACGAGCGACACCTTGTCGAACGAATGACCCTCGTTCCAGATCGCTGTAATGCCGATAGGCGTCCTCTGTTCAGTGTTTGTCATAGCCGCGCTCCTGCCAAACCACCAGCGTGAACGAAATCGCCGATAATGCGCCCCCTATCAAGAACGACTGTGCGCTTATTGAGCTCCTCAATTATGGAGAGGTTGTGTGTTGCAACCACCACGGTAACTCCAGCGGCGTTCGCCTCAAGCAGGAGATCGAATACGCGCCGACTCATCTCTTGGTCGAGATTGCCGGTCGGCTCATCTGCCATTATCAACTTCGGTTTGTGGATCAGCGCCCGCGCCACCGCTACACGTTGCTGTTCTCCACCGGAAAGGGTAACCGGGTAGGCATCGGCGCGCTCTTGAAGCCCCATCGCGTGCAGCAGCAACATCGCAAGACGTCGTCGCTCGCGGACACTTACCCCAAGCACCTCAAGTCCGTAGGCGACGTTGTCGAGCACGCTTCGCCGCGGAAGGAGCTTGTAATCCTGAAAGATAACGCCGAGCCCCCGACGGAGCTCTGCCACCCCTTCCCGAGTAATAGATGAGAGATTTCGCTGGTCCACAAGCACCTCTCCGTGAGAGCACTTCTCGGCCCCGAAGAGGAGCTTCAGCAGGGTACTCTTGCCGGCACCGCTCGCCCCCGCTACGAAGATAAACTCCCCAGGGGCCACGGTCAGATCGATCCCCTTCAGGGCAGCCTGATCGGGAGGGTATATTTTGGAAACTCCGTGGAGACGGATCATGGCGCGAACACCTTCAACAACCAGCAAGCGGCGTTATCTGCCTCAAATAACATGCGATTTAAACCGATACCTGTTGCGCGTCGTTTCCTCGGCGCGGTAAGGTTCCTACGTCAAGACACATAGGACTGCTACTATACAGATGTATCCCTTTTTCTACCGGTTTGCCAGGTACTCATTTCGTGCCCAACTGCTCCTCGTAGCGGTTCTTTTCGGCTGCTCTTCAACGCCCCCACCAACCAGCATCTCGCTCGGACG
>JBIJBZ010000034.1:0-22285 GCA_044344945.1 Bdellovibrionota bacterium | reverse complement strand
ACCGTTGTCTATTCATGCTCGACAACCAGTGGCCCGATCTTCGTATCATCCCTCAAGGATTGCTCTATCGACGAAAAGTTCACCTTTCAAGCAACCACGCGACAGCTGCTCGTGGGCTTTGTGGGTTTGAAGGTCGTATCTCAGGAGCCAGTAAAGCTCGGCTCCACTCCTGCATTACAATCGGTCGTTCAGGGAGCACTCGATGCGGATCCGATTGTCATTACGACCTTCACCTTTCGAAAAGATTCATGCGTCACAGATCTCATATTGTGGCGCGGCAACCCTAATAAAGACGAGAGTGAGAGTTTTATCGCTACCTTCACCCGCGACTCAAAAACGATTGCTGATTCGCTAATCGCCGAGACGATCGCTGTAGAGGATCTGAGCCGTGTTGAAGGTTAAAACTACTCTGAAGGCTCTGGGCGCGTATGCACTCCTCGTTTGGGGTGTGCTGTGTGATATCCGGCGCCACGGAGTTGACCTGCGCGAAACCTCAAAGCACGTCGTAGCGATCGGAATCCGGTCGCTTCCGATCGTACTTCTCACTGCGGTGTTTACCGGAATGGTACTAGCGCTCCAGACAGCCTACGGCTTGCAGCGCTTCGGCGCAAAGAACTACGTTGGCAACCTCGTTGGCTTGGCTCTGGCTCGCGAACTTGGCCCCGTTTTGACAGCGGTCATGGTGTGCGGACGTGTCGGCGCGGGGATCGCGGCTGAGTTAGCCTCGATGGTTGTTACCGAGCAAGTAGATGCGCTGCGAGCGCTCGGAGGAGATCCGATCCGTCGGCTGGTTACCCCCCGCCTGATCGCGGGTTTTATCTCGATGCCGCTTTTGGCGGGACTTGCGCTCCTGATCGGAATCTCAGGCGGACTCTTTGTCGCCGTGGAGGAGCTTGGGATCACCGCACATCAATACTACCGCTCGTACCTCTATGCAGTTCAGATCCGAGATGTGGTTGATGGCCTTATCAAGAGCGTTGCGTTCGGTGGTATCGTCGTTTCGATAGCGTGCTACAAGGGTCTCGCCTGCCGAGGAGGAACCGAAGAAGTTGGTAAAACAACGACGGCGGCGGTCGTCACGGGTTCGCTCGCAGTGTTCGTTTCTAATTTTTTTATCACCAAACTCCTCATCATCCTCAACTTCAAATGAACACGAAGCCAGCTCCAACAGTCGAGTTCATAAACGTTCAGACCGCTTTTGGCGATCACGTGGTTCACCGTGGACTTAACTTCTGCCTCTATCCGGGTGAGGTCACGACGCTCTTAGGGCCGAGCGGAGCAGGCAAGACGATTATTCTCAAGCTCATCATGGGGCTACTCTGGGCCAAGTCGGGAACGGTGCGGGTGATGGACAGGGACATGAACTCTATTACCGAGGAGCAGCTTCGCGATCTGCGCGTCCAGCTCGGTATGCTCTTTCAGGGGGCTGCCCTCTTCGATTCCTTTACTGTTTTTGAAAACATCGCCTATGGACTGCGCGAGCGGGGCGAGCGCGATCGAGCAAAACTGGCCAGGGTAGTCGAGGAAAAGTTGGAGATGGTGGGGCTACCGGGAATTGAACGCAAATTCCCCCCGCAGCTCTCCGGCGGTCAGAAGAAGCGTGTTGGCTTGGCACGCGCTCTCGCATCGGGCCCTACGGTGATGCTCTACGATGAGCCGACAACCGGCCTCGATCCGACATCTACCCGTAAAATTGACGATCTGATCGTAAAGTTTGCTAAAGAGGAAGGTATTACCTCGCTTGTTGTGACCCACGACATTCAGAGTGCGCGGCGGATTTCCGATCGATGGATGCTCCTGAGCAAGGGAGTTATTAGCGCCGATGGCCCTGCTCAGACCTTGGCGCAGGAGAATCGACTAGTCTCAGATTTTGTTTCAGGCTCTTGGAAGGACGAACTATGAAGATGAAGAATGAATTCAAAGCCGGAATCTTTGTACTGCTTGGGCTCGTGCTGATCGGCATGCTGATCCTCGTTATGGGGCGCGAACGCCAGATATTCGCCAGTCAGAGCGAGTATTTCTCGATGTTCAACGACGTGAAAGGCCTCTCAGCCGGCGCTCCGGTGCGAATGGGTGGTATTCCGATCGGCCGCGTTGAGAAGGTCGGCTTTTCAAGTGTCCCCGGTGATATGCGGGTACGAGTTACGCTCCTGATCAATGACACCTACATAGAGCGCCTTCGCCCCGATTCACGTGTATCGCTCGACACGCAGGGACTGCTTGGCGATCGCTTCATCAGTATTTCCGGCGGGACGCTCCCGGCAACTCTACATCCAAAGAGCGAGATCCCGGCAAATGAAGCTGCCGATCTAGCGCAGGTCCTTGTTCGAGCGCAGGCCGTGGTCGACAATACTACGCAGATCACCGAACGAATAAACAAGTCGCTCGAAGGTTTATCACCTCAAACATTTGAAAACGTGGCCTCTGCCTCACAGAGCATCGCGGAGGTATTTAAGGCGATCAAAACCGAGCAAGGCTTCATGCACCGTTTGATCTACTCTGAGGCCGATGGCAAGAAGCTTGTTGACTCACTCGCATCATCAGCGAAGGACGTGAGCGCCATGCTGCAACAGGTCCGCTCCGGTTCCGGTATATTGCACGGTTTGATCTATACCGATGGCGGCGATGCGGCGGTAACAAGCCTCTTTAAAGCTGCCCACAGCGTGGCAGTGGCGAGCGATAGTATCTCGCGACTTCTGGCCGCAACCGAATCAGGCAAAGGATTAGTCCACGATTTAATCTACACAGAGGTGGAGCCCGGCGCAGTTGCGAAGCATGTTGAGGAGGTGCTCGTTTCGCTGGCTCAGACGGCTACGAACTTAAAGACTGCAACCGATGCGCTCTCGCGTGGCACCGGTACACTCGGAGCATTAATCCTCGACCCTCAGTTGTATGACAACTTAATAGAGGTCACTGACAGCGCTAAGCGAAGTTTCGTTCTGCGGCAGGCGATTCGGAGTTCGTTGAATAACTAGGCTCCCCCAGGTTCGGGACTCTCTGGCGTTAGCAAAGCTCGCGCACAAATCTCTTAAACTCAGCTCCACGGTGCTCAAAATCGGTGAATTCATCGAAGCTCGCACACCCCGGAGTTAGAACGAGAATAGCATCGGGTGATTCGCGTACCATCGACACTCCAGCTTCAGTGGCTGCTCGAAGCGTAGGCTCGACCCGTGTTGGAAGATCGGCAGCATCACAGAGGCTCGCCAGCATCTGACCGTCTTTACCGAAACACACGATCGGTAGCAACGCAGCTCTATGCTCCTTCAATAATGCAAGCAGCGGATCCCACGAACCAGCCTTTGAGAGTCCACCGATCATCACCACTATCTGATTTGTGGGATAGTGCGAGCGGATCGTTCGAAACGCAGCCACAGCCGCTGCCACGGTGGTGGATTTTGAGTCGTTAAAGATGCGGAAACCGGAAGTATTCGAGACCGGTTCAAGCCGGTGTTCGAGTGGATGAAAGGATTCCAGCCCCTTCTGGACAGCTGCAGGCGATACCCCGAGCCGGCGCGCGGCAAGGACAACGGCTGCGATATTGTAGCGATTGTGAATTCCTAACAAATGGCACGTGGTGAGATCGTATTCCTCACGCGCGCCGTCGATAGCAACGCGTAGTAACGGCTCCGAGGTAAAGTGAGCCCAAGTCTTCGATAGCTTTGAAAGATCCTGCTCCGGCTGCTGACCAAAGACAGCCAGGATCCCCCTAGCCCCGCACGCTTGCGAGAGAACGAGTGGATCATCGGCATTCGCCACGATGTAATCGTCTGCATCTTGAAGGGCAAAGGCCCTTGCCTTCGCAGCAGCGTAACGCTCAATCGTTCCGTGCCGCTCAAGGTGGTTCTCTGATATATTAAGCATGACACTGATGCACGGCTTTAAAACGGAACATGCCTCAAGTTGGTAGCTTGAGGCCTCGACCACCAAGACGGCTCGCTCGCCTGTGATCTCATCTGATATCTCATCATTGGCGATAACTGGAGTGCCCACATTTCCACACAGATGCGAGTGCACCCCTGCATGATGCAGGACGTGGTCAAGAAGCGTTGCGGTAGTGCTCTTCCCATTGCTTCCAGTAACCACGATTGAACGACCGCCGTGCAGCTCAATTCCTAGCTCAAGCTCTGATACAAACGGCAGATTGTGCTTAATGATCGTAGCGACGAGCGGCGATTCGAGCGGTACCCCCGGGCTCAATACAACCAAGCCAGCGCCCCTCAGTAGCGGCGCAATCCCCTCTCCATCGATCCCGAAGTGTAGGTCAACTCCTGCTTTTCGCAGCTCTCCAACTGAAGCTGCGTACTTGGAGCGTTGGGCGAATACCTCTTCGGCCTGCCGCTCGCACACCGCTACGTGGAGCCCCTTTGTAGCCAGAAACTTGGCACTCTCAATCCCGCTTATGCCCAATCCAACGACCAGAACTCGCGATTGGCTACTCTTAAGCGCCTCAAGGGTGGCATGAAACGACATACACTACCGCAATTTAAGAGAGGTCAATGAGATGATTGCCAGAACGATTGAGACGATCCAGAAGCGAACGATGATCTTCGGCTCGGCCCAACCCACCAACTCAAAGTGATGGTGGATCGGAGCCATCTTAAAAACCCGCCGCTTCGTGCACTTATAGTAGTAGCGCTGAATGACGACTGAAGCTGCCTCCACGACGAATACGCCACCTGCCACCACAAGAATCAGCTCCTGCTTTACAAGAACCGCGATGAACCCGAGGGTACCACCGAGCGCCATGGATCCGGTGTCTCCCATGAATATCTGCGCTGGAAAGGTGTTATACCAGAGGAATCCCAAACCCGCTGCGAACATGCTAGCTAAGATGATTGAGATCTCTCCTGCGCCGCTTTCAAACGGAATGCCGAGGTAATCGGCGTACTTCGCATTTCCCGCCAGGTACGCAAATACGGCGTAGGTACACGCCACCGTCATAACGGGGCCGATTGCGAGACCATCGAGTCCATCGGTGAAATTAACTGCGTTCGAGGTGGCGACCAATACAAATGATGCAAAAAGAACGAAACCGACTACACCGAGGTGGATCGTCGCATCTTTAAGAAAAGGAACGGTAAGATCCGTTGATACACCAAGTAGGCACAGCACCACCGCAGCTCCAGCCCCAAGGCCAAACTGAACCAGGAGCTTGCCGCGCTCTGAGAGCCCCTTGGAGTCCTGTTTCTCAATCTTCTTCCAATCATCAACGAAGCCGAGGTAGGCGAAGCCGAGCATGATGGCAATCGTAAGCCACACCTTCAGGTTTGTAAGGTCTGCTAACAGCAGGGTCGACACCAGAACAGCCGCGACCACAACCATGCCACCCATCGTCGGGGTGCCGCGCTTACCCTCGTGCGCCTTAGGCCCATCGTCACGAATCGGTTGACCACGCACCCCGCGATTCTGTAACCAGCGAATAAAAACAGGTTGCAGCACGAGAACGAAAACGAACGCCACTAGGAAGGCCAGCATCGCTCGAAAGGTCTGGTACTTAAAAACATTGAGCCAGCTAATCGTTTCGTGGAGCGAATAGAGAAGATGATACAACACTGGTAGGTCCTTCTGAGGGGCAAGGTAGAGACACGCTCCATCCGTCGAGACGCAGAGATCCGACCGCGATGAAACATCCGGGAGAGTACCTCGAATGTGCCATTTGAGACAGTGTCGAGTTACGCCCGTAACGCAACGACCACCCGTTGAGGGCATCCCTCCGAAGGGCCTGAGGCGGTGCCGGCATCGCAGATAGAGCCGTCCTAGCGCCAGTCAACTATAAGTGCCTGGTATTACACACTTCTTTTTTTAACCTGGCCGATTTTTCTCAACATTTAGCCTGAAGCAGAGAAGCACCAAGAGCGGATAAGGGGTCAGACTCACAGGCGACCAAGGGGTTACTCCCGTATGCGCCCCCAGCGAACCCGGAAAGGTTTTATGAACTACTCAAAACTCCTCCTTAGTATCCTCTGCTCCACAAACCTTTTGTTTGCTGCGGGGTGCACGAAGGAAGACTCCGGTGATTCCAGCGATTCATCGTCGTCGGGATCGTCAACCGCAACCACAACTGCTTCCTCGTTTCGAACCACGTGCGGATCGGTCTACGAAGGGCGGTACACAAATCCCATTTCCCGCAAGGAAGGAACGCAGGCTCAGTTGAGATACGTGGGGCCCAATCTTCTCTCTATGAAAACGAAAAAGGGAGAGAAACTCGTGAAGATTCACGGCCTCGGAGTTCCGATTGAGAGCACTAAAGTTCAGGGCGCACGGTCCGTTCTTACGTCCCTTATGGCTGAGGGAGAGGGATACGTCTACATGGCTGAACCGGACTGCTCCACCGTCCTTGAGGATGGACAGGAAGGAATAGTAGCTCACGTCTTCTCGGCAACAGGAAGGAGCATCGCGGAGACCTTGCTCAAGAGAGGCTATGCACAACCGGAACTCGATGTGTGCCAGGGTTCGCTCGTAAGTTCATGTTATCGAACACTCGCAGAGGAATCTGCGCCGACTCCAGTTCCAACTCCATCCGTTCCAGTGTTCGGCGCAGGCGGGGATGTCGGCGACTTCCTCTGGAAGCCGATCTCTGACAGTGATGGCAGACTCGCCATCCATACCGCGCCATGGGGAACCAGCGTAAGAGTAAACGGCGAAACTGGACGAAACCAGGGTGGTGGAAACGGATTCGGAAGCCTTGCCCGCTTTCGCAGGCCGGGCTGCAGCTATGGCAGGAACGTAAAAGTGGTAGTAACCGATAGCGCCGGGTCACCTCTGCTCTACAATAATCAGCCGTACATAACTATCCCAGATGGTTGCAAGCGATACCGATTTAAGAACGGCAAGCTCTCAAGCGAGGTCAAGTAACGCCGGGCTCAGGCGGCAGGTGGGGCTAGCTGTCGCCTGGAGGGTCTGACGGGGAGAATCAAGCGCTAAGATAAGTACCTGCTCTTGCATCAGTATTGAGCTCGGCGACCTACACTTTGCCCATTTGATTGATAACCCCCGCTGCATGTATGCTGAGCAGCGATGGACGAGAAACTAATCGACACCCTGAAGCTGCCCGAAGATCTACGCACCCTCACTCCAAGCGAGTTAGACCAGGTTGCTCAAGAACTCCGTAATGAACTTATCGACACCGTTAGTCGTTCGGGGGGACACTTTGCATCGAGTCTGGGAGCTACCGAGATCACAGTTGCTCTCCACAAAGTTTTCGACACACCGCACGATCGGCTGATCTGGGACGTTGGACACCAGGCTTATGTTCATAAGATGCTCACGGGACGTCGCCACCTCATGGGAGGAATTCGCACACGTGATGGTATCTCCGGATTTCTCAAACGAAGCGAGAGCCCCTTTGATGCCTTCGGCGCGGGCCACGCGGGAACAAGTATCTCGGCGGCGGTTGGAATGCGAGTTGCTCTCGATGCCCAAGCTCCTGAGCGATATGTAGCGGCGATCATCGGCGATGGATCCCTTACATCGGGTATGGCATTCGAAGCGTTGAATCACGCGGGAGACCTCGGGCTTAAGCGCTTCATCGTTGTCCTAAACGACAATGAGATGTCGATCTCGAAGAATGTGGGAGCGTTGAGCTGGCTCTTCTCTCGAACACTCACCGGCGAGCTTAGCTCGCGTGCCCGCGATACCGTTAAGAATCTGCACAAACGGGGCTACATCCCGGATCTTCTGTACAAGGCAGTTGATAGGGCTGAGGAGGTAACGCAAGGATTCTTCTCAACACCGGCGATGCTCTTCGAGGCTTTTGGATTCCGTTACATCGGTCCGGTTGATGGGCACAACCTACCGGCCGTTATTCACGCTTTAGAGAACGCCAAACTTCAGGATATCCCAGTTATCGTGCACTGCCACACCGTGAAGGGGCGTGGATACGAGCCGGCCGAGGAGGATCCGATCATGTGGCATGGGGTCGTCCCCTTTGATCGCACCAGGGGTGAATTTAAGGGATCGTCAGCCGCAGCTACACCGAAGAAGCTCCCTTCATATACCGGTATCTTCGCAGACACCGTTATCGAGATCGCTAAGCAGGATCCTCACGTTGTTGCCATTACCGCAGCGATGCCGAGTGGGACTGGATTAGATAAAGTGCAGGCCACCCTGCCAGAGCGGGTCTACGACGTCGGGATATGCGAGCAACACGCCGTCACCTACGCCGCAGGGCTTGCCTGTGAAGGAATGAAGCCAATCACAGCGATCTATTCTACATTTCTGCAACGCGGATACGATCAGATCGTACACGATGTGTGCATTCAGAAACTGCCCGTTACCTTCGCGATTGATCGCGGCGGAGTGGTCGGAAACGATGGGGAAACACACCAGGGGGTTTTTGATATTGCGTACCTTCGCAGCCTCCCGCATATGACGATCATGTCACCGAAGGATGAGAACGAACTCCGGCATATGCTCTTCACCGCTGTTGCTGTGGGCGGTCCAGCGGCAGTGCGCTATCCACGTGGAAACGGCGTGGGCGTTCAGCTCGATTCAACTCTGCATGCGCTTCCGATCGGAAAGGGCGAGATCGTACGCCGTGGCGCGGATGCCCTGCTGATCTGTTTTGGCCCGATTATTCAGAACGCGATCCAAGCAGCCGACGAGCTTGCTGCGAACCACTCTATCTCGTGCACGGTGCTGAATGCGCGATTTGCAAAACCCCTTGATCAAGAACTCCTACGCGCGGAACTTCCGAATTACGACACAGTATGCACGATTGAGGATCATGCGATTGCAGGAGGGTTTGGTTCTGCAGTCGTTGAATTCGCGAACGACGGGGCGATCGCTCTGCGGTGTGCTATCAAGCGTTTCGGCGTCAGTGACCGCTTTGTTCCGCACGGAACGCAAGCAGAGCAACATGCTATGAACGGCTACGATGCACACAGCATCCTGCGGTTCGTTCTTGAGAGTGCGCGCGCTCGCAAACAGGTAGCGTAGCATCACCCTGCTAGGTAACCGTCGATCAACGATCCCGCCGGCCGATTGCGCGGAGACGCTGTCCTGGCTTCAAACACCTGTCCTTACCAACGACACCCGCCTCGACTAAAAGCATCGCCATTTCAAGGGGTTAGGACTGGCACATTTTTTGAGAATTCCTCAGTAAACCTGAAGCACGGAGATTCATTATGCAGATATATGATCAAGTAACCACTAAGGGACGATCACGAAGATTTTCAGAGTTATTCGAGGAATTAGGAGTTCAAGAGATGGGTCGGTCAAAGGGAGGAGATTTTACACGAAACTTTCTTAGCTTGCAGCTTCAGCTGCAGACACTGATGGAGGGTGTTGGCGGAGAAGGAACCGCTTCGCTCCTCGACAGCCTCGCTCAGTTGGGCGATCTAGAGCGACAACGAATCGTTCCCCTACTTTCACGCGTCGTAGCCCGCATTGCACAGAGCGATAAACGCATATTCTCAGACGAGGACCGGTCGATGCAGCAATTCGAAGAGGCGCTCTATGATAGCCTCGTTTCATCGCTAGGCTTCACCGCTAACGATGATCAAGTAGACTCGCCTGGATCGCGCAAGCTTGAGGTAGTGCCGGGCGGAAAGCTACAGCCCTCAGCAGTAACAGTTCGCAAAACTGTTAAATCGCCGAGCCTGATCGACCTTGCCAAGGCGAGAGAGAGTCGCCGCTTCAGACTCGATACTCCACCGTCAGACGCGAGCTAACCCGCACATTGCCAGAACGACTCCGAGCTTACCCTCTGGGAAGCTCGGTCATTTCAAGGTTTGCGCATCCCCGGTAGCCGGTATAGGCTCCGGTGAGACTAATCGAGGAGGTAATCTTGCGCGAACCGTGGTAGCACGTGAATGCAGGAATCCGGTCGCAAACCGGCACCCACTGGGTACCAAACCTCTTCCGAGTATCCGATGGCCAAGAAGCACTCCCAACCCCGATTTCTCTCCCTCCCCTTGTGGTGCGCAATCCTCATCTGCCTGGCTGGCTGCTGGGGAAGCTCCTCCGAGGAGGCGAAGCCGGATCTAGAATCGGAGGCCAAGGAGCTAACAACCAAGAAGGATGAGGAGAATGTAGGGGTTCCCGAGGCTGAACTGGTGCGGCTCTCTAAGAAGCTCTACCAGGTACGGATGTACTCTATCTCGCGCGAGTCATTGAATTCCCTCAAAGACCGCTATCCCCTCGGTGCATATGCCACCTTTGCGGAGATTAAGGCCGCGGACAGCTACTTTTTTAACGGGCTGTACAACGAGGCGGCGAAAAGTTATGAGTCTTTCCTGAAGAACTATCCAGGTCACGCCGACTCCCCGTATGTCAAACTTCAGGCAGCTCGCAGCTTCGTTGCCTCGGCGCGTGGCGGTGAACGGGATCGACAACCTTTGGAACGGGGACTTGCTCTGTACGATGAGCTCGTGGGCGAATACCCGGACCTGCCACACACAACAATCGCCCGCAGCGAGCGGCAACCGCTCATCAAGCAGCTTGCCGAGTACGACGCGGCGATTATTGAATTCTACCGCAAGACCGGAAATGAGGCCGCGGTCAGAGAGCGCGAGCAGAAATACCAAGAGCGCTGGGCTGGGCGGCTCTCTCAGCAGTAGCATCTGGCCCCTTCTAACCAACCGCCATCCTTAAAATTCTACCATCCACAAATGGGGTTCCCTCATCTTACACCGTGGGCAAAGAGTATTTTCTATTCGCTCGTTTGCCCTGAGATAACGTGTTGCGCGCGAGGGATTTAGCCTGTTGCCCCTCGTACAAACCCGTTATCATTTAGCTTTTGCTAGTAGTGAGTTTTAGGAACGTGAAAGAGATACTCTCCATCCAAAGCCTTAAGGAGATCGACTACAACGTCGTTTTAGGGCGACTCATGCGCCGACAGAATATCTCTGTAATGGTGCGGGGGGTGCAAAATGCCGCCTACCTCGTGTGCATCCTTGCGCTCCTGGTCGTCGTGGCTGTGGTGGTTCCTGACTTCCTTACAAAGATGAGCATGACCTCGGACCTCTCAACCCGAGTCGCTTCGATCACGAAACAGATCTCATCAACAGAGCCGAAACCGGTATCGGGTGATAAACAGTGGGATCTCCTCACCCAGCGCCAACCCTTCGGACCGCTCGGACGAGCAGCGGGGATGGCTCCGAGCGCTCCGACACCTCCCCCGTCGCCCTTAATGCTCTCCCTCATCGGTACCTTTATTACAGGAGGACAGGAGCCGTACGCCATCATCGAAGACAAGAAGAAACAGAACCAAGATATGTTTCTCCTGGAACAGAACGTGTTCGACCAAGCGGTTCTCAAGAAGATCTATCAGGATCGAGTGGAGGTTGATCACAACGGGAAGATCGAAGTGTTGCGTATTGATGAGATCAGTGGCGCTCCAAGTGGCGGAGTCGCGAATGAGGCCGATTCGTTCGTTGTTGAAGAGGCAGAGCTCGATAAGGGATTGGAAAATCTTCCTCTCCTGCTTACTCAGGCTCGCGCCGTTCCATACTTTAAAGATGGGCGCTCGATCGGACTCCGACTCTTTGCAATTAAATCAGGAAGCCTCTACGAGAAGGTGGGCCTACGAAACGGCGATATTCTCAAGACAATTAATGGAAATAATCTTGGAGACATCTCTCAGGCGCTCAAGTTGTTCGAGCAGCTAAAAGAGGAGCGTTCAATCAACTTGATGCTAGAGCGTGACAAGCAAGATAGAGAGTTTAAGTACACGATAAGGTAAGCTATGATAGCGATTCGAAAACATTTCTACCTCCTCGCCGCAACGTGTCTTGCGCTCTCAACCCTCGCACCGCTGGCACCAGCCTTCGCACAACCAGACCCTGCAGCGCCAAATGAGCAGGAATACGCCAAGGACTCGAACACCGAAATCAACGTCAAGAATGCCGATATCGCGGCAATCATTCGAATATTCTCGCGCAAAACGAAGCGCAACTACATCCTCGACGAGAAGGTGCGCGGCAAGGTTTCAATCTACCTGCCTGGAAAGGTTTCAGCCGAGGAGTCGCTCCGTATCCTCGATTCCGTTTTAGCGCTCAAAGGATTCGCCGCTGTCCCTATCGGAGAAAACCTGTGGAAGATCGTACCGGCCAAGGAGGCTCGCCAGTCGACGATCCCAACTCAGACCGATGGAATGGTTGAGCACCCATCCTCTTCAGTAGTAACGCGTTTGGTAGCGCTCAAATACGTAAACGCGCAAGACGTACAGCAGATCGTATCGCAGCTCATCTCTGCTGACGGTCTCGTTAATGCGTACACCGGAACCAACTCCCTAATCCTGATCGACGGCGAAGATAACATTCAACGCCTCCTCAAGATAATCGATGAACTCGATGTCCCCTTCTCAAACCGAGAGATGACGATCATTCCCGTAGCGCATGCTGACGTTGAGGACATCGCTCAGAAGCTCAATGATATCTTAGGCGAAGGAAGCTCACGCAGAGATGGAGCATCGTCAGCGGGAGATGTTCGAGCTAGCATGACAGACCCAAATGTTGCTGGTCAGATAGCTGCAGGCGGTGCTGCTATTCCTCGTACAGCCGGTGGCAAAACAATCGCGGCTCGCGGAATCACGCCCAAGATTATCCCCGATCAGAGAACGAATTCGATTATCGTTGTAGCCGACGATGAGACTACCGCGCGTGTTCGGGCGCTGATAGCCCAGCTCGACAGCAAGGTCGACCGGTCTGGTAATAAGTTCTACGTATACCGTTGTCAGCACGCAAATGCCGAAGAGCTTACACAGGTACTTGCTGGACTCGTCGGCGGAGGCGCCGGCGGCACAACAGGCGCATCCTCACGCTCTGGCCAAAGTGGTTCAGGCCTCTCCGGTTCCTCCGCTGGTGGCCTCTCAGGCTCGGGTCAGGGTTCGATGTTTGGAAACTCGAACGGCTCTTCTTCATCAGGGATGTTTTCGAGTGGCGCGGGTTCTGGTTCCGGCTCGTTTGGTAGGGGTGGCAGTAATTCGGCGCGGGGTGGATCCGGCGCCCGAGGTGCTCCAACGTCAACGCAGCTTGGAGAGAACATCTCTGTCACAGCAGATCCTGCAACCAACTCCCTTATCATCGCCGCGAGCAAGCCCGATTATGAAAAGATTCGTACACTCCTTGCACAGATCGATATCAAGCGCCGCCAAGCACTTGTAGAGGCGACCCTTCTTGAGGTCTCGATCGATCGTACGATACGCACCAGTACTAGCTTCCTCACCTCGACCGGTGGCGCGGACGGCGGAATGCTCGCGAAGAGCGAATTTAGCGCCGAGAACGGCCTTGCGCAGCTCTTGTCAGCACCCGATAGGCTCCAAGGACTCACCCTCGCTGCTGCGAGCGCGGGCTCTCTAACCCTTCCGGGCGGCATTAAGATTCCGACGCAGACCGTTTTGGTCAGCGCTGCGCAACAAAACAACAATATAAACGTCCTCTCATCTCCAACCATCCTCGCAACTGACAACGAGGATGCGCAGATCGTCGTAGGTAACACGGTGCCGTTTCTCGCGAGCACCGGTACCAATGCAACGAACCTTAACAACACCTTCAATCAGATCGATCGGCAGGATGTCGGTATCACCCTCCGCATTACTCCGCAGATTAGCTCACGTGATTACGTGACACTGAAGGTCTACACTGAGGTATCAAACCTCGTCCTCTCGACCATCAACTCGCAATTCGGCCCAACTACCCAGAAGCGGCAGAGCGAGACAACGATTATTGCCAAGGACGGGCAGATGATTGTGACTGGTGGACTCATCGCAGACGATCTTTCAGAGACCGATGAGGGTATCCCCTACCTTAAGGATATCCCGGTTTTGGGCCACGCCTTCAAGGCTAACTCGACAGCGCGCGCACAGAAGAATCTGTTGATCTTTCTAACACCGCGAATCATAAAGGATCAGTTCGATGCACGTGACTCCACGATCGAAAGTCGCGATAAGCTCAAGGATGTAATTGCTCACTACAATGTAAATCCACGCCGATCCGCGACCCTCGACAACGACCGAATGGATCGAGTTGCAGAGTCTAACCCCTACGACGGTCCGAAGCCTGGCACGATCCTTCCTCCTGCCAAGAAGCTAAAGACAGCCCCAGCCCCGCAACCCGAGGCGAAGGATGACGCCGTCGTCCTCGATGGCTCAGCAGATGGTGTTCTTGACCTCGACGGCGGATCGGCCGCACCGGCAGCGGCACCAGCCAAGAAAGCTGACCCGAGCGACGAGGCTGTACTCGATCTTGATGATGTCCCCGCTCAGCCTGAACCCAAGGCATCGCTGCACCTCTCAAGTGCTAAGCAGGCCAATCAGCTGTCTCAGGGGGCGTTCATAGTGCTTGAGAATGCAAACAAGAATCGGATCCAGAGCGGTTTCCCCTTCGCCGGGGCGGCCCCTGGTGCCTCCGTCGGACTAATAATTCCGAGCGACAGCCCCGCTGCGGCACGGTCCTTCTTTGCAGCAGGCCGGACCTACGTCTACTCAAATGGAACTCGTAAGTTGGAGTTCCGCGTGCGCCGTGTTTTCCCCTCGCCCTCTGATGCAGAGTCGATGTATCCTGAGGTTTCAGGTTCCTGGCGCACCCTCTCCAGCAACGAGGTTGCCGCCCTCGGCAAGGGCCCGTGGCTACATAAAACTGCTAAGTAATGAACACCCCCGCCCCACTCCAGACGAATGCAACAGTTACCGCACAGCCTTCTGCGCCGGGTAAAGTCCTCGCGCAGGTGCTGGGTATGGCGTACGTGGATCAGCTCCCGGAGCCCATTCCACCGCGAAACCCCGTGCGGGGGGACTTTGACCGCATCGCAGGCTCGTGGGGTCGACAATTCCTGACGGTACCCATCGGCGGAGACGATTCACATCTGGTAGTCGCAACTGCCGATCCCCTCAACGTGGAAGCTATTGAGCAGCTACGCGTGTGTTACGAGCGTCCCATCAAGGTGCTTGTAACATCACCCGCAGAGATCACAAAAGCGATCAACTCGATCCGAACGAGCTTGATGAGCGACAAATCAAGCAACCTCTCCGAGAGCAGCAAGAAGGACGATGCCGATGATTTCGCTAATCAGCTCAAGATCGATGTAACGGATTCAGACGACGACGATGCTCCGATCATCCGCTACGTAAATGCAATTATCTTCAAGGCGAGCTCCGAGCGCGCCTCCGACGTCCATATCGAGCCATACGAGGATAAGCTTAAAGTACGCTTCCGCGTCGACGGCGTGCTGTACGATGTCGCCAGTGAGGACAAGGCCTTCCAAGCAGCGATCATCTCGCGTGTAAAGATCATGGCCGGTCTGAACATCGCCGAGAAGCGACTTCCTCAGGATGGCCGTATCGGATTGAAGATCGCCGGCAAAGACGTTGATATCCGTGTCTCCACAGTACCAACGCAATTCGGAGAGCGAATCGTAATGCGTCTCCTCGACAAAGCGGGTGCTGTTCTTGATATTCAACAGCTCGGTGTCGACAAACGAAATCTTGACGGACTCGTCAAACTCCTCAACAAACCAAACGGCATCATCCTTGTTACCGGACCCACGGGCTCTGGAAAAACGACGACGCTGTATGCATGTCTAACCCACATCAATAAACCGGATCTTAACATCTTAACGGTCGAGGATCCGATTGAGTACCAGCTCGACGGTATCGGCCAGATGCAGGTGAATCCAAAGATCGACTTCACCTTCGCCAGTGGACTGCGAGCAATTCTTCGACAAGATCCCGATGTGGTGATGGTGGGAGAGATCCGAGATACAGAGACGGCCGAGATTGCGATCCAAGCATCGCTCACAGGTCACCTTGTGCTCTCAACGCTCCACACTAACGACTCCGCCGGAGCAGTGAGCCGACTCCTTGATATGGGTGTTGAACCCTTCTTGGTATCGTCTAGCTTGCTCGCAGTACTAGCGCAGCGACTCGTGCGGCGACTCTGCCCCCACTGTCGCGTCCCCTATCAGATCTCAGATGCAGAGCTTCGTGAGCTCAGCTTTAATCCAGCTGAGGTGACGGAACGCTTGGCCTACCATCCCGGAACCGGCGACTGTCAGCACTGCCAGGGAAGCGGGTATTCGGGGCGTTTGGGAATCCATGAGTTGCTCCTGATCGACGATGAGCTGCGCGGACAGATCCTTCAACGGGTGGATTCGAACACGATCAAGAACTCGGCCCTCAAGCGTGGTTTTTCCAGCCTCAGAGCCGATGGTGGAAGGAAGGTACTTGCGGGTCTCACCTCGGTTGAGGAGGTCCTCTTGGCCAGCCATGATGATGTGAACTAGCGATTCAAGTACAGAGCGGAGCGATTGAGTGCGGGACATATCGTATCAATTCGAAAGCTCGATGAGCCGGAATCAAATTGTGTAAGGCACTAGACCTATGCCGGTGTACGAGTACGTAGCGATAAACCCAGCTGGAAAGAAGCTCAAGGGCACCCTTGAGGCCGACAGCGTTCGTACTGCGCGCCAGAAGCTCCGAGTTCAGAACATCTTCCCCACTGACATCAAAGAAGCTCTCTCTGCCTCAAAGGAGCGCTCCAAGGATGTCAAAAAGCTCTTCGTCAGCGACCACGTCTCGCTGAAGGATCTCACCCTTTCGACCCGTTTGCTCGCCACACTATCGAATGCGGGCCTACCACTCGTCTCGGCCCTACTCTCCTTAGCCGATCAAGTTGAGAACACCAGCTTAAAACGGATCGTGGTTGATATTAAGGAACGGGTAGAGCAAGGCTCATCGTTAGCAAAGGCGATGGGGGCATATCCGAAGGTGTTCCCGCGATTGTACGTAAACATGGTCGCGTCCGGAGAGGCCTCAGGAGCTCTAGATAGCACCCTTGAGAACCTCGCTGACTACTACGAGGCTCAGCTCGAACTGCGACGCAAAGTTTCGAGCGCCCTGCTGTATCCGATGTTGATGTTCCTGCTCTGCGTCGTGGTTGTTACGGTACTGCTCGTATACGTAGTTCCCACCATCGTGGATATCTTCATCAAACAGAAGATCGAACTGCCACTCCCAACCAGAATCGTTCTGTTCATGTCGAACACTATCATCTCCTACTGGTGGGCCTTTGTGCTTGGAGCGGTAGGAATCGGTGCCTACATCAAACAGAGCTACGGTACTCCCAAGGGACGCGCCTGGTTTGATGACCTCTTTTTAAAGCTTCCGCTCTTTGGCTCTATTTATCGGAAGGTCTCAACTGCTCGCGTTGCATCTACCTTAGCAACCCTCCTTAACGGCGGCGTCGAAGTGCTTGCAGCGATGGAGATCGTGCGGAACATCGTAGGCAACACACACATGAACAAGGCTCTTGAGGAGGCCCGAGACGGCGTGAAGGAAGGCCGCAGCCTCGCCAAGGAGCTATCAAAGAGCGGATACTTCCCTAACCTGCTCTCCCAGATGGTGGCGATCGGTGAAAAGAGCGGCAAGCTTGAGATCATGCTCTCAAAAGCCGCGAAGACCTTCTCCAGTGAAGCCAACAACGCGATCGCCGGACTCACAACCGTGATCGAACCCCTCATGATCATTCTGCTTGGGCTTGTGGTGTTCCTGATCGTAGTGGCGGTTCTCTTGCCGATGACTACGCTTATGCAGATGGTGCAGTAGGATTAGCCTGTAGGCGCTAGCCCTTAAAAAGCCTGCTGTTAGAGTACCAATCCGCGTGCAAATCCCTCAAAGTCATACTCTGCCAGAGCGTCAAGAGCAGCGCTCACGAGCGCTTCTCGCTCCTTTCGAAGGTGCGCACCGTTGTTACGCTTTGTCTCTGTGATCTGCAGCGCTAGCAATTGTTTTTGTAAGTTTCGCACCGTTTCGAGGAGTTTAGCTGAAAGGGCTTTCAATTCTCTCGCGCTCTCGGTTCGCTCGGCAACCGCAGCCCGTTTGAAGAGGGTCGGGCGAGCTTCAAGCTGCACCAAGGCTTCACAAGCCTCGTTGAATGCCTCAGCGTGTTTCTGTTCCGCGCTGATCAGTCCCACCCGTAGATCTTCGATTATTCGATTCAGTTTAAATGCTCGCGTCACCAAAAACATCGTGGCGAGAGCCTTGGCGACCTCCTTTACCTTGCCAGGGCGGAGGCTTTTCTCGAAATATCGACTGCACTCCTCTATCTTGTCGCGAAAGGTAGTAAACGGCCTCACCCGGATTCCGCGCAAGCGTTTATCCGCTCCGCGGCCGTCAGCGCGCGGCACCTGAAGCTTCCAGAACATCTGATTCTTCTCTCGTTCATAACGAGGGGCAAAGTCCATAGCCTCGCGAAAAATCCTCTCCTTCCCCGTAAACCGCTCAATATGCAGACACAGGGAATCGGCGATGGACGAGAGGTTTTCAGATTCCGTTGCCATCACGTCACGAAGAAGACCTTGGTCGTTCTGGTTATAAGAACGCTTCACGCGAATATCCTCAAGCCTTACCTGGAGGAGTCGATAGTTCGCGTCTACTTGCAGCAACACCGGCTCTGGATTAATCCGTCCCGTTTTGCTCTGCGCGAGCCTGTCCATCATGCGCTCAAGTCGCTCTTTGAACTCAATCTTCTCCTCATGCTTAGCGTTTTTCACGAACTTGGAAGACTCCTCTAGAAGGGCCTTGTAGCTTCCGATAATTGCACCGTTCATGGCATCCACGTCAGATTGAACCTGCTCGACCTCTTTAGGCCCCCTGCAATCTGCAATTCGACTTTTGAGTTCGCGCTCTGAAACCCATGCGCGCACCCCACTCTGAGCAAATTGGAGCCACCTATCTTTTAGAGACTGAATCTGCGCGCTCTCTCGCTCATACTGGCTCTCTTCATGGTGGGTTTTTCGCATAGCCTCATCGATGGTCGGAAATACCTGCGCAACTCTCTGTTTTGGGAGATGGCTCTTCTCAGATGTTGCCTCAGGGGTCCCCTGACGGGTGTACAGCACTGACCCGATAGCCTGAGACGATGGTGAAATCCCGAGCGCTGCAAATACGGGGGCATAACGCTCCTCAACAGCCGCGGTGGGCGGGGCAAAATAAAGAACGACTGCATTTGGTCTGCTAGGAGCCCGGTTACCAAGAGGTTTAACCGTTTCCATCAGGCGCTTTGCTTGCGTTACCACCCCGACATCGGCTCCGATACGGACCACCTCTCGAGAGGAACGACGCTCCTGTGGAATAATTCCCGTCCTCTCAGCGAAACTTGTCGTAACGCGCGTGTACAGGAGCCCCAGTTGCGAATAGGCAAGAGCGTCCTCATGTTTGGAGACCAGGTGAGGATTAGCTGTCTTAGCGGTTCTGCGATGATCCCCCGGAACAACAACATCTCCTAAATCGCAAAATAACTCCTGCGCTATAGTGAAGGACTTTGAATCGACCTCGCCGTACAGTCGCGACTCCAACGCCCGAACTACTGCGATAGGTAATCGCCTTTGCTGGAGTGAGATCTCTCGGACATCAGTAAGAGAAGTGTGATTACTCTCCCAGCTTCCTCGACCACCGTGTTGAGAGAAGAGATCCTTCTGCTTCTGAATTGAATCATGTCGAATTTGACCCGCGTAAGCGGATGTGGAGAGGCGTGGACCCTTAGCTATTGAGGTGGCTCCACTAGGTTGCGCGGAAGTAGATGAGTTTTTGTGGGCTGGGGTGTTTGCATGGGGTGGCCGTTTCATAGCCCCCTAGATTCCCCCTGTTGAGCCTGCTAGTCAACGAAGCAACCCTAGCAGGCTAACCACTTAGAGGTATGAGATTTTTCTCGGGGAGGACAACTACCGCGTCCTCAGCGGCAGGCCAGGTCCGCTCAAATCAAGGCACATGAGGTGTTCTCCATCGAGTGGCCCCTCCAGCAAGCTCCTAAAGCCAAACTCGTCTCTGTAGTAGGCAGTCGTACCCGCCCCTAATTCCCCCCCAACGCGACCGCCATCGTCTCTGATATGGCGTCATACCCTACCGTGTTTGGATGCAACCCCTCTGGCAGGTTATAGAGAGAACACGTCTCCAACTGAGGACACGCTTGGTGGAATGTCGCCTCTACATCGGCCAGTGGCAATAGATTGTTCGCTGCAACACTTCTAATGGCATTCGAATACGCTGCCGTGAATCCTCCAAACTGCGCGCGACTGCCTGTGGGCGGGGTAATAGTGGCCAGCACTATCTTCTTCCCCTCTGCACGGGCAACATTAATGGCTCTCTGCAGATTACTCGAAAGTGTACGAGTGCTGACGAGGTACTGAGCATCATTAGCTCCCTCCATGATGATCACCACATCGACAGAGCTTCCAACCACGAGCTTCGGAAAACGCTCAATCCCTGAGCCGATTGATCCACTTCCCGATAGCTGCTCTCCTGGAACCCCTGCATTGTAGACCGGCAAACCAAGTAGCGTGGAGAGTCTCATCGGATATCCACGCGGCGAGCCACTAGAGACGATATCAGGGACGAAATCACCCGGCTTTGAACCGTCTCCCACGCCGTAGGTAATGCTATCCCCAAACGCGAGCACTTCGATCTGGCCATCTCCATTTGTGTCCACGAGGACGCCCTCGGCAGCGCTTGCCTGAGTGGCGAGCCCCGCATAAATCAAAGCGACTACTGCACATAAAACCCTTCTCATTACGGAATCTCCCTCAAAAACGAATGCCCAGAGTCTCTGTGATCACGGACAAAAGCGCTCTTACTGCGGGGGATACGCCCCCTCGTGCTCATAACTACTCCACCAGCTGCGTGATTGCTCATACCACCCATGTCCTTTGCGTTCGCATTGGTTCTCACTGCACCAGACTGACTCCCCTGCCACTCACGTCGTGGCAACCGAGCGTCACCCACCAATCCCGAATACCGACACCTCGCAGGGTGGTAAGACCGGTGCAGTACGGCACTAAGCACGCCGTATACCACCTCAAGCAGAGAACTCTCAACAGAGCATACGTAGCTCTCGGGATAGCGAAAATAGTAAAAGCCTCTTTGTGTACCCGGAGCGCCCCCTCGGGAGGTAAAATCACCCTAGCATCTACCGAGAACGGTCCCCGACCCCCGCACCAAAAGCTACCCACTTGAGGAAGCAACACGAGCAAGCAGTCACTATCCAAGGCTGCTAACTCCACAAACAGGCGCATCGGACCACCCTAACCGTCCTGAGAGTCGGGGCACGCAGCGTTATGACGGCGACTGCGTTTTCAGACGCTGAGAGGCAACTCTGCATATCGCCGGGGTATCTCTTGATACGAACCTAGAGCACGATACCGTACCCGGAGCGGCCTATTTGAGCGCCCTTCGAGCCCGAAAAATCACCACTCTCGGCGCTCTCGCGACGCAGTTTCATAAAAAATGCGGGCTCGGCGGCTGCGTGTTTTCTCCCTCTCTTAATCAATCGATGACGAGGCTTTTGGGTTGGTTACCGAGGGGCTCACAGAGGGTTCCTCCACCGTGCAAGTCTTGCTTGCGCTCTCCGCGTTCTGCAATTCAGAGATTCGGCGGGGAAAGAACGTAGTTGTGCACAAAGGCAAGCGTGGCTACCATGCCGTGAAGCGCGCACGCGTAGACGGGATGTACGGTCGTCGCGTAATTGTTGGCCTTGCTGCACATCGGTGCTCGCGATAATGAAGAGAAGCTGTGACATCACGACCGATTCAGACTGAAAACACTGCTGTCCAACCGGAGATACCCACGATCTCCGTTGTCATACCCGCGCTGAATGAGGGGTTAAATATCGGCCCCCTCGTTGAACGACTGTGGAACACTACCAAAGAGCTCGGCATCCCTGCGGAGATTATCGTAGTTGATGGAGGCTCGTCTGATCAGACCTGGCAAGCAGCAGCGGAGCGTGGCGCCACCTGTATACTACAGAGACGTCTCGGGTACGCCGGCGCGCTGCGAGAGGGTTTTCTCGCAGCACGAGGCGAATATGTACTCACCCTCGATAGCGATCTCTCTCATCCGCCAGAGCTCCTGAAAGAGATCTGGGCACGGCGCGACCAAGCTGACATCATCGTCGCATCTCGGTTCGCGAAAGGTGGACGCTCAGATGCGCCGGTCACACGGCACCTTCTCTCGAAGTTGCTCAACGCCGTATTCTCGATTAGCCTCTCCCTCCCGATAAAGGATCTCTCAAGTGGATATCGTTTCTACAAGAAGGAGGCCGTAAGCCTCGGTGCGTATCACCCCGAAAATTTCAATATTTTGCAGGAGATTCTCGTGCAAGCCTACTCCGAGGGGTATAGTGTTCTCGAGGTGCCGCTTCATTATGAGGAGCGGGCGACGGGGGCGTCGCACGTTTCTTTCGCAAAGTTTGCGCTCTCGTACCTCCCTACATTGTATCGCCTATGGAAGCTACGCACCTCGCCTAACAGCGCTGACTACGAGTTTCGCGCCTTCAACAGTCGACACCCACTCCAG
>JBIJBZ010000275.1:0-2803 GCA_044344945.1 Bdellovibrionota bacterium | reverse complement strand
AGAGCGCCTTTAGGCGCGACACGTTGGTCCACCGCAATAGTGCGACCTGGAGTGGCAGGGACTCCGAGTGAGGTTACTGCTCGTTCGGACGATCGCCGAAAAAACACATAGCTCGGATTCTTGAAGAGGATAGCATCTCGTTCGCCGTTGTTCATGGAGCGCAGCTGGGCCTCGACTCGCTGCATCGTTATTTTTTGCGGAGCGATTCGGTCACGGAGATATTTGCCCACGGCTTCGTATCGGTGACCATTTTTGTCTCCGTAGTTCAGGAACGCTTCCTTCCCACTACTCAACTCAACGGTACCGGAACCCTGGATCTGGAGAAAAAATGCATCAATCGGGTCTACCCACACAAGCTCAAGGTTGCGACCACGGAGCGCGTGCTTCCCGTCGATATCCTCGCGGGTGTAGTACGGAACCGCCTTTGAAGCCTCGATGCGAGCTTTGAGGGCCTTTTCATCTTTGAACCTATCTGAAAATGCACTGAGAGGTATCGTGACCAGATCGTGTGGCACGGCATAGAGAGGTTGAGAGAGGCGAGGGGTAGGCGTATCGCTTCCGGAAATTCGCGGTTCGAAGTAGCTGGTGAGGAGCACCTCACCCCAGCGAGCGCCCCCGTAAAACTCAAAGAATCGAAAATGCTCGGAGATGTAGGAGAGTTTCTCCTCATTTGAATGCGAGCTCTGCAGCATCATTGAGAGTTCCTCAAGGGCGTCAGCGTACTCTCCGCGGGTAACCGATACCGGACCGAACTGCATTATGGTGTTTGAAGATCTCTTGAGGGGCCCAAGCTCTCGTTGAATCGCCTCGTTGAGATCCTGCAGATTGAGATCATCGGATAGCGGAGGAGTTAAAACCTCGCGGAACGCATCAGCAGGCGTGGTCACAACTGGCCGGGCACACCCGACTACCCCCAAAATGTTTATCGTGAGAGCGAGTAGCAGAGTGGTCGGAGTTGGGTACGAGGAGATTCGCATGAGTGCCTGTAGGAGAGCTTGGTCGCCTTCTTTTTGTATGCGCTAAGTCGCGCTAACACAAGGGGTGCAGTCCGAAGCCGCGGAGTATCCCCAGCAACAGCAGAAACCGATAGTTCGTTGATCTGCATATCCTTGCGTTCGCCGGCCTAACAGGGTGGTGAAAAAAGATTTCCTGTTGCGCATTTCGATAGTTTGACTGCAACTGCGTTGGAGCCGCCGAAAAAATCCTCAACGTATCTCAGAGGATACGCTTCCGGTTTTTTCGTTGGCTCCGCCTTGTTTCGTCAAAACTCTCAAAATGCTCACTACGGAACCTTTTTTCACCACCCTGCTAGAGGGGCACCGAGTGGAGGCGTCTTACGGCGCTACGGCTATCATCTCGATCTCAACGAGGGCTCCGAGTGGAAGGGCGCTTACTTGAAAGGTGGAGCGGGCTGGTTTGTGTCCGCCGAGAGCCTCGCCGTATATCTTGTTTACGGTCTGAAAGTTGCCCAGATCGGTGAGAAAGATGGTCGTTTTAACTACGTCGGTGAAGGAGAGCCCAAGCTCTGTCAGTACAGCCTTCAGGTTGGTAAGGGCTTGAGGGGTTTGCTCCTCAATAGAGGCTCCAATTAGTTGGCCTGTTGTTGGGTTCAGACCTACCTGTCCAGAGAGGAAGACCATATTCCCAGCGCGAACCGCCAACGAGTAGGGGCCTACCGCTTTTGGGGCGTTCGGGATCGTCTCGTAACAGCGAATTGAAGTCGTCATGATGTTCCTCTGTTTAGTGTTTAGCTTCCCGGCATGCTACCGGGTGTTCAGTACGTCCGCATCTTTTAGCGAGGAGCAGGATAGAATGTGCGCAGGTAATAGAGAAGGGATTTTTTGGTCGCTATGTTCTAGTTTCGCGTCGCGCCAGGTCAAATTTCTCCTGGTTCTCGGTTGTCGAGGCTTGTGATACTCTGCCATCAAAAGGGCGAATTGTATGAAGAGAACTGTAGTGGCCTTGTTAGGGGCAACCGCGCTGCTTGGGATCACCGTAGATCCTGTTTTTGCGGCTGATTTAACACGAAAGTTACCTACCGGCGCTTCAATCGGCGAGGTTTACGGAATCTGGGGCGAGCCGACTGAAAAGGTAGAAAAGGGTCTCAAGCATGAGGTCGTTTGGCACTATCCTCAGGGCGCCAGGGTCACGTTTAAAAACGGGAAGGTCTCGTCGTGGAGACCGCCGGATAGTGTAGTTGAGGCTCGCGCTGAGAAGGCTGCTGCCGCGGTGGTAGCAACCCCGATGTCAGAGCAGGTAGCCAAAGAGACGCAAGATCTGGTTCGCGATATCGCCAAAGAAATTCCGTCCGCGCCCGACGCTCCCTACGTAGAGCCCCCGCAACCTGCCGGTCAACCGCCAGTGCTCCCAAACGCACCAGCTCCGATTCGAGGGGCTCCTCCAGCCATGGCGCCAGAGTTGGATCTCTCTGAGGAGGTTGATTAGCGCGGCGATCGCGGAACCAGGTAGAGCGCGCGAGCTCGCTCCTGTATAACGCCAGCATACCGCTTGGCCTCGTCACCCCGTCCCCAGAAGAGGTCGATACGGTTGGTGCCTGTGATCGCGCCGCCAGAGTCTTGATCAAGGACGAAACGGGAAACCTCATCATAGCTTGCAGGATCCTCCCCCGCGTTTTGTCCGGCCTTGAACACAGGTTTTGGAAATCGCAAGAGTACAAGAGCGCCTTTAGGCGCGACACGTTGGTCCACCGCAATAGTGCGACCTGGAGTGGCAGGGACTCCGAGTGAGGTTACTGCTCGTTCGGACGATCGCCGAAAAAACACATAGCTCGGATTCTTGAAGA
>JBIJBZ010000121.1:0-10210 GCA_044344945.1 Bdellovibrionota bacterium | reverse complement strand
AATGGAAAGGGCCCTCGGCCGCAGGCTGTATTCGTTGGTGTTACGACCGGCGGGCGACACGCCCGCCCTCCCATGGCTGCGTTAGATGGAATGGGCCGTTGGCCGTAGGCGCAGATTCGTGCGCCTTCCCTTATACAATTCGCATAATGGAAAGGGCCTTCGGCCGTAGGCGCAGATTCGTGCGTTTTCCCTTATACAATTCGCATAATGGAAAGGGCCTTCGGCCGCAGGCGCAGATTCGTACGTCTTCCCCTATACAATTCGCATAATGGAAAGGGCCTTCGGCCGTAGGCGCAGATTCGTGCGCCTTCCCTTATACAATTCGCATAATGGAAAGGGCCTTCGGCCGCAGGCTGTATTCGTTGGTGTTACGACCGGCGGGCGACACGCCCGCCCTCCCATGGGTGCGTTAGATGGAAAGGGCCTTCGGCCGCAGGCGTGGAATCGTACGCTTACCCTCCCTTAATCGCACCCACGACCGCGCGCCCCTGCGATCGGAACGTAGTGTACTTTGTGCTGAGCACCTCCACATATCCGCGAGCGGCGTGCACGATCTCACTACCATAGAGGCAGGGGCCTGATGGGGATTCGTACTTCATCGGCAGCACTCCGACATCGATCGCGGAGATCTCTGCAGCTGTAATCGCTGCTTCGGGAAATGCAGCATTAAATGACCTGATAAACTCATCTAGCTCGGCGTCGGTAACCGAGATGTTGTGTGATTCGACTGAACCCAGAGGGTTTTTAAGGGGGACATACCACGTTCCGATCGCTGTACCCGTTCCCCTCGGAACGCAGAAGAAAAGCCGACCATCACTGCTCTGAATGCCGATGGCATGGGTCGGATGTAGCTGCTTGGAGACAATAACGTTAAAGCCCTTGCACCACTGCGGACGGATCCCTTTGAGATTCGACGGGATGGTGACAGAATCAAGCCACGGTCCGAGGGCATTAACGACTTTAGTAGCGGTAAATGTTTCACCGGTGTCCGTGGTTATTTGAAACTCCCCTCCATGTTTCGAGAGTGCTGTAACCTTGGTGTTTTCGCGGATTGTGGCTCCTGCTGCTGATACATTTTGAACGAGGCGTTGCGCAAGGAGTTCTGGCTTGATCATGATAACATCGTGCCAACACAGTGCGCCGTGTCGAGCCTGTGACGAAAGAAGAGGTGCGCGGCCTGCGATCTTGCGAGCAGAGAAAACAGCGGGCGGAGGAATTGGCGAGCCGCAGAGCTTCATGATCGCTCCGTAGGTAAGCGCCGCAGCAGTAACCGGAATCCTGCTCTTGAGTCCGCTCGGAGTAAGAGGCATGAGGCATGGAAGGGGCTCCACGGCATCGCGGAAGGTAGTAAAGACGTAGCTCTGATCGTTTAATGATCGGAGCACTCTGGGAATGTGGAGGTTCTGTAGATATCGAAACCCTCCGTGAATTATCCGCAGAGAATTGTTCGAGGTCGCCATGACACATCGGCCCGCTTCAAGGACTAGTGGTTTGAAGCCACGAGCTGTCGCCTCCAAGGCCACTCCCAGCCCTGATATCCCCCCGCCTATGATTATGAGGTCGTGTGTGTGCATTGCGGGCTGAGTGTATCCTGGTTTGGGGTGTGGGCAAAGAGAGGCGCGTGGTTAGGCGTGTGAGCGGAGAAGGGTTCCTCTCGGGAAAAGGGCAAGGTGGATCCCAGGGGACTTCCTGTAGCAAAATCATGCCGTTGCGCCGTGCCCTAAACTTTACCTAGCAGCCGCTCCGAAATTTCCGTACCCTTAAGGTGTATGGGCTCTCTTGCTCCTCTCTTGGCTCAGATCGAGTCAGCACGTGCGCGAATCTCTCCGTATCTACCGGTGACCCCGCTGACGCATGCTGGAAGTCTCTCCGATCACTGTAACCGACGCATCCACATCAAATGGGATAACAAGATGCGCACGGGTTCCTTTAAGGAGCGTGGCGCACTTAATTTTCTGCTGAGTCTCACTCCCGCGCAGCTTGAACGTGGTGTGTGTGCTGCAAGTGCGGGGAATCATGCGCTTGCGCTGAGTTATCACGCACATCGTTTGAAGATTCCGTGTCACTTGGTGATGCCGACCTTGGCGCCGCTGGTAAAGGTGGAATCGTGCCGGAAGTTAGGGGCGCACATAAGCCACAAGGCAAACCTCTATGAGTGCTTGGAGTATGCTTCGGAGCTTTCTGCAAAGGAGGGATTCACCTATATCCCGCCGTATGATCACGAGTGGATCGTGCATGGACAGGGGGTAGCTGGACTCGAGTTATTAGATCAGCTCGATGATTTTGACTCAATCGTGATTCCGGTTGGCGGTGGTGGTTATGCAGCGGGTGTGGCTGCGGCTGTAAAGGCGAAGCGACCCGATGTGTATGTGCTGGGAATCTGCTCAGAGTGGGCAGTTCAGGTGCGAAAGAATATTCAGAGCAGATCGACTGCGATCGTGCCGATGACGATCGCTGATGGTATCGCTGTTAAAACTATCGGCAAGGTAACGGGGCCGATCCTTGATCAGTGTCTCGGAAGCCTTGCTGCAGTTTCCGAGGAGTCTATCGCACGCGCCATTATTATGCTTCTAGAGCATGAGCATGCCGTGGTGGAAGGGGCAGGTGCCGCCGGTCTTGCAGGACTTATCGAGGGGCATCTCCCAGAGCAGTATCGGAAGCCGGTGGTTATGGTATGCGGTAGTAATATCGACACGAATCTTCTTACTCGTCTCATCGAACACGATATGGCGGAGCGGGGCCGGTTGTTACGAGTCCGAGTGATGCTCCCCGATAAGCCAGGAATGCTGCATACACTCACCGGTATCATTGCAGGGCAGGGCGCCAATGTTCTGCAGGTGATGCACGATCGATTTTACGCGCGCTTACCGGGGCATGTTGAGATTACGGTGATGCTTGAGGTGCGCGACCGAACTCATGCCGATGAGATTGTAAATCACTTGGTTGTTGCTGGATTGCCGACGGAGCGGTGTTAGAGAGAGCTCTCAAGGTATCTTCCTACGGCAGTCATCCTGCCTGACGATACACAGATTCCCCCAAAGATTCAGAATGCAAAACTTTGATTGATTCATTATTAGGTGGTGCTAGCCTGAGCATCAGCACGTGATGCCATTACATTCGAATACGAGTAGACGAAGCTATCTGAGCGACGGAGGAGTTTTAACTGCTCCGTCGCCCAGAGGTCTTGGTTAATCCAAAGGTTTTTTGGGAGGAGACGATTGCAAAACTCTAAACAATAGAGAGAACAATATTATGAGTTGGGGTTCTTACGAAGATCAGAAACGTCGAGAGGAGGAAGCTCGTCTCGAACAGGCACTACGTGAAAAAAGAGAGCAAGAGGAACGGGAAAGGCGGGAAGAGGATCGTCGTCGGAAGCAGCAACAAGATGATGATGACCGTAAACGTCGCGAGGAAGATGACCGTCGCCGTCGGGAAGAGGATGACGCCCGTCGTCGTCGGGAGCGGCAACAGGAGGAGGATGATGATCGTCGCCGTCGAAAGCAGCAACAGATGGATCAGGAGTCTAAACGGTGCCAAGAGGAGGATGCTCGTCGGAAGCAGCAGCAAGAGGATGATTACCGCAAACGCCGCGAGGACGATGGGGTTACACGATCCATGGCTGCTCCGCAGCAGTGTTGGACCCCTTCGCCGCCTTATCGAGTGCCTTGTTCAAGTAGCCCCAAGGCAGGCTTCATTGGCACGGGCATTCGATGTCTCAAATACCTGTTGCAGCTTGCGGTGGCTTGTCTCAAAGCCATCGTGTATATCGCGGTAGTTGTGGCCTTGTCGTTCTTGTCGCTGAAGCTCATCAGCTTGTGCGTCCCCAAAGCGGAGAGGTCTCAAGCTGAGGTTCGACGGCAGATGTCAAACCCTGCTTACGAAACGCACCCACGGGTGCTTGAAGCTAAGCAGATTCAGCGGGAGTCAGCTGGCACGATCGACTTTACAGAGGCGCTTGCAAAAGCAATGGACGCTCGGAATCGGCTGACTGGCCGAGAACGAGACATCGCGCTTATGCAGGAGGCAACACACCGAAAGCTCTGGGGCACTGACTACAGTTACCTTGACGGCCGGTAGTTTAGCTTCTGCGCAAAAGACGAAACGACGATCCCAGCCGCCAGAGGTTTTTTAGAGAAAGGTTTTACGACTTAACTCAAGACCCTGGCGGCTCACTTTTTCAAATTTGTTCATGCGGTGCGATAGAGCGCTGCTAACGTAATGAAGCTGGAGCAAACTTCCGAACAGGCTCCGGTATCGCAAGGCCATGAAGCTGCAAGGCTCGACGTGTGTAGTCGATATCCAGATCTTTGACGTGTGTGAGAAGCTCTTTAAGGTCATCGAGATCCTGAAATCGGTCCGGCGCGTTTCTAACCGCAAAGCACTTCGCTACGATCAGATCCTCGGGGGTAATAACGGGTACGTCCGCAAAGCCTAGGTCAATTATGTTGTGTTGCGCTCGCGCAACTGCTGCTGGCACCCACGGTAGCCCAGGTAGAAGGATATCGACTAAACCTGCGACTTCTCCTTCTTCGGGCTGGGAGGTCACCATGCAGGCGGCTTTACGGGCTTTTTCACCTTTTCCGAGCGGTATAACACCGATAACCGGTTTAAGTCCGAGAGCCTTAACCGAGGCTTCTGCGATTGCACGGGAACGACTTGCCACTTTTCCTACGAGTGCGAAGTCGACATCTCGGGTAAATCGTTCCTGCGAGCGATAGAGGCTTGCTGCGTGTCCACCAACGAGACAGAAGGAGCACTGCGACTTTTGAAGCGCTGCGACTACCTTCTTAAGTGCTTGAAGAGGAGTTAGTTGCATCGGCGTTTCTTTTGTCGGCGGTAAAAGCGGTACATCTCATCCATGTGTTTGAGGCGCGCAGCGGCCCGTTTGTTGAAGCGCGGCGCGCGTTGCCGAATAAGCTCCCCTTCGTAAAGGCGGAAGAGCTGCTCCAGCATGATCCGCTCCTCTGAATCAGCCTGAACGTTAAAGCAGCGCTTGTTGCCGATCATTGTTTCGGCGACTATCCCGGCTTCTTGTAGTCGTCGTAGGACGTCCCATGTCCCCGCCGGAGATAAGTCATATTGTTCGGCGAGGTCTCGCAAGTGGCGGGGGCGGTTGCTGGTAAGAAGCCCTCGCAGGAGGCGCAGGCCAGGGATTCCAAGCATCCAGGTCGAGAGGTTTGCCATACCTAAAGTGTACGATTTTTCGAACATTCTTTGCAACGCTAGCCTACAGACCTAACCCCTTGGCGGCATTACATCGGTTGATTCAGTTTAAAAGTAGTGTCTGGAGTTACGCAGAGAGCGGGACAGCGTCTAAGCTCATCGTGGTGCCGCTCGGTTGCCGAACCCCCATTTCCTCCATAACCAATCGAGCTGTTTCCTCACCATAGAGTGGCGCCAGTGTAAGTTTTGAGGTGTCGACTGACCACCATCCGTTGGACCCCTGTGGTCCACCCTCGGATCGTTGGTGAAGCTCGCTAGTGGGGTCGTGTACGTCCGTGTCCCCCTTGGCGACGATGATGCACGCCTTACACGAAACGACTTGGGCATTTTCAAGCGCGGGATAGAACTCGCCAAAGACTTCCACTGTTCGGCGAGAGATTCGCTCCAACGTTTCTGGATGGGTAGCCTCTGCGAGGGGCGGTCGATCAGCGAAGTAGGTTCGACACTCAGGGTACCAGCTGAGGTATACGAGGCCATCCCTAAAAGGAACCATATCACCAAAAGGTCCCTGCACCATCGTAATAGGAATGAGGTGCCCGATAGGGTGCTTTGGTTTTACCAGTATCCGATGCTTCACTCGGTACGATTGGTGTGGGTTGTGGTGTGCAAAACCTACTGCCGTATCGAGTCGGATGCGGTCGCTCCAAGCGCAGTTGATCACGATGTCGGCTTTCAACTGTGCAGGACCGTTCGGAGTTTCCAGTGAGAGTACAAAATGGTCACCAAGTCGCCGCGCATCAGCGACTCGATACTCTCGCTGGATATGTATTAACCGGTGTGATTGGAGTATCTGTGCAAGGGCAGGGTTAAAGTAGCGTGTATCGATCGCCAGCTCGGTTGATTGAATGCATGGGATCGGTACCCCATTCAGCGCGGGATCGGAACTCTTTGTTGTACTACGGCTCCAGAGGCTGGTGAGCTTCGTTCCGAGGTAATTATCAAAGGAGATGCCGGGAGTCCTCTGAGCAGTAGACCACAGCGTCTCGTAGTATGATTCAAGATAGGAGACCGATGCGAGGCTGCCAGGCATAACTGCGTAGCGAAAGGGGGTGCACCGCCACCGAGCCCAATCTAAGCGGCCGCACCATCTCTCTAAAAGGGGTGCAAACGACGTTGCTCCACGCATCATTGTAATTCCGGTGCGAAGAGATGCATCCATCGCATAGACGTGCCCAAGATGTATCTTGCCTTCGTTCCCGTAGCTTGCGCCGCACAAGATCTCGGGCTTCTGTTCGAGTAGGATTGAGGGAAATCCGCGGTGAGCCAGTGCCAAGGCGGTCGATAGCCCTTGTAAACCGCCACCAATAATAATGATGCGAGGTGTCGACTTCATACAACGTATAGGTCAGGCGACCTTTAGCAGTGACGTGTTGAGTTCTGTTGTGAGTGTCCGATGAATTGCGTCAAAGGTTCCTCCAAATTCAAAGGCGTTCGGGTCAGTATCGAATGCGGCGCTGGCTGCCCAGAGGGCATCGAGTGTTTGGCCTTGAGTTCTGTAGGTCTCGCTCTGGAGCAGAAATGCATCACGGTGCGCTGAGTCAAGAGCTGTTGCTTCGGCAGCTAGGGTTGCTGACCTAGGTATGTCCCCATCCTGCATCGCCCTGAGCGCATGCACGACGAGCCGTGCAGCTAACAGTGTTCGCCATGCAGGCGAGTCGCTGGCCGGGGCCACTGCAACTGAGTTGTCCATCGTCTCGATAAAGTCTTGGGTCTGTTCGCCCGTGAGGTGACCCAAAGCCCGTTTGGCTATCATCGTATCGATAGCAGCCAGAATGGCTGGGTGCTCGCTCGGAGCGAGTGTCTTACTAGCGTGGGCGCGCAGCTTTGCTCGGTGATCGTGGAGCGCTGCTCGAATAGTTTCTGCTGGGACCTGTAGGCGCGTGAGCGATGCGTGCTCGCTTCGTTCTGCAACCCAGCGCTTAAAATAGAGGGTTCGCGGAACCCTTTTAGCGATGCCGGCAAGTACGAGCTGAAACGCCCACTCACACTCCACTAAAAAGCCTTGGAATGCGTCATTAGGAAACGAGATCTCTTTCAGAAGAGAGGTTCTTGTTACTCCGCGCCACGGCGGAGCTTCCGCCCCTGCTGCAAAGAACGAGAGAGCTCGTTCAAAGGTGTCCCCCTCCGAGAGGATCTGTCTTCGTCGTCTAATCGCCCCTTCAGCAACAAGCTGAATATCGCCGTATGCGACCGATACGGAGGGATCTCGCGCAAGATGCGGAAGCAAGGTCCCAACATAGTCAGGGTGAATGAGGTCGTCGTGAGGCAACACCATAAAGTAGGGTGTCTCAACCGTGCGTAGCATCGACGCGATGTTCCCAGCCCATCCGAGCCGTGATGTATTCACGGATACCTGGAGGCGCGGGTCACTTGCGAATTGTTTGAGGGTCTCACGCTCAGGTGTCCCCGGGGGTTCGACCGCGACCTTCACAATGATGTGAGGATACGTTTGCCGCAGGGCGCTTGCTACCGTGTGATGAATGAAGTCACCAGCCTTGTATGCGGGGATGCAGATCGTTACCTGTGTCATGACGGGCGCTACTATTACATTACATCTGCGCGTAATCCAGAATTGGCTGCACGAGGACTAGAGTCCGGCGCTATCTAGTTGGTTCGGGGCCGTTTTTTCAGCAGAAGCCGCTGGGGGCGCAGCGTTACTTGGGTTGTTACGGAGCCCGGGCGCTGAGAGATAATCTGGGTGACCGTTTGGGCGATGCACTCCGGTGTAATCGCGGCTGCCTCTTCGTCCTCTGGCGCAAACGAGAGTTTGTCGTAAAACGGTGTGCGAGTGATGTCAGGCGAGATAGTGGTTACGCGCAAGCCACTCTTGCGGCACTCGTCGAAGAGAGAGTCGCCAAAGTGTTTGAGCCCCGCCTTTGTGGCTGCATACGCAGCGCCGAAGCTACTACTCTCAAGAGCTGAGAATGAGCTGATGTTAATAAGGTGCCCGTGGTTCTCTTTAAGGGTGCGCAAGAGAAGCTTGGTGAGCAGGAGCGGGGCGAGCAGATTGAGCGATACGAGTTCGTGAATCTGTTGTGCCGAGAGTTCCTCGTGTGGAGCAAAATACCCCACTCCTGCGTTGTTAATTAGCGTGTTGATGGTTGGATGCTCATCTCGGATGCGCTCTACGACATCTGTGAGTTGCTTTGAGTCAGAGAGGTCTGCCGTATAGTGGTGGTATAGAGGCGAGTCGATGTGAGCAACGCGTCGGCTGACGCCACACACCGTCCAGTCGTGCTCAATGAGTGCTTGGGCGATCGCGTTGCCGATCCCTGAGCTCGTGCCTGTTACGATTGCCACGGAACCGGACATATCTTCTCCTCTGGAACGAATTGACGGACATTGTTGGACACAAAATCAAGGAGCTCAGACCGCTCATCGGGCGTATACGAAGCCGCGCCGTTTTCAACAGTGTACGGGTAGGTAACAAGCTTTGACGATGGACGACGCTCCTGCATGTTTCGAAGGTAGCCGCTGTTGATACGAAATACCCCAATCGAAACATCGACGATCTGTGTTGGAGAGACACGCTCAAATGTTTCACGCACCAATGCTGCGTAATGAACCTGCCAGTCCTGCACCCGCAAGATCGGATCAAGACACAGTCGCACACTCCACCCTAACTCCTGCGCCGTGGCTACCGCAGAGAGCCGCGCTGTCAGTGAAGGGGTTTTGTGTTCAAAGCGCTCAATCACACGTGCTGGCGAGAGGGTCCATGCAAGAATCACATTTGGCGGCGGTGTGATACCACGTAGCGCTTTAATATTCGCGCTCTTGGTTCGGATCTCCACCGTAATATTGGGAAATCGTCGTGCGTACTCGATCCACGTTGCGCAGTAACCGAACAGGTCTTCAATCGCCAAGAGGTCCGTATCATAGGAAATGCACAGGTATCCGGGTTGCGAGGACCCTAACTGTTTCTCAGCTGCTTCGATGAAATCTCTGTCATTTACAAAGACCACCATGTTGGGCGACGAGAGGAGCCCTTGCAGGTAGCAGTACTCGCATCCATAGATGCAGTTAAGGATCGGAGTCGTGTAAAAAAAGCGGCTGTGATCGTAGTTCGGGACAAAGGAACTCCCCGGATACAGAAAGGAATCTTCGCGCACAGCGAGGATTAATTTCAGGGATTGCTGCTGGTGATCCCAACGTTGACGGGGACGGTTGAAGACCTCTTTGTAGTTACTAATCGAAACCTGAGTTGCTTTCGAAAACCGCGCAAGGATTGTGGCTGTCAGCGGATAGCTACGAGCCTTCTCTTCTACATAGATGTGAGAAAATAGTGGAAGTGTACTCATGGGAGAGCATCTCCTCCCAAGGTCTGAAGGAGCGAATAATAGACCGCTCTCTGCTTTTCTTTTGTTTCAATCGGGTGCGTAAGTAGATCGTGTAGTATCTGAAGGAACGGCTCGTTTTGTGCTTTTTTTGCACGAAGCCTGCGGACGAGCTCAATTGTTTGAGTCACAGAGAATCGTGCGTGTCGCACAAGGCCATCAATCACGACTTGCTCGTCTGCGGTGATCTGCGCCGGGTCTGTGAGTTCGGTGCGAAGGCCCTCGATGATGCTCGTTATCGTGTCGATATTCTGTGCAAGTAGATCCGATGCTCGAATGGGGGTGCAGCGTGTGCCATCGCAGTGATCGGATACAACCTTGAGCAGTGCTACATCGCTTGGCGAGAGAAGGGTCGTGGCGGCCTGCATAAATCCAGCACCCTCCATATCCACCAGACTGGGTGTTGAGGGAGGTGTTGTTACGGGGTGATCGTGCGTATCGAGGGCGCATTCTAGAGCAGGGTGTTTCAAGAGAATATCGGGATATGTGCGGCAGTTGGTGGCGACGTCACGAACTTTGTTGATGAGCGCCAGGGTGCCGACCGGAGCGAGCGAGGGGGGCGCGCCAGCGATCCCTATGTTGATTGCAACGAGTGAGCCGTGTTTTGCCAAAAGGTGCGAGACGAGCGCTGCCGTAGCAACGGCCGATCGTAA
>JBIJBZ010000274.1:0-2845 GCA_044344945.1 Bdellovibrionota bacterium | reverse complement strand
CGCCGGTCGCTGCGTAAATAGAAAGCGCCTGCGGCCGAAGGCTGTATTCGTCCGCGTTACGAACGGCGAGCGGCACGCTCGCCCTCCCTTCGCACCGTAAATGCACAGCGCCTTCGGCCGCAGGCGTAGATCGCCGCCCACCCTCCCTATGCCTAATTAAACTGCACCCCGGGAGCGGCACTCGTGACAAAATCCAAAATGCTCTGAGCCTGGAGGTTTGTATTCTGGCCAGGCAGACCTATATTTGGCTCACAGGTATTGGGGCCCGAGCGGACGATTGCCACGATGCCGTATTCCTGATCTCCCCCCTGGAAGACGATCGGGCCGCCGGAATCACCACTGCAGGTGTCACCATCACCATTACTAATCGTATCGATCGACGCATCGCTAACCGAATCGATCTCGATATCGGTTGCCTTGAGGGCATACCCACCATCCTGCACGCGCCGGACAACATCTCGCCCATCTTGATCAAGTCCATAACCGTATGCGACCGCCGTATCCCCTTTCTGCGGCTCCCTACTCAACTCTATCTTGGCAGGACCCACTGGCGCATCGGTGCCGATCGTGACAATTGCGATATCAAACGGAGAAAACGAACCTCTCTCATAGTTTGGATGAATCCTCGTCATTGTTGTCTTCGTGGAGAACCCCTTCGTCGCGACGACGAGCTCTTGGCCATACGCAGGTATGCAGTGCGCGGCAGTGAGAACGTGGCGTTGTGTTATAAATGTTCCGGTGCAATACCCAAAATTAGTTGCGACTACCGCGACCGACAATGGACGCTCCTCACACTCCTCACCGCCGGCAATCTTAAGCGCTGTGCAAGGGTCCTGACCATCCGACGAGCTTCCGCCGCAACCGAACGCGCCCAGAACAATCGCAGTTAGTGCAGTTTGCAAGTACCAGTTCGTGCGCTTCATTCCTCGTCTCCTAAAAACTGAATCAACCACCTATCCTTCACGGGAAGTTATGGCACCTATCTTTCGGCGCGTTATCCAACGCTATCGATCTATACTTAAAACGACTGATTGCACCAACGGCTAATCCACTCTCCCCTGTCAGAGCCATGATACAGACGATGCCCTTTCTATTACGATGTTAACGGCAATCTTTGTCCCTGCAGGATTCTGAGTCGCCACGTAGGGGTTTGAGGTCAAGAAACTGAGCCTAAAAAACCTCTGCGGCATCCAATCCCCACCTAAGCTATTAAATTCACTACCAGAAAATACGAGCACGGGTTGAATTCAGAGCCCCGGCGTGCTACCAGTATGGGTTCGTTACACACCATCGCAGGTACACATCGGCTAGCTCTACTTGCGAACACCAACCTTGCTAGGACATTGAAGGCTTCTCATGGGATTTACTTGTGGCATCGTCGGTCTTCCGAACGTAGGAAAGTCGACCATCTTCAACGCACTTACATCAGCTAAAGCTGCTGCAGCGAACTTTCCATTCTGCACTATCGAACCCAACACGGGAGCTGTGCCGGTTCCAGATCCACGGCTTGAAGTGCTTGCAGAGATCGCTAAATCGGCAAAGATTATTCCAACTCAGATCACCTTCGTTGACATCGCCGGCCTTATTCGAGGCGCGTCCAAAGGTGAGGGCCTCGGCAATCAGTTTCTCGGGCACATCCGAAGCGTTGATGCGATAGCACACGTGGTTCGATGTTTTGATGATGAGAACATCGTGCATGTCGATGGATCGGTAAACCCCCGCCGAGATGTCGAAACGATCGACACTGAGCTGATCCTCTCAGACTACGATGCAATTCAGAAGCTCCGCTTCAAGATCGAGAAAGCGGCGAAAACTGGCGATAAGCTCGCAAAAGCAAAATTCGCTCTACTTGAGGCCCTTGAGAATTGGCTCGGCCAGGGCAAACCAGCGCGCACATTTAAGGACTCCGACGCCTTTGTGGGCTCCCCGGAAGATTATGCGGAGATCTCTGCAAACCTCCTCACATCAAAGCCCGTTCTCTTTGTGGCGAACGTGCCTGAATCAGAGATCACTCATCAACCAACTATCGGTGGACTGCTGCCGGTTGATGCGCTCGCGACGTACGCCAAAGAGAACGGCTCTCCGATGGTAACGATCTCGGGCCAAGTTGAAGCTGAGATCGCTGAGCTGAATGCTGAAGAGCGCAAGGAGTTCCTCGGCTCTCTCGGTGTTACGATGTCGGGGCTCGATCTCCTCACAGTTGCTGGCTATCAACTCCTGAATCTGATCACCTTCTTCACCGTAGGCCCGAAGGAGTGTCATGCGTGGACAGCACCTGCTGGTAGTACCGCTCCACAGTGCGCAGGAAAGATTCACTCAGACTTTGAGCGCGGATTTATTCGAGCTGAAGTTATCGCCTACAAGGATTACGTTGAGGCCGGCGGAGAGGTCAAAGCCAAGGAAGCTGGCAAGATGCGCACCGAAGGCAAGGAATACGTGATGAAGGACGGTGACATCGTCCATTTCCGTTTTAACGTGTAGTTAGAAAAAATCGGTTGAGAATAGTAACCGAGATAATCGTGGTGGACCTGCAGAGATTCGAACTCTGGACCCCCAGCTTGCAAGGCTAGTGCTCTACCAACTGAGCTACAGGCCCACGATTTTTTTTTGCACCGGCTGACCAGTCTTCCCTCTTGCGACCCTTGGCAAAGCCAAATTAGCCTAGGAACTCCTTCCTGGCGTCCAGGGGTTTCCCCTGGCCGTCACGCGAATCTTGGCAAAGCCAACTTCGCGCAGGAGCTTGTCCCTGAGGTCCAGGGGTTTCCCCTGGCCGTCACGCGAATCTTGGCTAAGCCAAGTTCGCGGAGGAGCTAGACTGGGGGGACAGGGTCTAGTCGCTCTACCG
>JBIJBZ010000210.1:0-5031 GCA_044344945.1 Bdellovibrionota bacterium | reverse complement strand
GCAAGCTGCTCGCGGTATCGGTTCCCGCTGAGTCGATCTACGTACGCCCCCGCCAGGTCAAGGACAAAGAGCATACAGCTAAAGAGTTGGCCAAGCTTGTTGGGTTGAAGACCTCTGCTGTGAGGGAGAAGCTAAACAGCAAGCAGCCGTTTGTGTGGCTGAAGCGGCAACTGCCACGGTACCAAGCAGAGAAAATAACCGCTGCGAACCTTCCTGGAGTGGGGACTGTTTTAGAGTCGAGAAGGTTCTATCCATACAATAACGCGGCCAGTGCTCTGATTGGTAAAGTCGGAATTGATGGAACAGGGCTCTCAGGCATTGAGAGTCTGCATGAGACGCAGCTCCGCCAGGAAGAGTTAAAGACGCGAGCTGGCAGGGATGCGTTTGGAAAGATTATTCACACCAGTATTACCGATGATGATCAGGCTTTCTCGCCGCCCAAGGGCGATGCGTTGCGCTTAACGGTCGACGCGGATCTCCAGATCATTATGGACGAGGAGCTTGAGTTAGGTCGTCAGAGTGCAAACGCCAAACAGGCCATGGCTATCATGATCGATTCGGATACCGGAGAGATTATCGCTCTGAGCCAGAGTCCGAGTTACAACTTCAATAATCCGTCTAGCTCTTCGAAAAACGAGCTTCGTAATCTCCTTGTGGAGGCTGTCTTTGAGCCGGGCTCAACGATGAAGCCAATTATAGCAGCGGCTGCAATCGATGCTGGCGTCGTAAGGCCCAGCGACATGATTAACTGCGAGAACGGAAGATTTCCGTTCTCGAAGCACACAATTAAAGATGTTCACCCGTCGGGGGTGATTACATTTCGGGACGTGGTCGTGCGCTCCTCGAACATCGGGATGACCAAGGTCGGGATCCGCATGGGAAGCGATCGGCTCTACTCGTACCTTAGACGTTTCGGTTTTGGAGAATCGAGTGGCTTAGGTCTTTCCGGAGAGTCGGCTGGTATCTTACGAGCGGAGTCTACCTGGGCGAAGGTTGACGTTGCGACTCATGCATTCGGTCAAGGCGTTGCAGTGACACCGCTGCAGGTGGTTCGGGCTGTGGCCGCTATTGCAAATGGCGGAATTTTGCCACGGCTCTCTGTGGTCATGGACGACAACGGGCTACCAGAGGGGTCGCGAATCCTGTCGGAGAAGGCTGCACTCGCTGCTCAGGACATGATGTATGGTGTGGTTGAGGACGAGCATGGAACCGGAAGTAACGCGAAGATAGAGGGGCTCCGCGTTGGCGGTAAGACTGGCACGGCTCAGAAGGCATCCCCGCGTGGAAGGGGATATGCAGCGGGGCTTTACGTGGCGTCATTTGTTGGATTTGCCGATGGCGCACCTGTCGGGGTTTCGCGCAACATTACGACCATGGTGATCATGGATGAGCCGCACGCTAAGACTATCTACGGTGGTACTCTGGCTGCACCGGTATTCCAACGGATTATGGACAGGAGCTTTAAGTTCCTCGCAACCAAGAATCAACTTGGCGTCGGTTCGGCGCGTAAGCCGTATATCGTTCCTGAGGAACCTGCAATCGAGGTTAAGGAGGACGAGCTCTTTACGGCATCTTTTACGAAGGTTCTCCAGTAACATACCTCGGTATCTCGCACAGTTATCAGCCTGGTTCCAATTCGTAACGGGTCCCCCTTTTCTCTTATTGATAAACCGGTTATCTCTTTTGGGATGAAACTAATATCCCTTGCCGAGGTCTCCTCGATCGTTGATGGGCAGCTTACCGGTAGCGCCTCTGCCGATATCTTGTGTACGTCGCTGGTAGCATCAAGCTCCGCCGTGCTTCCGGGAGGCCTGTTTGTCGCAGTTCGGGGCGTCTCGGCAGATGGTCATTCGTTTGTTGGGGATGCCTTCTCCAAGGGAGCTTTGGGGGCGGTAGTAGAGGACCCTTCTGTACTCCAGGGGCGACCGGGGATTGTAGTGTCGAACACCCGCAGGGCTCTGAGCCGGCTTGCTTCGTGGATGTACGGCGAGCCATCGCGGGATCTCTCATGTATCGGAGTCACCGGCACGAATGGGAAGACAACAGCGAATTGGATTATTTACCACGTGCTCAATCAGATCGGTGGTGGATGCCAACGGATCGGCACTCTCGGGTCTGAGATAATGGGACGCAACCCTGAGGTGGGCGCTCTGACCAGCCCAGATCCGATCTCGGTTCAGCGGATGCTCGATGAAGCGCGTCGTTTGGGGGCGAAGAACTCGGTGCTTGAGACTTCTTCGCATGCGCTCGATCAGGCTCGAGTGGAGGATGTTCAGTTTGATGTTGGCATCTTCTCAAACCTGACTCGTGATCACCTCGACTACCACAAAACCTTTGAGCGTTACTTTGAGGCCAAACGCCATCTGTTCGAGCTTCTCGCAGGAAGCCCAAAGTCAACAAAGGGTGCTGTCATAAACGCTGATGATGAATATGGACGGAGGTTGCTGGCGGATCTCCCAGCGCTTGGTCTGAACGATTGGTCCTTTGGAAGCTCGCAGCGCGCAGCGCTCCAAATCGAGACTATAGAGGAGAGGGCTGACCAGATGGTTATCGTGCTAGACGACACACGCGCTGCAGAGCGGGTGTCGATTGCGGCTCCGTTTATCGGGCGGCACAACGCCGAGAACCTCGTCGCAGCGTACGGAGCCTGTCGGGCGCTCGGATACCTGCCAGCAGCGATACTTCCAGCATTTTCTCGGATTCCTCAGGTGCCTGGACGGCTTGAGCGGGTAGGGGATGCAGGTCCACGGGTCTTTGTCGATTACGCACACACACCTGATGCGTTGATGCGAGCGCTTGAGGCTGTGCGCCCGACCACTCAGGGAGAGTTGTGGGTAGTGTTTGGATGTGGTGGCGATCGCGATCGTGGGAAGAGGCCCGAGATGGCATCAATCGCGAGTGAATACGCGGATCAAGTTGTAATCACGTCGGACAATCCGCGCAGTGAATCGCCGCACGCCATCATCAACGACATCTTAGCAGGGGCAACAACCCCAAGAATCGTCGAGGTCGATCGACGCACAGCTATAGAGGAAGCAATCTCGCAAGCCTCCCCGAGCGATACGGTAGTTATCGCAGGTAAGGGGCATGAGGATTACCAGATTGTTGGCTCTGAGAAGATCTACTTCTCTGATCAGGCGGTTGCCCAGGAGTCCTTGAGCCGGCGGTCCTCGCTCGTCTCAGAGACCGCGCGCGGTTACATCGAGCGCTGAAAGTCGCGATTGTCGGAAATTTCATCACAAAAATCGGACTTCAAATCCAAGAAAGCTGATGCAACGTTGTAGTTTGAGCAGCATGTGAATGAGTCAAGGCGTCAATATTGTTGGTTATTAAGTCGGATTTAAAATCCATTTTTCAGTACGTTGCTGCGCGCGGTCTCTGAGACGGGGTTAGGGAGACAGGGTTAGATGGTCAGAGATTTCATCACAAAAATCGGATTTCAAATCCAAGAAAGCCCGTGTGATTTTGTAGTTCGCGTTGTGTGTGGATGAGGCAAGTGGTCAATATCGTTGTGTATTAAGTTGGATTTGAGATCAATTTTTTGGTACATCGCTGCGCGCGGTCTCTGAGACGAGGGGGCTACAAGGGCGGTTGGACTTAAGGTATAGGTAGCTGGATGCCCCTCATAGCGATTCTTTTTCTCACCGTCGTCAATCTTCTCAACTACTTCGATCGCTACATCGTACAGTCGGTTGAACCAACGATAACCAAAGAGTTCGCACTCTCGAACATCGAGGCGGGATATGTCGTTTCGGCGTTTGTCTTGGGGTACTGCATCTTTTCGCCGATCTTTGGGTTTATCGGGGACCGAGTCGACCGGAGGCGCGTGATGGCTTTCGGGTTGCTTGCGTGGAGTCTTGCGACCGCACTCACCGCGGTGGCTACGAGCACGGCATCCTTCATTTTCGCCCGAATCCTAGTGGGGGTTGGCGAGGCATGTTACGGCTCAATTGTTCCGGTGTACCTGAAGAATCGAATCGTCGACACGGTGAAGCTCAATCGAGCACTCTCGATCTTCTATGTTGCCATCCCGGTTGGTTCAGCTCTCGGATACGTTGCTGGTGGTCAGGTGGCGGCAGCGTACGGTTGGCGCACCCTCTTCGAGTGGTTAGTAGTGGAGGAACGAGCAGCAGCGGTACGCGGCGGTGTTGCAACGGGGATTAAGGCGATTGCTGGAAATCCTTTCCTGATCCTCGTTATCGGCGGATATGTTTTGAATACCTTTGCACTCAATGGAGTGGCTGCATTTATTGTGCGGCACGGAACCAACCTGGGACTATCTGACGCTGCGGCCTCCACCTCGTTCGGTGTGATATTGGTGGTGACGGGTCTCGCGGGGACGTTAGGCGGAGGCTTCCTCGCCTCGCGGCTCGTCTCGCGCAGTAGCAACACCGTGAGAGATCTCACTCGCTTTGTTGCGTACACGACGCTGCTAGGGGTTCCCTTCCTGGGGCTCTGTTTTCTGGCAAAGAGCATACCCTTGTTTCTGCTTGGGTGCTTCCTTGCGGAGCTTCTCATCTTTGCAGGGGTTGCTCCACTCAACTCAGTGATTGTAGCGCGGGCTCCGGTTGGCTTTGAATCCTTTACGCAAGGGGTCACTATCCTGTCGATACAGCTGTTCGGAGGTTTCGTTGGCCCGGTTTTCGTGGGAGCGCTCACGGATCTCACAGGTTCCCTTGCGCTGGCGCTACAGGTGACAACAGCGGCGCTTCTGCTCTCCGGGTTGGCGTGGCAGTGGGCCTATCGGCGAGCGTGAAGCTGCCGGTCAGACGATTACTCATTCCCCGCGCGAGGATAATTCCAAACTGGCTCGAAGATTCCAGGTCCGTATTGCTCTGCCATCTCTCGAATTTTTCGCGAGAATCCTCCGGAGTTCATGATGAACGAGATGGCGTGATTGATCGTTGGAATGACCTCTGGCCAATCGGGTCTGATCGCAAAGGCGTTGTCGCCGATATCGATCATAGTTGATGGAGTATCGAATAGAACCTCAAAGCACCCAGGATTGAGGGTGACGTGGCGTTTTGCGCT
>JBIJBZ010000260.1:0-3437 GCA_044344945.1 Bdellovibrionota bacterium | reverse complement strand
CAGGGCGTGTGACCACACTTCTTCGGGTACGTTCAGTTTACGTGCACGAGCAATGTTCACGTCCGGAAACGCCAATTCTACCCACTCGATTCCACGAAGACCCCTACTTGTGTGGGACCCAAAGTGCCCACACAAACTGTAGGCTCCAAATTCCGACGCTACGCACCGGAATTTGCAAGTGCATCCATGCACTTGCTAGCTCGAACATCGCACGTTCGAGCAATATTCGGGCTAACCACCCCCACGCGGGAGATCCGAGATGTGTGCTTTAAAACCAGGAGCTGGGCTCTCTTACTACTGCCCAAGTTCAACTAATTCCAGTAAAGCTCTTTTCCTTCACCCAAACGGCTGATAGCGAGAGCCGAAAGCGGTATGGAGCCCGCGCAATTTATCCTGAATCACCGGAAGCCCCTCTCGCTCCGCGTAATAGAGCACTCCCCCGCGAAACGGAGGAAAGCCGATCCCCATAACAGTTCCCAGGTCGATCTGTTTCATTGCCAGTTCCCGATCGGTACCAGCTACCCCCTCGTTGAGGCACTTCATGGCTTCATTTACGAGGTGGTAGATCAGCCTTTCCGTGATGCTCGTCTTGGAAAGTTGGCTCGTTGGAGTGTGTGGCAGATCGAGCGCCGCGCGCAAACCGCTCCAAGGGGTCGATTCCTTTCCGGAATAGTCATAAAAGCCTTTTCCATTCTTGCGACCCTTGCGCTCAAGCTTTAACAGTTTCTCCGCAAACGGAGGAACAGCCATCCGCTCCCCATATCCTGCAACCATGATCTTTGAAACATGCGCTGCTACATCGAGTCCAACTTCATCGAGCAGCCGGATCGGCCCCATCGGCATTCCGAAGTCAAGCGCAGCCCGGTCGATCTCGGTGATCGAGTGACCCTCTTGGAGTAGGTAGACCGCCTCGTTGAGGTACGGGATGAGGATTCGATTAATGAGGAATCCCGGAACGTCATTCACTACAATTGGAAATTTGCCCATCTCAGAGGCGAAGGCAGCAACCTTGGCTATTGTTTCCTCCGAGGTCTTTTCGCCGCGAATAATCTCAACGAGGGGCATCTTCTCAACCGGGTTGAAAAAATGCATTCCCACGAAGCGTTCCGGATGACTCACGGCAGTTGACATCTCTGTCACCGAGAGCGATGAAGTATTTGTTGCGAGAACGCACTCGCTTGAAACCTGAGCTGCGAGATCAGTGAATATCCTCTTTTTGAGGGCGATATCCTCGAATACCGCCTCGATTGCAACCGATGTGCGCGCGATCGTTGGAGAGGAGAACTGGATCCAGTCAATTCTGTTTGCAATCGCAGCACGCTCAAATGAAGAGAGGTAGCGCAGCTTCGAGAGCTCCTTGGTCGTGTGCTCCTTGCCCCGTTGAAGCGAGGGATCCGAGGTGTCCTTTACGATAACCTGGTGTCCGCTACGGGCGAGAGCACCCGCGATACCAGCACCCATGATACCAGCGCCGACTACGAGCCCATGGCTTCCCTCGATCTGTTTCCGTGCACTCTTCCCAAGCCCCTTGGAGGCTTCCGTGAGGAAGAAGAGATGCACGAGCGCTTTGCTCTCAGGAGTAACGATCAGCTTCCCAAGTTCGGCTGCTTCGATAGCGAGCCCCTCGGTTCGTCGCCGGCCTAATCCATCTGCTGCGAGATCAAGTGCCCGCGGTGGCGCTGGATAGAAGCCTTTGGTTTGTTTCGCTGTGGCTTTATGCGCCTGTTTCCTCACGATCGCGCGGCCGAGTGGGTTGTTAGAGAGGAGGCGATCCATCAGGCGCAGCCTTCGGCGCTTGGGGGTGTGAGTACCACGCGCGATCGCTTCAGCGCGTTGGACTAATTCATCGGGCCGAACTACCTCATCGACGAGTCCTGCTTTTAAGGCCTGCTGAGCCCGAAGGGTCTTACCTGCCAGGATGATATCGAGCGCCTTCGGGAGTCCCACGAGTCTGGGAAGCCGATAGGTACCACCGAATCCCGGCAATATCCCTAGTTTCGTCTCAGGGAGCCCGATAGAGGTCGCCTTGGCATCGCTCGCAACACGATAGTCGCACGCGAGCACCATCTCACATCCTCCTCCTACACATGGGCCACCGATTGCAGCAACCGTTGTACACGGTAGGTCTTCAAGGAAGTTGTACGCATTCTGCCCCTCAGCAGCCAGCTCCGCACCTTTCCTTGGATCGGACACACTCTGGATTAACGATATATCTGCACCAACGCAGAATGATTCGATGGATGGTGCGCGGATGACGAGTCCTTTGACCCGAGCCTCTCTAACCTCCTTGAGTGCCGCGATGAATGACCCTAGCCGGGAGGGGGTGAGGGTTATGGCGCGCTCATCTGGGGCCCCAAGGGTGATGGTTGCGTGCGAGTGGTCATCGGAAAATGTTAGCGAAACTGTGCCTGTCATAGTTAATGTTTCTAACACCTTAGGTCGTAACCAGAAAGAGGAACTTTCCCGTCCTCGGCAGATAATTGCGGTTTGTTCTCCTGTAATCAGGTAATTGTGCCGAAGTCCCAGGTGGGTACGAAAAAGGGTACCCAGAGAGAGCGCTATGACTCGATGCGACCTTGATACATTTGGTTTAAGCCAGGAGCGGGGTTTTCTCCCGCTAACCGACCCGCTTGTAGCCTTGCCGCAGTCCGCGTTCTCCGCATGGGAAGATCTCGCAGGGCGGATTCCGAAGTACCTTGCCGGAATGAGTCTCCGCAGAGCTGTTCAAACCCTGCCAGAGTTTAGAGCCGAGCTGCTTTCAAACGATGCTGAGCTCAAGCGGGCCATGGTAATCCTTTCTTTCATCGGGCAGGCGTACGTGTTCGGCGAACAGCCTATAGCCGATCGGATCCCGGCTGTTCTTGCAAAGCCGTGGTACGATGTTGCTAAGAAGCTGGGAAGGCCTCCAGTCCTCTCTTATGAGTCTTTTATTCTGGATAACTGGCAACGGATCGACCCGAACGGTCCGATAGCAATCGGCAACCTCGTCACATTGCAAAACTTTGTCGGTGGTCTCGACGAAGAGTGGTTATCAATAGTGCTGGTTGATATTGAAGCAAAAACTGCTCAGGCTCTAAGTGCTGTTGCCAATGGGCGCGCAGCGGTGCTTGGTGCAAACGATGACGAATTGCTGGCGGCGCTTCAAGCTTTGCACAAGGCTCTCGCAGCAATGCTCAGCTCGCTCATCAGGCTCACCGACTTTAGTGAGCCCTCGATCTATGTGCAGCGTGTTCGGCCGTATCTCGCCGGATGGAAAAATAACCCCGCGCTTCCGAATGGATTGATATATGAGGGTGTCGCCGAGCTGGGCGGTGTCGGCCAGACGCACCTGGGATACACCGGGGTCTGTGCTGGATCAATTATGGCTATTGAGGGATTCCTCGGAATGGATTCCCGTGATGAACCACTGGCGTCTTACCTGCTAGAGTCGCGGGCAT
>JBIJBZ010000273.1:0-2869 GCA_044344945.1 Bdellovibrionota bacterium | reverse complement strand
ATATGGACCGCGGAGCTTCTAGCTCCGCATTTTTCATGAAACTGCGTCGCGAGAGCGCCGAGAGTGGTGATTGTTCGGGCCCGAAGGGCGAATTCAACAAAGTATCTGCAGGGCGGAATCGTATCGAGATACCTTCCGGTCTGAAGGTAGTATTTGGGACCGAAAAAGCAGCATTATCGGCGCTCGCAGTAGCAGGCTTCATGAAATATGCCGGCTAGGTCGGTGTTAACAAAGGCTCGTTACCAACTGTACTCAAGAGCCACGGGTTGATGCGCAGTCTCCGGGCGAAGCGCCTCCTCCACCTTGCGACGCAGCTTTCGAAAGCTAATCGGCTTAACCAGGTAATCAGCAGCGCCATTCTCCATTGCATCCTCAACGGTGGATACCTCACCTACGGCACTCACGAAGATAACGGGAACGTCGCTAAAATCTTCAAGCCCCCGCAGGTTTGTAATGAATTCCAGGCCTGACATCCCCTCCATTAGGTTGTCACAAAAGATGAGCTGAACCTGAGACTCTTTGAGGATCGCGAGTGCCTCTGTTCCATCTCGGGCCTCGAGAAATCGAGTGAACCCAAGTTCGGTCAGCATGTCCCGAAGGACGGCCCGAGCAGAATCGACATCGTCGATGATTAGGATTGGTAGGTTGTGTTCTCCCGGTATTGTCATAAGCCCTCTCCTTGGCGCTAACTTCCTACTAAGAAGTAGTCGGTTGAGAGGAAATATAACTTAACAGTCAAACGAAACTGTCATTGTTTCAGGCATTTAGAGGATGGCGTGTCGGCAACGCCTTCGTATAGAGCCGACAAACGTACCTCTTCGAACCTTTAAAAATTGGACACCCTTACGTGATTCCTCAAATTAGATTGTTACCGAAGGGTGTGTCGGATGCCTCAAATTGTGATGTTACCGAAGCATTCTTAAGTAGTAGTCGTAGTTGGGAAAAGATCTGCTTTTTGAAGAGCACCGGGTTAATGGAAATGAAGATATTTCGTAGACGCTCATTCTGGCGCTCATCAACCATGGGGTGTTCAAGAACCCGCTGATAACGAGTCTTGGGGTCGTCGAAGAGTTTCTTGGTGTAGCAGCCGATGACGACTTTGCTCACGAGCTTGCAGCTTGGGTAGAAGAGGTTCTTAAGGAGCGAATAGTCACGCATGATGTCTGCCAGGCGTGAAACGATCTCTTGGTTATCCAACCTCCGATATCCGAGAAGTTGTCGCACATGCGAGTAGCCACGCTTGCACAGCAAAGGGGAGCGTTTGATACATATCCTCAATCGCCTCAATTACCACAACAGCTCCCTCGTGCCATACGGGGCGAACTCGGTCTATTGGGTGCAGATATCCGTCGCCGTCAGGGTCCACGCAAACTGTTCCATTCCTCAAGGTCGACGTGTTTTGCCACCCAACGCTCTACTTGCTCTGAAGTATAGTCCCTTGAATTGCTCCTACGTGTCGCTTCGAAATAGATCTCTTGTAGCGCCTTTTCCTCGCCGGGTAGATGACGACGAATTTTTACGCCTCTAATTGGTTGATGCTCAATCTTCATCGCCTAACGTTTTCAGACTGCGGTTTTCGCCGCTCGATTGACTCGGTAGCCTGGTACACCCCAACTATTGAGCGCGAGTCTACCGCGAGTCTACTCCGATGAATCAACCACTCAGCATTGATCCCTGGCCATGTGGCATATGGGCGTTTTGGGCCATTACAGAACGCTCGCAACGCGCGTTGAACAAGCACGATGAAACAATCACCCGAAGCATCGGTAAAGTTTGCGACCAGGCAGGTTGAGTTTTTCTGTAGGTACCTTTGAAGGCACCGACCTCAAATCACAGAGCGTTGCACAACCTTGGAATTGGAGGCTTAAAACAAGCGGGAGGCCACGGGACATCTCTGTGTCCCTGCTTCATAAGCTGATAACACTCCCGACACCGATTGATGAACCTGCTGAAGGTCTCAAGAAAGGCCAAACGTAGATCCTTGCAGGAGGAATACATAAAAAGCTTTCTATCCTTCTTGCGGGGAACATATCTGTTGTCGACCACAAAGCCCTCAATACGAACGGCGGGTGTCCTCTTAGGGGCTAACTTCGCCTCCTCCTCTCGCACCTGAGCAATGATACGCTGACGGATCTTCTCGATTTCAACAGGATCACTAATCCTGAAAGCCTCAAGCCACTTAAAGGGCATAATCTTTACGATATTACGCTCACGGGAAGAGGCATGCTCTTCGATGGATTCAATCAGTTTGCGTTCCTCAGAGAGGGAAGGATTCTCTTGGGATAGAGGCTCAATGTCAGTTGCAAAGACCCAAGGAACTTCCTTTTCGATTGATGCATTTACGTCAGCGGGAACCGAGAGAAACTCTCTCCATGTATTGCATCCCCTGTAGTCGTCTATCGATCGCACGAGACCAGCACGGACGGGGTTTAGGTAGGTGTAGACGATACGCTCAATAGCGGCTTCGAGGTCTAGCACCTCTCCGATAGTAGTCCGATTATTCCAGAGGCTAAGGTGAGGCAGATTTAAAAGCCTCTTAAGGAAGTCAGTGAGGCGCTTCTTGAGCCGTTCATGGAAGTGAGTAAGCCCTGAGCAATCCAGAGAAAATAGCTGCATGTGCAGGTGGTTGCTCATCCACACATAGCTACAGAGGATCACGGCCTCGGACTGTAGGAGCCTCCCTATGATACTCTCTATGAGGAGCGTTGTCAGAGCCCGTGCAGGTAGCGGCAGCCCCTGCAGGGCGCGAAAGCACAGGTCGTACATCTTTCTACTTCTAAGCATCCTTCGTCGGCGCATACTGTCTCTCTATTCGAGAGATTATCAACCGTAGTTGCGCGCCAAACTCAAAAAAGTTGGGGTGTACCAG
>JBIJBZ010000271.1:0-2918 GCA_044344945.1 Bdellovibrionota bacterium | reverse complement strand
AATAGCAGAGACGACATCGATAGCGGCATGAAACGAAGCGGGATCACCAGTAATGCACGACACCTCGCTGGCCTCTGGCCACTGCGTTGAGTGAACCGACGCATCACGCCCCTCTCCCGCAAACCGCCACGACCAGACCTCCTCTGTAATAAAGGGAAGAAACGGGGCAAAAAGTCGCACGAAGGTCTTTAGACACCAGTTAAGCGCAGCCTGCGCAGACTCGCGACCCGCGGCATCGGTCTCGCTGTAGGAACGTCCCTTTACAAGCTCCACGTAGTGGTCACAGAAGTGCCAGAAGAGCTCCTCAGTTCGTTGCAGCGCTTCCGCATAATCGTATCCTTCAAATGACTCCGTCGCATTTTGCACAACGTCTGCCAAGGTAGAGACCATCGCCTTGTCGAGCGGATGCGTGATCTTCTCCACACCAGGGACCGGATCTGAGAGCTGCATCAATACAAAGCGACTTGCATTAAACAGCTTCACCACAAGCTTGCTGCCGATCTTAAAGACCGATGGTGCACTCGCAGTATCGGTGCCGAGACGAGCACGCCCCGCCCAGTAACGGATCGCATCCGAGGAGTATTCGTTGAAGAGGCTCTGCGGTGTGACCACATTCCCCTTCGACTTACTCATCTTATTGCCTTCGGGATCGAGGACCCATCCCGATATCAGCGCATGCTTCCACGGGATCTCTCCCTCATGCATCCACGCCTTGACGATCGTGTAGAACGCCCAAGTACGAATAATTTCGTGCGCCTGCGGGCGGATATCCATCGGGAAGAGTTTGCGGTGCTGCCCCGGATTGAGAAGCCAGTGGCTCTGGATTTGCGGTGTGACCGATGAAGTGGCCCACGTATCCATTACATCGGGATCCCCGCTAAACCCATTCGGCAGATTGCGATGTGCGGCCGTGTATCCAGTCGGCACCTCTACCTGAGGATCAAGAGGCAACGACTCCTTCGGAGCAAAGATCGGTTTGTCGTACTGAATCTCACCGTCTTTATCGATCGGATACCATACCGGAAATGGAATACCGAAGTAGCGTTGGCGGCTGATACACCAATCAGAGTTCAAACCATTTACCCAGTTCTCGTAGCGATGACGCATATGCTCCGGGTGCCACTGAATCTTGCGACCCTGCGCAAGCAATTCCTCCTTGTGAGCAAGGGTTTTCACGAACCACTGACGAGTGGTAATAAACTCTAAGGGCCGATCACCTTTCTCATAGAACTTTACCGGATGGGTAATTGGCCGCGGCTCACCTTGCAGCGCTGCCCCGACTCCATCGGCTGCTGTGCCAGGCTGAGCCAGCATCTCTGCGATGACCTTCTTGGCTTTACGAACATCGAGCCCTGCAAGGGCACGATAGTTTTCACGCGCGAGCGCTGGATCTGCCGACTCGAACGGAGCAACGCCGTACTCAATATCCTTCATCTGTCCTTTAAGCGAGATGATCTGCTTTAGCGGAAGGCCAGATTTCTTCCACCACTCAACATCCATGGCGTCTCCGAAGGTGCACACCATCAGGATTCCAGAGCCCTTCTCTGGATCTGCATGCTCTGCAGGAAGGATAGGAACTCGCGCCTTAAAGAGCGGAGTAATTGCGTACTTTCCAAAGAGCGGCTTGTAGCGCTCATCCGTTGGATGCGCTACCACGGCGATACATGCAGCGAGAAGCTCAGGACGCGTGGTTGCAATCACAAACGAGCCGCCGCCTTCGACGGCGAACTGAATATCGTGGAATGCGCCGGGCATCTCACGATCCTCAACTTCGGCTTGAGCCACCGCGCTCTTGAAATCGACATCCCACATGGTTGGCGACTCAGTGTTGTAGACGTGTCCCTTCTCAACGAGATCGAGAAACGAGAGCTGCGATATGTGGCGACAATGTGCATCGATAGTCGAATATTTGCGCGACCAATCGATTGAAATTCCGAGGCTCCGGAATGTGTCTTCGTAGGCGACCTCATCCTCATGGGTCAGGGTCTCGCACGCTTGAATGAAGTTTGGACGTGAAACCTCTTCAGCAGGCCGCTTCTTGTCCTTCTTTGATGTTTCGTCCTTGGTCGGCCTCCACTCCGGATTGAATGGAACATTCGGATTACACTGAATGTTGAACACGTTCTGAACTCGGCGCTCAGTCGGCAATCCATTGTCATCCCATCCAACCGGGAATGAGACGTTTCGACCGCGCATGCGGTTGAAGCGCGCAATCACATCCTGTTGCGTGTAGTTAAAGACGTGCCCGATGTGCAGAGCACCCGACACAGTTGGCGGTGGCGTGTCGACTACGAAGGTCTCCTCGCGAGGTCGGTCTGGGTTCCAGCGGTAGACATCGCTGCCCTTCCAAACCTGTGTCCACTGCTGCTCTGCTGCCTTGTGATCGTATTTCTCTGGGATTAGCTTGCTCATGACGCGTAAGATTCGCCCATAAGAGCATCGAGATCAAGGCCTTAGCAACCAACGGTATCGCGAGCGCGATGAAAGTTGAGGCAGCTCAGGTCGATCACGGCTCTGGCAGCGCTGCTGCTAGCCAGCGATCGTTGGCGTAATGCCTTCAACACCGTGATTACGCTGACTCGAACAGTTTTAACAGCGAGCTTCGGCAAAAATTCGGGCTCGGAGCCGCGCTTACTTACAGACCACTCCGATGCTACGGGTACCCTGTGTAGTCCAGGGGGCTGGATATTCAAACCGGGTATGCGCAGCACGTGCAAGACCCTCCAGGGTACTGGCCAGCCCTGCCATTCTGTTCGCCCGTAGCCGTGGCACTAACCCATCTGTTGCATCAAAAAAGATGCACCCTGGGCGATTCGGAATAGTGCCGGCAATATAGTCCTGATACGGGTATTCATAATTGAAGACCGCATTCACCGAGTTGGTCCTCGGCCATCGACTACCGATAAAAACAGATAAGG
>JBIJBZ010000115.1:0-10667 GCA_044344945.1 Bdellovibrionota bacterium | reverse complement strand
GAGTAAGTTAAGCACCGAGTTACCTACAACCGGCGCGTACGGGGGGTATTCAAAGACTCCCGCTAAGCACGCGCCGGTTGTAGGTAACTCGGTGCTTAACTTACTCATCAATATTTTGGGATCAGGATCACACACTGTGCTAGCACCTGAAGGGCCTCATTTCGCTCGCGCGCCTCAGAGCTGTAAAGACCGCGCATAGCCTGTGGAAATCGAGACTCATCACAGCACCCAGCTACGGTAATAGCCACGACAACCAAGAGTTTGCGCTGCGAGAATCCCGTAGACATATCTGTATGTTCGGCACCTTGAGGTTATTTCCTTAGGAAGCAAAACACATACAACCACTCCCGCTGATGCCTATCCCCTCATCTCCCACCAAGGGATTATCCATCATATCAGTCATTGGCACAGGAAATGCTCAATCCCTTACATTAGCCTGTGCGGGCATACCAAAAAGAAGGGCACAGCGTAAGCTGCTGAAACTCTTAAAGGAAAAAAGCCCGCACAAAACCAAGCGGCTCCTTTTTGCATAGCGGAAGGAACTGTCGAGGTAGGAGAAGTTGGAATGAGCACCAGATGTCACGAAGTTAGCACGCAAAACCAATCGGAAGACTCCCTATTGAGGACAGTTCTTAGTGGCTCCTTTACAACTCCTCAGATACGCGGAGGATTACTATGAGCTTTTCTACCATCGCCTCAGTAACTCTTATGACTGTCTTCGTCTCCAGCTCGATTGGGATCGGGTCGTACCTCGTTACGCATCATGGAAAACACCCTGAGTACACTAATAAAGTTAAGCTCTTTCCCAGTGTAATGAAAAGCTCACGTTATGATCGCAAAACAAAACTTGACCCCATGCGTTGCATGAGCGGCCCATGGAATCTCTGCTGGGAGTCTATGGTTAGCAAGCAGAAGTCGCGCAGACACTAATGTGTCGAGCAGTGACCCTAATTATACGAGGTGCTATATTGACGACCTAATGAACTTGCGATAATCCACCCCGATGAAGACTGCTCGTTATTTCTCAGTCCTTGCTGCATTATCCCTCGCTCTTTCAGTCGCTATCCACACAAGCGGCTGTGGCTCGACCCGAAAAACTTCAACTACCACCGTGACAACCGAGGAGGCTCCTGAGTCAACCGCTCCACCAGCTGCGACTTCTCAACCTGCCACGAAGGTAGTGACCGAAAAATCCGAAACTGTCACTGAGAAGGAGAGCAGTGGCCCGTGGTGCGGCGGGATTTTGAGCTGCACGTTCGAGGGAATCGGCTGGGTTTTAGCACTTCCCTTTCGTCTCGCAGGTGGTGTGATCGACGTCATCTTCTAGGCTACATCTCGCCCTTTAATTCAAGTGGCCTGCGGCAGTGCGCCGCGAGAAACGGTGATATTTACCCCAGAGCCTAAAAGCCTCATTTCATAAGGCCGATCACCAAGTCGGTCAGTACCAGCAATCTGCCCAACCTTTACAGAGCGGAGAGACAATCTTGTAATCTCGACGGTATCGGCGCCATCCGGCGGGAGTGCTATCGCTTCCATCACCCTCTGGAACTGTTTTTTGTCAGACCACCCGCCCAAAAATCCCTGCTCTCGAGGAAAGTGGATCACGACCGACACGTTATCCGAACCTATTGTATTTGACGGGCGCCCGGTCACACCGGGGAACCCTTCCACGTAAGACTTTACTTGCTCGAAGAGATAGAGACTGCTGTGTTTGGCTCGAAGCAAAACGTAGGGGGCGTGGTAATGCGAATCCCGTCCAATGAAATATGCCTCAACCGATTTACCATCTTTAGCTCGGAACTCAGTCCAAATCGCCACGAGCGTCCCTTGCGGAAGCACTGAAGCACCCCGGACATCGTCGCGGGACGGATTAATTACTTGAATATCAGCCCGAAGGTCCGGAGATACTTTGCACTCTAACTCGGTAGGAATGCGCCGAGGCACGATCACCCCACTGAAGGCTCCGTCAGTCTTGAGCGCAGACTCGGGGTGTGCAGAATCATCACTCTGACCTGCCGCAGCCCGAGATTCTTGTTTACCAAAAAGCGCTTTCACCAAATTTGAAAACATATCCGCCCCTATCGTTTTTGGTGTCTTACCTGCTCTAGCGACTGGTACTCCCAATAAACCGCGCAAAACGGTATCTCGGTCCCATCGGAATGTAAACGTATTCGGGGCTCTCGCCGAGCGCCGTATCAGACACCGCGCGGCAGCATCCCTCAGCATTCTAACTACTTACCCAACCTCGCCTCAGAGACAGCGCGCAACCTGGCCACTTTTTCTCTGTACCCGGGCTACTTTTTTTTTCTCTGTACCCGGGCTACTTTTTTTTCTCTGTACCCGGGCTACTTTCCCCTGTACCCGGGCTACTTTTCCCCTGTACCCGGGCTACTTTTCCCCTGTACCCGGGCTACTTTTTCTCTGCCTGGCTACTTTCCCCTGTACCGGGGCTACTTTTTCCCCTGTACCGGGGCTACTTTTTTTCTCTGGACCCGGGCTACCTTTTCCCCTGTACCCGGGCTACTTTTACTTTCCCCTGCACCCGGGCTACGTTTTTCTCTTTTTTTCTCTTTACCCGGGCTACTTTGCGCCTTTGCGCCGTTCCCTGTACCGGGGCTACTTTCTGCGCCTGTGCGCTTTTTCCGGGGCTTTTTGGGCCCCTCGCAGCATACCTACAACTCCTATCTCGACTCACCACGCAACAAACGACCGCAGAGCTTCGATTAAGAGAGCATGTCAAAAAAATCCATGAAATATCATCCCCACGGCAGTGTCTTGTTTTGTACCTTCAGTCTCGAGGAGGGGCTCCTCTTGCTCAGCAATCCGCTCTGCAAAGGGATTGTTAAAAGCTGCCTGGCACGTGCACAGGCGCTTCATCCTGTCCAGATATCGCACGTTATGGTGGAGCCGAATCATGTACACACCGTCCTTGTAGTTATCAACCCAGATGATGTTCCTGGGTTCCTGCGTTGCTTCAAGACCGAGTCAGCCCACATGCTCAATCGCCTCCTCGGACGAAATAAGCGAACTATCTGGTGCGAGGGATACGATAGCCCAGTAGTGCTCACCCCAACCCGAGCCCTTGTGGCCATCTCGTACCTTTATTCAAACCCCGCCAAGGATAATCTAGAGATTTCTATCGACCGGTATCCTGGATTTTCATCGTGGAAGATGTTTCAGTCCAATAGTACGACCCGAGAGTGGAAGAGGCTTAGACGCCCCCAGTTCAAAACCATTCCTCGCGACGCGAATAATCTTCGAGGCTATACAAAGCTTGCCGATCGCATTTTGGGGGAGTCAAACGAGACGCAAATATTTACCCTAGAGCCCAACGCGTGGATGGAGGCTTTTGGTATCAACTCACCAAAAGAACAGCAGAGCCTCAATGAGCGAATTGTTAAGCGGGTGCGACTACTTGAGCGTCGTGCGGAGAGTAAACGAGCAAGAGAGAAAAAGCGGGTTCTTGGGCGAGAGCGCATAATGGCGCAGGTGTTCGATCTGACCTACCGCTCCAAGCGTAAAGGACGTCGCACATGGTGCCTCAGCGAGAAGCGCTCAATACGCGCACGATTTATCGCCTTTTTGAAGGAACTTTTCAAAAAAGCCAGGGCTATTCGTGAACGATGGAAGCGAGGGGAAGTAACTGCCCCCTATCCAGCGGGCCTCTATCCACCCTCGATGCCGAAGCTTGCTAATGTGATCGGCAACTAGGGTTTTTTATTCTTCATCATCTTGCGTTTTCCGACCCGCAGGGCCGAGGTCTATCTAGACCGGCTTGTTTCTCTGTGACTTCTATCACCTTGACTAGATCCATATCGATGACACAATTTCTCCCTGTGACATTTTTCTCGCGGGTGGAGTGCGGTAGCCCCGGTATAGGGCGCCGATCAGAGCACACTAGCCCCGGTACAGAGCGCCGCCCCGGTACAGAGCGCCGACAACACAACACCCCCTCAAGCCGCAATTTCCCCTGCTCCCCCAACGGGCGTTGCCTCAGCATCAGCTTCAGTTACCTGCGCCTGCTCGCCATCACCAAGACCCAACAAGAGACTTCGCAAGGCCTGCAGTGATTTGATCCTTTTGTTGTTCCAAACAATCACTATCTCCGAAACAGCGAGCGCCCGCTCGTTCACACTCAAAATTACTGGCCCGGGTCGCTTGCGATTTGGATTCGTCCGAGAGATCAAACGCTGTGCAAGAGCGTGCCCACTGCAGTCATTCCCAAATACATCTCGGATCCACATCGGCTGCTTCGTAACCGCAGAGTCTAATGAAGCAGCAATCGTGCCTCGACCACCTATGATTCTCCCCGGCGTAACATCGTCTCCCAGCAGTTTGGCTACCTTTGCCCGCGCGAAGAGAATACACAAGCCACGCACTGCCGACGTCCATTGAAACGTTCCTGCATCTCGAAACGCCCCCGCCGTTTTTCCCCGAACAGTAACACGGTCAGTAGATGTTGTTTTGTCTATAAAACGCGCCTCTGCAAGCTGAACATCAGCTTCCCCAACAAAATGTAGTTCAACCGATCGCTGTGTCATACGGATCCCTCCCAATTTAATTGTTAATCGACAACGCTCAAAAGGTACCAGACTACACACCAGCTCTATCTAACTGCGTGCACAGAGCCTCCAATCGAGCTGACCGGCCTTATCGAAACATCAGAGCCGCTGTATGGTCCGATTCCCATCCTTTGCCGCGTTATATTGCCTCGAAGTTGCAATTCCAGGTGACTCCGAAGAAATCTCCGGTGGATTCGGAATGTATCGAGAAACCCGGTAGGCCGTGCACCGCGGGCAGCCCAACCGCGACCAGTGGGCATCGTTCCAAACCACGTTGCATGGGTCAGCTGCCCTCTAGTAGCCCACCTACCTACCTACTAAGGGCGAAAATCATTTTTCACGTGTCAGAGCACCAACTCCCCCAAGATCCCCTAAATTATCCGCTGATTACCGGGATTATCTCGTCAATTCCGCGCAACTCTACCATCCAGCGCCGATTTCTTAAGAGAAACAAACATTACTTTTTCTGCCACCGTCCTGAGCCCAGCAAGCGAAACCAATAGCAACTACTATTTGGCAACCAATTCTAGCCACGGGGGTGAAATGCGCCAAGCCGTATACTACGACAACCCTGCTCGTAGGCTCGCTCATTCCATCCAGAACTTTCTGCACACCGACACCGGAAAATTACAAACCCTCGGCAACTCTATTTGGATCTCGAGTCTGCGGAAGTACAGCTACCACTGGCTGGCTACATCTCTCGAACAGAGTAGCCCCGATACCTAACTCACCCCCTGCTACACATTGTTGATCCCAGTACCTGCCTGTCGTACTCAGGCATATTCCACGATCGGTATCTCACCGAAAGAGAAAAAAACACGCCTAGTCTCAGGAGTTAGCAATATGTCTTTCACCGCCCGTATTTTTAATCGATCTCTCGTCGCGATAGCTATCGCAAGTTGCATTCTTTCAGGAATCGGCTGCGGTGGCGGTGGCGGATCAGATAGTGGATCCAACTCCGCACGCTACGCAGGCACTTGGGATTATAAGACGATAAAACTCTCAGACTCATGCAACCTAAGGGCAAATGCTCAATTAAATGCAACTATGACCGTGCAGCAAAACGGCTCGTCTGTATCAGTGCAAGCAGGCTCGCTATCGTTGACCGGCGTTACGAACGACAAGGATGGATTCAACGCAAACCTCATCCAACCCGGCACAAACGGTTGCACTCAAGGATTCGGAATAAGTCTTCAGGACGCTAGTGACGGGGAAGGGCTTATCGCCGTTGCCATTGCAGTGCAGTGCGGAAACCGAACCTGTTCCGTCGGATACGGTGGAACCGCCGTTCGAAGTTCCACTCGAAGCAACACGAAAAGCTTAGACGCGGATGCAACTGAAAATACTGTAGCTCAGATCAACGATCTCGTTGCGAACAGCGCTGTCGGCTTCGACGGCGGTCTTGAGAACGCGGTCGAAGAAACCCTACTTGAGATCGACACGACAGAGTAGATCTCTCCGAGAGATGCGGGGCCCCTGCTCACAGTAAACGCCGAAGCAGGGCGCCCCTACTTTCTCCTAACCGTCCACTGCACCGTTTGTTGGTAGGTTCCCTCTTGAATAAGCGAGGAAGTAGTCGTAAGGGTTCCTTTGAGCTCGCAGGACTTTCGGCGCATATTGCTTCGAGAGATACCGATGGAGAGCCGTTTCCCCCTAATTGATTTGCCGCAGAGCGTCCAAGCCACCTTTGCACTGCCAAAGCTAACCGGAGTAACTACAAATTTTCTCTTGGTGCGACCTACAGTTACCCGTACTCCCGACGATGGTATTGTTGCATCAATAATCTGCACTTGTCCCAGAACCACCCTACTGAGAGCCTCCTTACACACGGGGCAAAACGGAACCCCCAAGAGACGCATCTTGCACGACTGCACCGGTCGATAGACACCTGACGATTTGTATCGAGCCCCCTCGAAGGCTCCCACCACCGAACCGTAATCAGAGGTATCCGGTGTCGGCAACGGCACCCCCGATGTGAGCCAACGCCACCACTTCGGACGCAAAGGATCCGAATCTACATTTGGCTCAGGAGTTCCATCTGGGTATCCGGGGTAAGGGTCCGAATATTCATCGGCGAGTCCGGCAATTGAGTGTCCGAGTTCATGGACCACCAACTCCGAACTGCTACGAGATGCAGTAGGAATGCTTCCCCCCGAGCCTCCGTACTTGTCGGAGTTGACCAACAAAATAAGAATATCCCACACTCCCGGACCGACCTGCTGGTCTGCAACCGCAAATGCACGCGCCTGCCCATGTCCATCAGGAGAGAGCAACCGATCACTTCCGAAATAGCCGAAAGTCGTGTTGAAGTACGTATCGCGACTGGCAGCAACACAATCAGGGTCAGCACCAGCTGCACACGGCTCATCGGCGCCAGCTTCATTACTCACCACACTCACTGAATACACATTCGAAAGTGCACGAAGCCTATCCCATGGACTCTGCGTTACTAGGCCCTCTACCGCGTTCTGCACATCTTGGTCAAAGAGTCCGCTCTGAATATCCTCAACCCGATAGCCATCTCCGAGAATTACAATAACGAACCTATTGGCGTCACCTCCATTATCAGCGACCTTGTGTACCGAAATGGGCCCATCAAGCGTGTGATAGTCAGGACGTCCTCGAACAAAAAAACGTAGCGTCCCCGATCGCAGAGGCTGTAAACCAGCACGTGTAGAGACCTGCGCCCCTCGCGTTGTCTGTCCAAGAAGATTAATCGCTATCAGATCACCCGTCTGCCAAGAATCAGGACCTGCAACTCGGATTACACCGACACTCGGTTGAACCGAAGCAAAACGATCCCCAATCGGAAGCTCTATCTCCTGAGACGATAGTGTCTCTCCGTCCCTTGTCCACGTTACTACACCGCGATGTAACTCCGCCGCAGAGAGACGCCCTGGATGAGATACAGATTTCTGCAGAGGGGGGATCTGTTGGGCGGCGAGAATTTCGCTCGGACCCCTCGCATCGTATCGGAACGTTATCTGCCAAAAAGACTCTGCCCGCGCGACAACCGGAAAAAAGATAGCAAGAGCGAGGAGCAAACGTTTCATTGAGAACAACCTTTCAGCCAATACCCTCTCTGAGTATACCGGTCGCTCCCGTCCCCTGTACAAGGAATCTTTAAAAAAGATGGCCTGTTTGTCTAAAACGCTCCTCGGGCTATTCAGCCATCAAGGTCTTAAGGAGCTCCCGATTTTCAAGGAGCGCTCGCCCCTTTACGATGGAACGCCGCGATGCCTCGCTTAGCTTCCCAACATGTGCAGTATCGGACCAATCATTGGCAAAGCGCGCGCTAATCTGCTTAACCACCCCTTTACCGATTGAGATCGTCGATTCAACGTACGGCCCCTGAAAAGCGTCCTTATGACTACCCAGAACAAAAGCATTTAGGTCCGGCCAACGGTCGACCATGCTAAGCATTGAGAACGCAATCGAAGGAGAATGCGTCTCTACATCTTTAAGACTCAAGAGAACGGAGTGATAGACAAGACTCATCGGCGCTGTAGACTCAGTGAGTGATGCACGGGAGAGAATCCTACAAGACTCGCTCACAAACGCGACCAGCTCTGCGTTCCATCCCTCGTTTTCCACAACGCCGTGAAGATGGCTTAGAACTTCTTTGAACCGCTCCCCCATCTCTGCGTCAATTACGGTCGCGCAACGTTCCTCGTTACGTTCAGCAACCTCCGCACAGCACTCGCGAAGCGCGGCAGATAGATGCTTGGAATCAAGTGACGCCTTCGGAAGCGGAGAAGCTTCAGAGAGCCCATAGGAATACCAAGGCCCCACTACCTCAAGCGCCTTACCGACCGCGTCACAAACGTCATTGAACGCGGCCTTTATCCATGGGCCACCGCGGTCCTCCACGGGCAATCCCTCTGCTAATTTCGCCATCCGTACCTCTCTTGCAGAACGTGAGATAATAAGCGCCACATACGCCCTCGCCAAATGGGAGTCAACGTGGATTATTCTGGAACAGACAGCTAAAGCCAGCAGCAAAAGCCAAGCCGTTTAAGTTGTTACGGCAAAGTTCCCCCGGTTTGGCAGGGGAGGCAAATACCGACAGGCACACAAGTAGCCAAACGGTTACGTAACCTGCAAATGACACAAGCCAAGTAACGCGACGGGTTCGTTCACAAATCACTTTCCTCCATCCCGACAGGAGCAAGCGCAGTTGCAGCACTGGCTATCCCCTGAACGCGCACAGGCGGCAAGAATGAAAGAGACAGCGCAGTAGCTTCGGTGCAACAGATGCGGCTGCGGTACACATTGATTGGCTCCTCGCCCATACTTGGACACTACAAGCAACCCATATTCAACCGCTTACACCCACAACGCGCCAATATATAAAGCCAATCCCACGCCAGGTCGAAGAGCCCTCTGGAGGGCTTATGGAGCACTTGGCAAACGATCTTTCCTCATCGAGCGAGGAGCAGATCCAACATCGACTCCGGTTTACGGGAATAACAGGCGAATACTTCGGACTGTGGTTAACGAACATTGCCCTCACAATCATCACGATTGGATTCTATGCCCCGTGGGCTAAAGTTCGGCGGGAACGTTATCTGCTGGGACATACACTCCTCGATGGAGCTGCGTTTGAGTACACAGCAGATCCGGTACGGATCCTGAAAGGGAGAATCCTCATCATCGCCATATTGTTCGTCGGTGCAATCACAAAGTCGATGTCACCAATCGCTTTTCTGGTCGCATTTCTGCTCCCCGTAGCGGCCCTCTATCCATGGGCTCTCACGATGGCCGTCAGATTTCGGTGTCGATATACCAGCTATCGAAACCTCTCCTTTTCATTCTCGGGAACATCAGGGGATACGTTCTGGCAGATACTCGGTCCGAAGTTCCTGGCATTTATCTCCTTAGGACTTCTGTTCCCATGGGCACGCCACAAGGAGAGAAAGTATGTCATTGAACACGCTGGATATGGAGTTAGTCGGTTTGGCTTTCAGGCAACGGTGAAGTCATTCTACATCGTGTATTGTATCGCTCTACCGTGTGTGATCGTAGTTGCGGTTATTTCTGCCGTATTTCTGATGCTTCCCGCATTTTTCGTGGTCGATGGCGAGAACTCTAAATTCCTTAAAGCAGCGGGTCCGCTCTTGGTATCGATCTTTGGATCACTGGTATTTGCCGCAGTCTATCACCTCGTTAAAGCATGGATCCTCCGACTTACCGTGAATGGGATGACGTTAGGCTCCTATCGACTGGAGACCTCTCTCGATCCAATACGCTACATGTGGATCGCCGCATCTAACTTCGCACTAAGGGCCATATCACTTGGATTACTGACTCCCTTCTGTGTCATCCGTATGAGGCGGTACATGGTAGAGAACCTTACTATTCATGGCCCCGATAGCATCGATCACTTTGTCGCCGAAAAACAGCAGGAGATTACCTCCCTTGGCGATCAGTCTGCGGAACTCTACGACCTCGATGTCGATTTCGGTTTTTAGGATGAGAACCCCATGAACAGCCTAAGCCCGCACGAATGGAACGGTCTGTTTTTCGATGGAACAAGCTCTCTCTCCCACTCCGTCACCGTTACACGGAGCGACGATGGAACACTTCACATCCAGCAAGAGGGCCAGCAGGCGCGCTCGGTACCCGCCAATCGTTACTCCGTCGCTCCACCGGTTGGCAGAACTCCACTACGCCTCAAACTCTCCGATGGTGGGATGATCCAGATCCCGTGGTCAGAGGAACTCTTAACAACTTTTAAAGAACAGATCTCCACTCGCAACCAAATCCTTGAACGTATTGAGCGCCGCCCTGGTCTTTGCCTCTCAGTAGTCACCCTCGCTGGGCTCATGCTCACATGCGGATACATTTACGGCGTTCCTGTCATCACGAACTTTTTGGCTCCGCATATCCCTACGAAAATAAAGACTGAGATCGGCAGCCACGCCATGAGTATCCTCGACAAGTTGATGTTTGAGCCTTCCGGTTTAAGCGACGAAAAGAGAAAACGGGTCTCAGAGGTAGTCCATCGGCTGCGGGAGGCTGATCACTATCCACACCCAATTGATTCCACAACTCGTAATATGGTGGTGAAGGGTAAGAGCCTTCCAAATGCGCTGGCACTCCTGC
>JBIJBZ010000270.1:0-2983 GCA_044344945.1 Bdellovibrionota bacterium | reverse complement strand
AATCTCCTCCTCGGTGATTACCCCCGTCTTTCCGTTGATAACATCGTAAAAGAGCCTCTCGAAGTTCTTCACAACCGACTCCGGAAGACCCTCCCGACGCATCGTTTGCGCTGCTGTTGCAAGACCCGTTGTAGAATGCTTCGACACGTAAAAAACTCCGCTGTAACCGTCCTCGATCTTATACCGGCTGAGGCAACAACTAAACCCCCTTTTGAGCGAGAGTTATCGCAAAAGCTCCGCAACGCGCGGCTTGCGAAAACTACCGAGGCCGCTGACCGTGCCCCGCCAAGAAGAGGGCGGCCTTCGAACGCTCGATCTCATACTCCCCCACTTCAGCCGGGATTAATACTGCCCCACCATCACTAAGTTCGATCAAACTATTCGAACCGGGATGTCTGACTATCGCTGAGTCGCCGAGCACAAAGAGCAGGGATGGCGACGATGTCGCTTTGCACCGAATTGAACCGCTCCCCTCGTCGATCATACCAAGATAGAAATCATCCACTGGAATGTCGAAGAACGCGAAGCCATCGGTCCCACCCTTAGCCGAAAGCAAGGCTGGTCGGGTTGCTACATCAAAGGACAGGGTCTGCAGTAGTGCTTCAACATCGGTAAACTTAGGGGTCAATCCGGCGCGAATCACGTTATCAGAACACGCCATACACTCGACAAGATCTCCATCAAGGTATGCGTGCGGAATATTAGGCCCGATGAAGACACCGAAGCCTGGAGGAACCGTTACGATGTTCATCACGAACAGAGCAAGTAGCCCTACATCACTGGCGCCGTATCGCGGACGAAGGCGGCGCACGAGCGCGATCTCATCAGGGACTTGGTGCTGTCCTGCAAAGCGGGACTCCAGCGACTCAACAACTCGACTGACTGCATCACGCTCGCCTCGCAGTATCTCCGAAAAGATATCCCGTACGAAGCCCCTATCGTGAGCAGAGGACTTGGAAGCGATGGCGCCACACAGATCCGCTCCCACTACTGATACGAGCTCCGGAAACAGCTCAAACACCCGCGACATTTCACGGTGGGGCCGAAAGCCATACAGCAGCGTCACCGGAGTCAGCGCGACGCCGATCTCAGGCTTGTGAAACGGATCGGGGTAATTGAGCGGATCTCTACTGTGCAGGGTTGCAGCCCACTGCGAATCAGGGTGCGATTGAATTGAGAGACCGAAATCTGGATTGATCGACAACACCTTCACCATGAAGGGCAATCGGTGCTCCCCGTGGAAGACCTGATTGAGGGCAAGTGGCCCCGCCTGCGGAACGAGAAGGTCCGCGGGTGCTTTGGGGTGAGCTCCAAGCCAATATTCAGCCAATGGCTGACTAGGATCAAAATGTCTGACGATCGAGGAGATCCTTGAAGATGCACCTACCTTACCCCACGCATATCCCTGGGCCTTTCCCACTACCTGAAGAGGTTGCGTCAATAATTCCTTCGTCACATCCATGTCCAATCCGAATCCTCGCAGCGATTCCTCTCTGAAACCACAACGAGTGTCCGTTGTGCCGAGCAAAGCATACAGCCCGTAAAACCCGGATAACTACTTGATTAAATTGCAGTATCAAGCGGACTCGAATTCCCTCTGACCTTGCCTCTGCCAACCATCTTTTGCCGGGTTATCCCTTCAGTAAGAACTGGTTTACCTGTACCATTATCTGGGTAAACTCAAAAGTGTTCCGTTCTCCTCACCTCACTATGTACGTAGTTCGACTTCACATACCTCGAAAGTCAGTCTCCCTTGAGGGAGCGATCTACGACACGACCTTTAACACCACCCCCGCAAACGGCTTCTCTGCTCAGCTCCGAGATATCGCGCGCGGTTCGTATGAGCCGTTCTCGCTGGAGTTCTACGCGACCAACAACTCAGTCTACATCTGCATGGCTGGCAACGAGGAGCGCATTCGTGGCATTACGTCGTGTATCTACGGCTATCAAGGCGATATCGAATTTCAGACTATCCCGGACTACACGCTGGAAGCCTCCGACGAAATGTTAACTGGCTCCACAGATCTGCACCTTGAGCTGCCAGATATCTATCCGCTTCAGAACTACAAAATGTTCGGGTGGAATGTCCTCAGCCCCGTGTTGACTGCCATGGGCCGCATCCCCGATGGAGATACTGCGCTTGTTCAGGTACTGGTCCGCCCCCTGCGCGACTCCACAAGGCTGCATATAGAGACAGCTCTAGCTCGCTACATAGACTCGTTCGTTCGCAAGCTTCGCCCAAGAACGTGGCTCAAACACACGAACGATGAGGAAACGACTACTCTGATTAAGGAGAAATCGCTCGGGCAACTCTTCAGGGTCAATTACCGAATCAGTTCACGCACTCACATCAGCAAGAATCCCTCAGCAAATGAGCTACGCAAGGCGAAGATGCGGATCACGAACAACCTGGTGATGATGGCGAATGGAACAAAAACCCTCAACACCGTAAACCAGAATCGTTTAGTAGTTGGGCCGGTTCGATTCGGTCGCGGGGTTGAACGGAAGATCGCAGAGCGTCGATTCGACAGGCCCTTCAAACTATCAGCCCTGGAGGTAACGTCGATGTGGCATCCTCCATCCCTGGCAGTCTTGCCGAACACAGCTCGGGTTCTCTCTCGCAAGGCGCCGCCTCCGCGAGCGCTCCCCAGAACAGGGGGCGATGCGCAAATTAGCTTCTTCGGGCGCACCAATTATCGTGAGCAGCGAGATCCATTTGGCATCCGCCGCTTCGATCGTCGCCGACACCTGTACGTCGTTGGGAAATCGGGCAACGGGAAGTCGTGTCTTCTACAGCTGCTTGTTGCGAGCGACATAGAGCAGGGTTATGGGTGCGCGGTGCTCGATCCACACGGGGATCTCGTTGACGACCTGCTTCGAATCATCCCAAAGCACCGCATCAAGGATGTGGTAATCTTCGATCCCAGCGATACCTTGCATCCGCCAAGCTTCAATCCGATGATCCCAATTCGCGCGGATGACG
>JBIJBZ010000269.1:0-2984 GCA_044344945.1 Bdellovibrionota bacterium | reverse complement strand
CAAGATGTGGCTTGAGACGGGGCAGGTTCGCAAGGCCGAGGTTATCATGAGCGGCCTCAACGCGGTTGCACCCGATTTTCTCCCTGCATGGCTTGGCACTGCACTTGTGCAGGGGACCCTGGGAGACATGGAGGCGTCATACCGGGCTGCTGAACGCGCCCTGAAAGTATCGCCTGATTCTGCCGAGGCGATGTTATTTGTGGTGGCGGCTGCACTTGCCCTCAATGATAGTACCACAGCCGGAACTCTGCTCGGAGAGGTTGGAGAGTTAATTCAAGGTTGCAAGATATCCGATCCAAATGTTGTGCGCTTCTATAAGATGCAGTTGGCTCGCTATCAAGGTCGGGCGAGGGTGTAGGATGTTTCATGTTGCTCAGAGATTTGTCATTGAAGTTGGAGTATTTATGAGAAGAGGATTGGCAGGAGTTGTCAAGGGAGCCGTCATGCTGGTAGGTCTCACGTTAGTTGGTTCAACGGCGTCAGCGGAGGATATCGATGCTATCTTCAAGAAAGTCGAGTCGCTCGTTCAGCAGAAGAATTATCCCGCAGCGATCAGTGAATTGTCATGGGCGAAGGAAGAGATAGAGAAGCTTCATCAGCAGCGTCTTAAAGAGATCGTTCCTGGCGAAGTCGATGGTTTTAAAGGAGGAGAGCCCGAGATCCAGAGTGCACTTGGGTTTACAACGCTTGAGCGTGAGTACACCAAGGGCGAGCAAACTATTACAATGTCCCTCTCGGGTGGTTCGGGTGGCGATGCCATGGGTGGACTTGCTGGTATTGCGAAGATGGGCATGATGATGGGTGCGACGCAGCCTGGAGTTGAGAAGGTGCGGCTCGGTTCCCTCACGGGGACCCTTGATACGAAGAGTTCACCTGAGTTGACGGTTTTTCTCGATAGTGGGTCAATCGTCCAGCTCCGGACGAGCGATGGTGTTGATGGTCCAGCCCTTAAGAAGTTTGCCGAGGGATTGAAGTTGGCTGACCTCGATGGTTACCTTAAGGGAGCGAAGGGCTGATAATCGCGTAGGTGGTCGGGTGGAGGCTGGGGCACTGTCTTACCCGTTTCTCGTCCATATTCACCTGCACGTAAACGTGGTCCCTGACCGTCGGTTGTACAACCAGGCTTAGGGAGCTGATCTTCCCCACTCTGACGGGGGGCCGGTGCATTTACGTGCGTGTTTATGAGGGCGTGCACGTTCTTGTTGCGATTGATATAACGCTAGGCGCTCTGTCCTTCTACCGGAACATCAAGGACAATCCCTGATTCGACGAGGTAGCGCAGAAGGTAGTTGTTAACTGCCTTAAGGGATACGTTTGTGCTGCGAACCATCCCGGTTTTTGGAAATGAAATCTGTGCTACATCGAACTTAATCGACTCAAGGTATGAGCTGAAGATGCGACTTGCAACTGGATACACAAGTAGATGCACCTGTTGTTGGAAAAGTCGGGCTGATGCCTCAAGCACTCCACCTTTGAGGAGTGAGTATCGGTCATCTTCGAGCAGTAGGGGAAGGAAGGCAACGCTGACTACGAATCCGATCGGGGATTGGGTGAACCGCCGCAGATACTGTGTGAGGTGGAAAAACTCTGAGTAGTTGCTGACAAGGACATTGTCTCCACCTTTGCAGAGCTGTTCAATAACAAGCAGGACTTCATCGTCCGTCGACTGTTGGGTGCGCAGGATGTTGTTGAGGGAGATCTCTAAGACATACGCGGCCTCCTTCTCTGCTTCGCCGGCTACTCGATCAAGCTCTTTCTGACATGCTCCTACGAGGCCGGGACAGAGCTGATGCAGGGCTCGAAAGGTCCCTCGCTCTAACAGGATCGGGCGTTTGTGAAAGAAATCAGTCGGGGGAATCGGTTGTTGGTGGCGATCGAAGAGAATTGCATTCGAGAGTCCGTATCGCAAAAGGGCGATGTTAATGACGCGGGTATCAGTAGAACTAAAATCTGGTCCCGATACCTCTATATAGTCAATTTCGATTCTCTTGAGCGAGATTCCGTCGAGAAGTCCGGTGAGCAAGTTGGTTATTGAATCCGAGCGGTAAAAGGCAGCGAAGAGAAGGTTAACTCCAAGGATCCCGAGCGCCTCTTGTTGGCGGACGTTGTCGGTGTCGGACATGTTCACATGGATGAGAACTTGATTCGGCTCCGATCCACCCGGGGAAGCTTGCCAGCGAACACCCATCCATCCGTGTGATTCGTTAGTGCCTGCGAAGTTGCGAGCGGACACGGTGTCAGCGAATGCAAAGAATCCCGCGTTGTGACCTCGAGTATCTGCGAGTCTCTCAAGGAGTAGCGAGTATTCGTGATTAAGCATCGCAACGAGTCGTTCCTTTGATACGTATCGTCCCGTCTTGCCGTAGATGCTGTCGCTGACCTTCATGTCGTAGGCCGACATCGATTTGGCGATCGTGCCCGAGGATGCTCCGACACGGAAGAACCAGCTCGCTACCTCTTGACCAGCGCCGATCTCGGCGAACGTGCCGTAGCGCTTCGCGTCGAGGTTGATGTGCAGAGCTTTTTGTGCTGGCTCGGATAGTTTGTGTTCAATTGAGGTCGTATCGCTCATAGGTGCGTTGAGCGTACCGAAAGCTCGACTATCAGAAAAGGGGGTCTTGCGCGCTGCTTACTTTTTGTCCTTCTCTGGGCCGGGGTCCACGAGCGCTGAATCGATTATCATGCGTACAGCCTGCTCAACCACATCTCGCTGATTCTTTGGAATGAAGCCTTGCGCCGCCAGCTTCTCTGCCTCTTCAGTTACCATGCTGAAGAGCTTCTCTCGTTGCTCGAACGAGATTGATGAGACGCCACCGGCTCCCCTGACTCCTTGAACTCCAGAGACGCCGCGAATAGCAGTGGCGCCTTTAACTTTGTCCACTTCCGAAATCGACGATGTTGCTTTGACCCCTTTGGTCGCGCTGCTACCGCTAATCCCGCTGACGCCTTTATCATCTTTCTTGCGTGACATGATGTAATCCTCG
>JBIJBZ010000114.1:0-10770 GCA_044344945.1 Bdellovibrionota bacterium | reverse complement strand
GTGGTACTTGGCAAGGATGTTGTTCTCCCGGCGGGATGCCCGCAGACCTACAAGATGTTAGCAGAGCGGGGCTTTGTTTCGTATCCAGTTGAGTTGAGTGAGTTCATAAAGGCTGGGGGAGCAGCGAAGTGCCTCTCGCTTCGATTGGAGCAGAGATGAGGAATCGATGACCACTACGATTGTGGGTATAGCGGGAGGTACTGGGAGTGGTAAGAGCTCCCTTGCGCTTGATCTTGCGCGAATTGTTGGGAGTGATCGCGTGCAGGTGCTATCTCTTGATTCGTATTACCGCAGTCAGGCGCAGTTAACGCAAGCAGAGCGGGCTGGGGTAAATTACGATCATCCTGACGCTCTCGACATTTCGCTCTTGATTGAGCACCTCACTATTTTACAAAGTGGCCTCTCCGCAGAGATCCCTACCTATGATTTTGCGAAACACGAACGGGCGGTGAAGACGGAGCGAGTGGCGCCACGAGAGTTCGTGGTTATCGAGGGGATTTTGACCCTCTATTTCTCGGAGCTCCGGGGGCGTTTCGGATATTCTGTTTTTGTTGACACCCCAGACGCGCTGCGTTTCGAACGAAGGCTCCGTCGTGATGTTCGAGAGCGAGGGCGAACTGAAGCCTCAGTTCTGGCGCAGTGGACTGATAGTGTTCAGCCGATGCATGAAAAGTTCTGTCTACCTACACAGCAGTATGCCTCTGAGGTCTTTGATGGCTCATCGTGGGGAGATGAAAATGTTTCACAGTTATGGGGGCGGATTGTGAAACAATCCCGTCATACTTGAGCGATACGCACGTAAGAGCTTCGTTAAAAAGCCTCGACTTCTCGACGCATAATATCTTCTAGGGTTCCTCGACGCTCGATCACTCGGACCTCACCGTTGCGCTGAACGAGCACAGAGGCGGGCAAATTCATTGAATTGTACTCGCTCTTCATCGCGTGACTGTACGCGCCGATAATCCCCATAATCGCAAGATCTCCTACCTGTAGCTTGGGAAAGCTTCTTGGAAGGAGCTCTCCCGTTTCTGAGCGAGTGAAGACATCACCTGACTCACACAGATAACCAGCTATCACATACGGTTCTGTTCCTTCAGGAGGTCTGCCATCGCCGGACACAAACTCAATCGGATGATAGCTACCGTACATCGCGGGACGGGGGTTGTGATTAAACCCGGTGTTGAGAAGAGCGAACGTATATCCAGGAGTATGCTTGATGTTCTGAATCTCTGCGATGAGGTAGCCACATTCAGCTACCACAAACCTGCCGGGCTCGATTTCCAGGCGAACGTCCTTTCCGTAATCGCCCGAGAAGGCCGCAAAACTCTCTGAGAGTCTATTGCCCCACTCGTGGAGTGGCATCGGTGAATCGGTGGTCGGGTTGTATACAACAGGGATACCACCACCAAGATTTATAAATGAAATATCCTCAAAGCTGCGAGCTACCTCGAGGGTAATATCTTTGATCCGAAGCCAGTGACCAAGATCGGTACCGGAGCCGATGTGGGCATGAATGCCCGTTAAGCGGAGGTTGTGTTGACGCAGAGTGCGGCGTACCTCATCGAGCTGATCGATATAAATACCATGCTTGCTCGCTGGGCCTCCCGTGTTCACCTTGTTGTTCGCGCCGTGTCCTTCGCCAGGGTTAAGGCGGAATGATACTTTTGAACCTGGAAAGAGTCGTCCCAGAAGTTGCATCTGATCCAAGGAGCTACAATTTATGTCGACACCGAGATCTACTAACTCGGAGAAGACAGGCACCGAGGAGCTCTCGCCGGTAAATTGGATCTGTTCCGGGGTGTAGCCGGCCAGTAGGGCTCGCTTTGCTTCGTTTAGCGAGGACGCATCGATCCAAAGACCTTCATCCCGGATGATAGCGAGGATCGCTTGGAGCGTGAGCGCTTTGCATGCGTAACGGATAGTTTTATTTGGATAGCTAACGGCTGCTTTGAGCTCTTGGCATCGTTGCCGAACGATCGATTCAAAGAAGATATAGAGAGGGGTGTGAAATCGAGAGGCGAGTTCACGTGCGAGGTTTGAGTGTAAAGGATGTGCGTCTGTCATGAATTCTTTCTTCTCCGTACTTTTTCGAGAGCCTGTGCTACCTCCTCATTGCCTCGCTCGGTGTAGCGCATCGTAATCCGCACATCGCTGTGCCCGAGGGCCTGCGCTACAAGTCGTATATCTTTCGAGTCATCGAGAAGTTCAGTGGCATAGGTGTGCCGTAGTAGGTGAGGATGGAGGCGAGTGCTTACCGACGCGCCACGGATGACCCTCCAGATACTCTTGGGGCTCATTTCGAAGCTGCTTAGCTCGGCTGCTTTTGCTCCATAGGCGCTGATGAAGAGGGGGAGCTTTAGATTTGTTGTGGGCGAGAGCTTCGGGAAAAAGCGTTCCAATTCATGACCGCGTGCCCGTAGGTACTCTCGCAGCGGTGCCCGCATTTCAGTTGAGATGTATACATCTCTGAAGCGACGCCCCTTGGTTCTCACCTGGCGTATCCATTCAAGGCTGTCTTCCACCTGTCCCATCTTGAGTAAACGTACCTCATCTGCACGAAGGCCAGTGTCCAGCAGTAGATTCAGAATCGTTTCGTTGCGCACAGCAGTAAAGCTTTTGCTCTCGGACCGCCGAGCAGCAGCCCTCTCCTTTATCTCGCGAACCTCACGGGCATCAATCGATTTTGGGCGGTTGGTTTGCTGCTTGGGAGGTTTTACATCCCGGGCCGGATTAATAAATCCCGGGAGCCTCTCAGCCAAGATTCGTCCCATATGTTTGAGAGTTGCTAATCTGCGAGACACTGTTGCAGGGGCCTCCCCGAGCCTTAGGGATTCATCCACGAATCTTTGTGTTGTCGAGAAATCCCAATCTCCGACCGAAAGGGAATCAATATCCTTCGCGCGCTTGAACCGCTTTAGAAACTCTAAGAACTTATCAGCATCAAGCTGTTTTGCGCGTGCGGTATGGGTTCTCCCTTCCGCGTATAGGCGTAGGTACTCGCGCACGACGGTGCCGAGGGGCATTTTTGCTACACTGTCTGACGGTCTGGCCTCGCTAAAGAGGGCTCCCGAGATGTCTTTCATAGCTTGTAGGGTAAGTGTACGGCACAAAACGCATTCAATCCAGAGAGAGTAGCTACCCGTATGGCATCAGGCGGCGCATCGTGACAGAATGAGGCGCTATGACAGTGCGACCCCAAAAGAATTCGAAATTTTCCGAGGTGATCGAAGTAGTTGAGGCAGCGGTGTTAGATGCCGCCCGTTATCTCGATGAGGCCGTCACATCCGGGGAGAGGCCGCAGGTAGCCGTCAAGGATGACAAGACTCTCGTGATGAACCTCGACATAGAGAGTCAGCGCAGGATACTTGCTCGTCTCGGAAGCTCACATCCGATTGTGGCTGAGGAGGATCCCTCGTCGCACAGTTTGATAAACTCCGCGAGCTCATACTTTTTGGTGGACCCACTGGATGGTACGACTTCGTGCAAGCGCTTCTTGGGACAGCGCGGAGGTCACGTTGGGTATGGACCCTTGATAGGCTACGTACACGAGCACGCCCTTTCGGTCGCCGCATTTTATAGCATACCCCATCGTAAGCTCTTCACGGCCGTGCGAGGGGAGGGGACGTTCGAAACTACACTTCCTGCTGATTGGAAGGGGGGCGGCGAGACCCGTAGGTTAGTTGTAGAGAGATGTCCGGCATTAAGTGCCGCGGGAATGCTCTTTTTCATAAGCCCGCGTGGTGAGGCTAGGGTGGTAGATCATCTGCGGCGAGCGAATGCGGTCGAAAATGTCTATCGGTTCGGTGGCTTTGCAAACGACAGCACTCGGCTTGCACAGGGATTTGAGCAGATTCAATTTCAGTTGTATGCCAAACCGTGGGACTTCGCGGCGATTCTGCTGGCAGCGGAGGCTGGCTGTGAGGTTTTCTGTGATCCTCTCGGTAGGCGTATTCCGCTCGACGAATGGCGCATAGAGCCTAATAATCCGATACTTGCGATGGCGCCGGGTATTCGAGAGGAGCTTTTTTCGGCTTTGGAGAGCTTGAAGTAGAGACTGCGCGATGAGAGTTGTTCGGTTTGATCCACACGCCCATCTCTACAATTGTTATCCACTTAAGGAGTGGTGCGAAGCTGCCTACCGCAATCTCCGTGGCATGGATGGAATCTGTGCGGTTATCGTGGTCGACCGAGCTGGACAGGATACATTTGAGCGCTTCCGGCTTGAATCATCTGTATTTGGGGTGTGGCGTGAAGTTCCTCCGCAGGGAGAAGATTGCATGTCCGAGTCCGGTGTGATCGAGTGGGAAGATAAATCACTGATAGTAATTCGTGGCGTGCAGTATGTATCCCTTGAAAGGATCGAAGTTTTGGCATTAGGTGCAGCTCGGAGTGTGCCCGATGGTGCTCCGGCCGGCGAACTGGTGGATCTGATTCATAGGGAAAGGGGTATCCCGTGTTTGCCGTGGTCTCCTGGTAAGTGGTTAGGGGCTCGAGGAAAAGTTGTGCGAACAATTATGAAGAAGATGAGTCCTGGTGCCCTTATCTTCGGTGACATAGCAATCCGCACCAAGCTTGGCCCATGTTCGTTTCTGTTGTGGCGGGCGCGTAGGCGCAGGTTCGTGGTCGCTTTCGGAAGCGATCCTCTTCCGAAAGAGTGCGATCTAGACCTTGTTGGCTCGTTCGGTATGCAGGTGAGGGTTGATTCAGAGCCAACACTAGAAACTATTTTCTCAGATGTAATTGAGCCTGCCTTGCTCGGTGATATTCCAAGCGTAGCGTGGGGCCAGCGAAACGGTGTGTTACGAGCACTCCAACGTGTCTACTTGGGGTTTTCGCTCTCCAGAGCGAGTTAATTCCAGTTAATTAGTCTCGAAAGCGACCGAATTATTTTTGGCTCATCGGGGAATCAAGTGGGTGCCAATGACTGCTGATGGGGCATAACCCATTGTTTTCAGCGATACATCACGTATTTCCCCGTGAACGTGCTCGTAAACGTACCCGATCTAGCCCGCATATTTCTGAAGCCTGCTACTGCGAGCGCCGAGAATGGTGCTTTTATTTCGACTCCTTACCTCGTCAGCGATCATCTCAATACATGTCTTTCCCCGACTATACTCAAGGGGAAGGCGCAACCCCTTGATAGTATGGGTTTTTTCTTGATAAGAGGCTCGATGGATTCGCCAGCAGTGGTGATATTTTTTAATGACTGGAAGGTTTATCCGAACGGGGTAAACGCTGGCGGGGGTGAAAGTGCCACCTTGGCGCTCGCCCGTGCCATCAAGCGGATGGGATACCGAGTAATAGCGTGTGCAAACCTACCCGAGGGAGAGTGCCAGGTTGATGGGATTGAATTTTGGAACTTCGGAGCCTCGTACTCGCTGCACCTCATCGAAAAACGGTTGCGGAATCTCGGCCCATACCACTGCCTCTGTGCAACGCTGGTGCATCCGTTTCTCTTTAATCGAGAGCATAGCAACTGTCTCTCTCGTATCGTGATCAACCATGCGCCATCGGCACACGGCAGTGGACTTGAGCCTGCTACCGTTATGGAGATTATCGATTACATGGTGTGCGTCTCTAATGCGCAGCGTCAGATAATCGTAAAGGGAAACCTGCACCCTGAGAAAGTAGTGGTGATTCGAAACGGTTTTGACCCCGAGGTGTTTACCTATGCTGGTCCGGAAGGGCGGGATTGGAATCAGCTTGTCTTCATCGGACGTATTGAGCCTGCCAAGGGGATTCATGTTTTGCTTCAAGCATTTGCCATTCTGAAGACAGAGTTTCCGGAGCTGAAACTCTCTGTGTTCGGAGACGATGGGTGGTGGCCAGAGTTTGTCGCCGTGAAGGAGCAGTACGCGGCGAAACTGCCAGGAGTGAAGTTCCATGGCAAAGTGCCGCAGCGCGAGCTGGCGCAATACCTGCGCTCGGCAGGGCTCTTGGTTTTTCCATCAGTCTCCTTTGAAACTGCTGGTCTCGCAGTGGTCGACGCTCAGGCCAGTGGTTGTCCCGTAGTAGCCCACGGAGTCGGAGGCGTCCCCGAGTATGTTGTTGATGGACAGCTAGGTGAGGTGCTCTACGAGGGGACCGCCGATGCACTTCGACAAGCGATTACAAACATGCTCCGTAACCGCTCGCGTCAGATTGAGATGTGTCGTCGCTGCGAGACTCTGGGTCGCAGTCGCCCCTGGCAGGTGGTAGCAAAAGAGGTCATGGCGCAGGCTAACCGTGCAGCAGCACGGCGAGTAGCTCTTCCTATCTCTCCCCTCCCGGAAAGTCTTAGACGTATCACCGATGCGCGAAAGCACTCCGCGGAAGTTCTTCTCCAGGATCATGATTATGCAGGGTCTGCAGATCTCTTCTCGGACAGAGATCTTGCCGAGGCGATGCAAGCTGCTCCAGAAGAAGCGTGGCCCCACTTGGTGAGGGGAATTCGCCTCGAAAAGCTGGGAAGTGTGGAGGAGGCGATTACTGAATACAACGTCGCGGCAGATCGATCGCAAGCCGAGGATTGGCAGCCGTTCTTTCGACTAGCGCTCTTGCACATGGACCGAAATGAGCTTGAGAGAGCATCGGAAAATGCGAGCAAAGTGCTTGAACGCTCCCCGAATTTTCCCTTCAAGAGCCAATTGCAGAATCTTATATCGTTTACGAGATCCTAATGATAAAAGTATCCGCCATAGTCTCGCTCTATAACTCGCGCGAGTATGTCGATTCATGTCTCCAGGATCTTGTAGAGCAGTCTCTTTTCAAACGTGGGCAGCTAGAAATAGTTGTCATTGATAGTAACTCGCCACAGGATGAGCGCTACATCGTCGAGCAGTATCAGGCGCGCCATCCGAATATCGTGTATCACCGAACTGAACAACGAGAGACGTTATACCAGGCGTGGAATCGAGGTATACAGATCGCGCGCGGCGAGTTTCTTACCAACGCGAATGCCGACGATCGTCACCACCCGGAGGGTATTGAGGTGATGTATCGGGCGCTCGTCGCTAACCCTGCAATTGACCTCGTGTACGGAGATGTGTACGAGAGTTCGGTACCGAACGAGCGCTTCTTCGATAATCCCCGCACCCGACGGTATAGCTATCCTACCTTTTTTGCTCCAACCGCTTTACTCTTTTACCAGTTCGGGTGCCAGCCGATGTGGCGTCGTCGAGTGCATGATGTGATCGGTGGCTTCTCGTCCACGCTAAAAGCAGCTGGTGATTGGGAGTTCAGTTTTCGCTTCGCGCGAGCGGGCCTTCGAGCGCTTCATCTCCCTATGGTGCTTGGGAGCTTTCTACAGCGCAGTGATTCGATCTCTTCAGGGAGTAATACTTCGCATCAAGAGCAGACCGAGCTCTATGAATCTGCATCCGAGGCCGATATCCTGGCGCTCTACGCCGTTGAGGGGTACGCTATCGACACACCTCAACAACAAGCACGTGTGTTTACTGACTTTGCTCAGCGAGCGTCGGCGATGCTTCTTCCGTGGCAGCCGGAGGGGGCATGGATAGAGCCTCGCTCTGCGGTGATGGCTTGCTTGGCAGCCTATAGCGCAGCGAAGGGGGACCCTCGTGCCGCGTGGAACCTTGGAATTACCTTGCTGCGTACCTCGCAACGAACACAGGCGATACCCTATCTGCAGCAGGGCTCCACTGCCTCCGATCCAATCGTCGTGCAAACTCTGGCTGCATTCAGCCGTGGAGAGGAGATTCCGCTCCGCCTTGTTGATATCTAAAAGCAGGACACTCCAGACGTCACCCCGAACTCACCACGACGAGGCTACGGTGCCAAGGGGCGCTGGTTCTCGGTTCCAAGCCGTGTCGCAAATTTTTGGGTTATGAGCGCTCGCTCTGGAAGGAGTTTCTGCTCTTCAAGCCACAGGTAGATACGCTCTGCTGCCATACGGTGTGCGATCTCATTTGGATGTCGGTCTACACCAGGGATCACCTGCATCCGCTCCAAGGGGATATCCTTGTAAATCGGCGAAATATCGAGAATCGGAACGTCGAGACTTGTCATTAGCTGCTCAACTTTGGTGTGAATCGGATAAAAGGGATACGCGGCGTTCATCGGGAGTCCGAACAGGGGGAATACAACGGCAATGATGGGTTTCTTCGCCTCATGCGCCTGATTCACCAATTTCTTCATCGATTCGGTGAAGGGTCCCCACGTACGCGGGTTCTCAAAGAGATCGTTGAAGTAGTTGATGTAGTTTCGGTGGGTTTGAGTGTTGTGGATTCGTGTTGCGATGAACCCGAATGTTCTCCAGTGAGTCGCCAGTCGGCCAAGGGCGCCGGTCATCGTAAGAGCCCCGAATCGATCCTCCATGTTCTCTCTGATGCCAGTCGGTCGGTGGTGTTTGAGCTCCGGGTCATTCAAGGTAATTTGGAGAAGTATGACGTCAGCGCCCTCTGCAAGAGCCGTCGATACGACTGACACCTCGTGTGAGGTCGAATACGCTGGTACACCATAATTGATCACTTCCGTCGACCGTCCACCATCCCGAAGGTTCAGCATCGCCTCTAACTTCTTGGCATAGGTATCGGTAAACTGCATGTACGGGGCAAAGGTGAACGAGTCCCCAACTGCGGCGATACGAAATACGTCTGACGGTTTCGGAACGGCATATGGGTAGTCCTGCATGGACGGTTTGCCGGGCGAGCGAAAATAAAATGATGGGCGATCACTCCATCCGGGGCCTGGCTCGGTACGTACCGGAATCGCGAGTCGTACCACAATTTCAACCACTCCAAGAGAGATGAACACGCCGATTAACGGTACTGCGATCGCTACGGCTAACTTTGTAAAGCGTCCCATCATCCCTCGGTCCGTTCGGGTTGAGCTAGTAAGGTAATTCCGATTCCTCGCGTAACGGTATCGTATAAGGAGCCGAGCTGCCTCTCAAATGCTTCAACGGTGTAAAGAGTTTGCGCCCGATGACGGGCGCTTTGCCCAATCGTGTCGCGTAATGAGGGGTCCTCAAGGAGCCTACACAGCCCGGCGGAAAAACCCTCAACAGTTACCGGAGCAAGAAGTGCAATCTCTTCATCGAGTACCTGACGGTGTGTTGGTAGGTCGGTTGCGAGTAGGGGGGTCCCTGAATGGAGATAGGAATATATCTTCATCGGAGTATTATTTCCCTTGATGCGGGGCGACACCAAGATGTCTGCAGCGCTCAGGAGGTCTTTTAGACCGCTCAAAGGGCGAGGCCCTAGAAATGAAACAGCATCGAGGCATCCAAGGCTCTCCGCCTTTGCTCGGTACACTTCGATCGAATCCGGCGTTCCTCCGACGATCGTTAAATGGGGGCAACTTCGGTGCTCTTTCACCTTCGCAAATGACTCAATGAGGAGGTCGATCCCTTGATATGATTCGAGGTTCCCTACGTACAGGATAACAGGCTGTCCGTCCGAAATGTGCTCTCCAAAGAGCTTTTTACGCTCGCTCTCCGCCGCCTGGTCTTCTGGCAAGAGGGATACATCTCGCAGCATCACCGTGTTAGCGGAGCCATGGCGATGCGCGATCGCCTCAAGAGCATCGCACACAGGGGCCACTGCAATGCTTCCTCGTACCGCCACCCCTTCGCAGTATTGAAGGAGCCACAAGAGTGGCCTGCACCAACGCCACTTCTCGGTTAGCTGCAGGGCGAGCGAGGAGTCCATATCGTAGATGTACGGGATCCCACATATCTTTTTTACGAACCATGCGATGAATACTGACTCCTCCACCGCATGAATTACGCTGTACTGTTCCTTGCGAGCGCGCCAGAGCAGCGTAAGGGTTTTAGCGAAGAAAAAGAGGTCGCAGGCCAGCTTTTTGCACGAGATACCGGGGCGGATCCCGTTCAGGCACTTGGGCGTCGACAGCCGCACGATCCGCACTCCAGGAATCGAGATATCCTCCCCCTCCCGGTACACAAGAAGATCAATTACAGGCGCAGACTGTGCCGAGATACCCAGCTTGCGAGATAGCGCCTCAAGAGCCAAGCGAACTGCTATCGGAGTCCCGCGTTCCTGATAAAACGGTTGTGGTGCGAGAACGAGTATGCGCATGTTACCTACGACCCACTAGTGTTCGCCGAATCTTAGCCCAGGAATCGCGTATAATAAAACGAAGCGATCGGCGCTGCGAGTTCATCCACAGAAGCACATAGCCGAAATTTGATAGAGTCGCCCGAAGCACATACCCGCGAAGCTTCGGGAGGTGACAGAAGATATGCGTAAACATGTGGATCTCTGTCTTTACAAACTGCTTGCCAGACTGTCGCGGAAATCGAAATCCGTGGGGGCCATATGCAGGAACAGGGCGACCCTGTCGACGTAAGGTCTCGATCACACGGAACGCTCGCCAACGCTTCTCGGTCGCCATCATGCGATTGCACGCGAGTGCTTCTCGGCGAGTCACAGGCTCGTTAACGATTGCTCCGTCCTCTACCGCGTGAGCAACCGCAGCTTGCCCGCGAGGAGTGCGAACAAGTCCAAAGCTCCAGCCCTTGTAGAAATCAACGCCATCATGTGGTGGAGCCATCCAGGGGTCGCCGACGGCGATATCAGCAAACTCTGCGCTGGCATCGAAGCAGGTGAGGCATCGTGCTGGTGTGTACAAGCGGTACACGATATTGATGACTTCCATTGAGGATGGGCGATAGCCACGCTTCTCACCGAAGTACACGGGGTAGAGCGAGTTGTCTTTCATCTGTAAATGCGGCGTTCCGGGATGCTTGCCTACTCGTGAGATGTACTTCGTGGCATCCTTCGTCTTGGCTCCAAGGCTGTTCCAGAT
>JBIJBZ010000247.1:0-3793 GCA_044344945.1 Bdellovibrionota bacterium | reverse complement strand
CCTCCGAGAACCCGATTGATCGACGACCGCCCCCTCGAGGTCTCTGACCTACCGCCGGGTTCACTGCGTACCGTTATGGTGCTATCCCACTCACCTACAAACATCTCCAGTAAGGTATGCGCTGGCCCGGGCTTGCTGAGTGACGCCCATTCAGTTGGCGTTAATCCGACCGGAGAGACCCCCTCGATCGACCGACCGAAACATCCGGAAATAAGAGGCACAAGGATGAAACATACGGATAAAGATATTCTCTTCATGAGATCTCCTTTCAATGCAGCATGGACGGTCTAAGCCGCTGAGCCCACGTACTTTCCCGCGATGATAGTCCGAGTGCAAGGAGAAAAGCTGTGTGAGGTCGACCCTTGCCGATTTCCCCCGGTACAAGCACAATTAACGGACTATGTCCCTTACTACTCCACGCCGAATTGGATCTTTGAAACGACCACAGCGCCTACAATCAGGCGATACAATCTTGATTTTGGCGCCAGCGAGTCCTCCGGCGACGACAGCGGTTTTCAAGACAGCCGAACGCACATTCTCCCGCCTGGGATACCGGGTGGAATTCGGTACTCACGCCCGCGATACCTGCGGATTCTTAGCCGGTGACGACCGATCTCGTCTCAGTGATTTTAATCGTGGGGTACGTTCGAAATCCGTGCGAGCGATTCTGTGCATGCGCGGCGGCTATGGGTCAGGTCGCATCCTTCCAGATATTGATTTTGCGGCGCTGAATCGAAATCCGAAGATCATCGTAGGTTGTAGCGACCTCACGACCATTCTGTGCGGGGCGACAAGTCAGTCGCGCATCGTGTCATTTCACGGCCCAACCGTTCAATCACTCATGGACCATACATGTCCAGAGTATACCTTTAGATCCCTCCTCCAGCGGCTCTCGGGGAATGCATCGAGCACCGGTTCAATACTGCAGGGATACCCAAATGCCAAACAAACCATCGATTGTATTCACCGCGGTCGTACAACAGGTCGACTCCTTGGCGGGAATCTTTCGATCCTACTTTCGATCGTCGGCACTCGATTTCTCCCATCATTCGATGGTGCCATTGTATGCCTCGAAGATGTAAACGAACCCCCGTTTCGTATTGATCGTGCTCTTACGCAGCTCCTCAACCTTGGGTTATTGCAATCAGCTCGCGGATTTGCCCTTGGGATCTTTGAGGGATGTGCGTATCGATCAAAGGAGGCGACTCGGAGGCAATCCCTACGGGATACTATTATCGACCGGCTCAAACCTCTCAAGAAACCGATCGTGCTGGGACTTCCGTTCGGTCACGTACCGTATAACTCGACTCTACCATTCGGAGCTCTCGCAACTCTGGATGCCCATCGTGGGGATCTTATCATAGAGGAATCGGGGGTCCGGTAACGAGCGGGACGCTTGAAGATGCCCATTCGTGAGCGTGCGCGACGAATAGCATCGCACCGGGATAATCACCGGACTTACTCACCAAGTCGTCGACCATCGGGACTATAACGGCGAACTTCGCTGGTCTTGGCGTCCTTGTCCACAACCTTGACTGATACAAAGGGCTTGGGACCATCCGGCCGGATGACTTCGTTCATCAACGAAGATATCGGCTTGGAAGATTCGTTTGGTCGACGATCCCCCTGACCTCGCAACCCGAGGGTGATCTTGCCGTGCTGTGCAGCCAGGGCAACTCGCATAGAATCTCGCACAGACAGGAGCAGAGTCACCGTAACCAGCTTATCGTTATTGGTTTGTCTCGAACTATTACCCTCAACCGCACGATTCGATGCCAGAACCCTCACCGGACCCGCGAGAACAGTGGCAGTGTCTTTACCAAGCGCACTCGTCAACCACACCAGATCAACATCGGTGCCTGGTTGCGCCCATCCATCAACATTGTCCAGCAATGGTCGTTCAACAAGTAGCGCCACGGCTCTGTAGTTGCGCGGAAGAGCCGCAGTCAGAACATGCACAGGCTGTCGGTTGGTCAGGGATCCTCTCAGGATGGGCTGACCCTTGACCAGAACTCCCTTGGCATACATACCCTTCAGATCATCAAACGATCGGACCATATCGCCCGACAGGAGATCCTCAGCGATCCGGTCCCTACGGAACATTGTTGGTTGAAAAGCGGTTCCCACTTGAAGGGTATCAACGGGGACTAGGATCTCCACCCCGCTCACAACTACGACGGGAACATCCGGAGTTGTTCGCGCTTCGCTCGGGGCACTTGAGAGGTGAAGATAGAGTCCGATTACCCCAAGAAAGGCACACGCAAATACTCCTCCGCCAATAAGCAAAACTGGATCGACGCTCGAGCGCCCTCGCCTCCGGGTGCTGTATTTTCCTCTTCCCAACGCCATAGCATTCATTCCGTTGAACGCGGGGGTATCTTCCTCTCCGCTGTTTCTGGCCTCTCAGGGTTAATCGGCACGAGTAGTAAAAAAGTAGAGGAAATAAATTCAATAGATCTAGGGCTGCAAATCCTCAATCTAAACAAATGCTTAGCAAATTAGACATCCCTAAACTCGGACCGCAAAAGCTCAAAAGGCTTGAGAGTTTACTGTTGGGTTGTTGTGGGTAGAGGCGTGCATGCCACTTCGCGCACCAGGGTAACACCAACGGTCACGGCACCGGCACTATCCATTCAATAAGCGAATTTGCCCTAAGAGGAAGGCGACAGCGATCTCAACCCGGATAACACGAGGTCCGAGTCCAATCGGTTTGAATCCATGCTCGGCGAACTGATTCACCTCATCAACACTCCATCCACTCTCTGGGCCAATCGCTAATACGATCGGTCGCCCAGCATTCAATCTATGTGAGGGACATAGCTCTGTCGCCCCTGGTTGAGCAATAAGCCGGAGGGGATCTCCACCCTGGCCTAGTAGATCGAGATGTGTTCGACAAAAAAAAGAGAACGACCGATGCACATGAATCATCGGCGACAGACCCTCTCCGATCTGCTCAAGAGCTTTGAAAACTTCACCCTTCAAATTAATCGGCTCAAGCAACGATGCGGTAAGGTAACTCTTCTCTCCAAACTCGGTCCGTACCAGGTGCAGAGAACGAACACCAAGCATCACGGCAGCCTGAATCACCTTTTTAATCGTTTGCGGACGAGATAGGCCAATCACAAGGTCTATCAATTCAAGAGGCCGCGAGGGTTCCATCTGAGTTACCTCCATCACGATCTCCGTCGGAGTCACTGAGCAGAGACGGGCCGTTCCCTTTTCCCCCTGCCACACTGCGAACGTTATCTCGAATCCTTCCCGAGACTGATACTCACGACATACTTCCCGCGCACGCTCACCGCGAAGCACAACTCGATTCGGGGCAACAAATTCGTCTGAGAAAACTAGTAGCGAGTTCACCAACCTACCTAATACTTACTCTTATGATCACAGCAACGCAGACTCGAATCGTTCCTGAGACTGATACTCACGACATACTTCCTGCGCACACTCACCGCGAAGCATAACTCGATTCAAGGCAACAAATGCGCCACAATCGTTCACGAGAACCTTGAGCGAGTTTATAACTCCTACTGTCCAGTAACAACAACTCGTAGAATAAGAGCGCCAGGGTATTGCACTCGCGCCGCGATTTCAAGGAACTCGACTATCCTTGGCCCACTATCAACGCTACGGACTCCCTCGATGAAGAGGATTCGATATCCCAGAGGTGTCTGAAGATCCCTGAGCCCTGGCGACTCTCGCGAATCGGAGAGCAACGAACAAAGACCCGCTCCTGCAACGCCAGCAAACGCCGGAGAAATGGTTCGTGTAACGGTTCATTGAGAGCATA
>JBIJBZ010000189.1:0-5960 GCA_044344945.1 Bdellovibrionota bacterium | reverse complement strand
TGGACTCGCCACCTCGATCGATCCGGGGGAGTTTCCCACACCCATCGCACGTAACGGGCATCATCGTTTGTTTGCAGCCCAACAACGACATCGGCAACATCTCGCACCCGCCGATTGGACGTTACCAAGGCTGGCGGCGTATCACGAACCTGAAGCAGCGTTGAAGCAATATCGTGCTCAACAAGAGATCTCTGCAAAATCGCAGCAGCTGTACAGCTCTCTCCAAGCGCTGCACTAAAATCACGCAGCGTGCGCACCTTACACTCATACGACGAACCCTCTGCTATGCCGCAATATCGGAAGGTGTGTTCACTCGATGGTGCAGCTTTTGTTCCACACAGCACCGACACACGTACGCCATCGTGAAGACCCATCTGCGGATGGAATGCGCGAGAGCCTAACTCGCATATCACATCTAACGACAACTCACCGAGAAGTCCACGAAAGGTTCCATCTCCCTTTCGTAATCCTTCATAGCCGGCCAGACGCAGCCACTTATCGGTCGTGACAAATCCGATGGCACCGTGTTCTGCTGTCAGTTCGACACAGCGCTGCATAAATGCTCCGCAGAGATCCACTCTTCCAGCAGGATAGTGGCGATCGAGATATGTGCGCATGATAGAGGATAATTTGCGCCGCCCCAAATACGGAGGATTGGTAATGACTACATCAAAGCGTTGATCGGATCTCATCTGATCTCGATCAAGTGTGCCGTATGGGCCCTCAAGGAGAGTAATCGATCGCCCTAATTGCCCCCATAACTCGGGCAAGCCCTCACGTTGACCGCACCTGAGGTGCTCTAAAAACACCACTAGTCGGCATACCTCGATTGCATCGGGGTCAATATCGAAACCATACACCTGCAGGGTGCCCTCGCCACCGCACCGGCTCGATGTGGAAAATAACCGCACGGCACTTGCAAGTATGTGTCCAGTCCCACACGCTGGATCGCAGAAATTAATCGACGTACCTCGTTCTCCGTTCAAAGGGGTAACGGCAACTCTTCGAAGCGCCTGCGTAACTAAAAATTCCGATATGTACTCATCGGTAAAAAGCTGTGTAACCACGACGAGATCGACGTGCTCATGCTGCTGTTCTGAAAACTTACTCACCGCCCACGTCTGCTGACTTCGGCGCGCTTCATTCCAAACCTGATGAGCCCATCCAATTAGCACAGGATCGGATTGAGAGAGTGAGAGCTGATACGGAAGCTCCGGGTAAGACTTCAAGGCCTGAAATCCCCGTGCGAGAAGAGGTATCGAAACACCCAGGAGACGTACGACCTGGTCGTAACTTTGAAGATCCCTGTCAGTTAACGAGGCGAGTACCTGCAGCGCGATCCGCGTAAGAACGGCATCCCGAGCTTCGTGTAGTGGTAATGACTCTGCTCGAAGGACGTGACGATACACAGCGCGGGAATACGCGCACACTCGCTCAAAGTCAGACTGGTCAGTATGTGTCGAGGTCATCGGTTAGAGGACGTGATGATACCCCGACAGGGTCCGGGAGCCCAGCTCCCGTACGCCGAATATTGGGCATGATAGGCCCCTTAGGCGGTACGATAATCGGACCATCGAGAGGCGGTTGATACCAGCTAACAGCCTGTCACATCGAACCTTATCAAGTGAACTACCACGCGGTGCCCGGGGTCTCGACGGGGCCGCCCGCAGTCTGTTTGACTTTCCCCGCGGGCGATTGGTACAGTGTGATAGTCGTTTCACGCATAACCCGGAGGACAAATGGGTCTTCGGCAGAAGTCGATGTCAAAGCTAGTAGGGGTGGACCACCAGGAAGAACCCGGCCAAGACACGACACCTCGCAAGAGCTCAAAAGATGCATCGAACAAACGGCCACGCAAAGTTCGTGTAGTATCCCCCACCCCCTCACTCCAGGCGGTTCTAAAGCAATCGAAACCAGCAAAGCCCCTCGCGCAGGCAGCAGATCCTGAGGCTATCGCCGCGCAAAAGGTGGAAGAAGCCAAGCAATCTCTCGGAAATCTTGAGTGCGAGGTCATATCAGCACTCTTCCCTGCGACAGGCGCCCCGCAATCGTTTGAGGAGGTGGCCACACGACTTGGAATGACTATCCCCGAGGTAAAAGAGATTGCAGATAATGCGCTGCGAGGTCTTCGAGGACCCAAGCAGCAACCGAACCGGATGAGTACGGTTTGGAATTAGGTCCAGGCGAATTCGTCCAAAGCAAGCCCATTCCTCCTCTCTATCCTAATCCTTACCCTCCTACTGCACCTGCTCGGGTTTCCTCATTCTCATCCGGCTATGTCGATGAGCAAACAGTTAACAGCATATTTGTGATCCCCGTAGGGCTACGTACGTGATTTGAATTGCGAGTTGATAGGCTTCAAACCGCTCGTTGATGAAAATACTAAAACGTTAATCGTACGAGGCCCCTTGAAGTTTCCTGATGATGAGGAGGAAACCGGTGCAGGTGCAGGATTATGAGAAAAATAAGGAATAGGAGCAGGACGTGCTGCGCGAGTATGTCGCTTTAGGCTGCACAAAGGGCGTCAACGAGTCTTACGCCCGTTACAATAAGGATCTCTCTACTCACAATCCTTTGAGCATGTCTCCGGAGACTCTGCGCACGGACATCCAACCGCCATGCACACGATCTCCTGACACCTTCCATCACCGCACATGTCTTTACAGGCTCTCCGCTCAGAGCTCGCATCCTGCACAAACTCTCTCCCGTCCTTCGAAATACAACGAGCAGGATAGCTCTTTAAGATCTTTCCTTGTTGTCTCACGCACTCATCGAACGAGGTGATAGCGGGAACGGATGTGCTAGAATCCGGGAGAATTCCATCAGCACGAGCACCATGGACGATGCAGAGCATAGCGATGATGCACACACACACATTCTTAACTTTCATATAACCCTCTCCTTGTAGAATCTCTCTATCGTGCCGCCACGCAGTGAGCCGCATCATACTCCGGAGCTGTATCAGCACCCTACATACCTCAACAATCTGGAGCAACGAACTCACCCTTTCTTCTCTCAAATTCCTGCCGCGAAATGAAAACCGAATAATCCCTGCGAGTCACGCCACTCTGAAACACTCTGCACCACTGGTCAGACTCGACCAGCAAGGAAACAAACGGACTCTCCTGTCGCCACAGAATCGTTTGTGGCTGGACTGCGCGTATGTATTCCTGCCACGTCTCTCGGCCAAAAAAAGCATCATCGTACAAACGCCAGATCGCAGGGGAGTTCACATTCGTCCGCCCATCAATCGGGACTTTGTGCGTAGGATTCCCATCAGGCGAACTAAAACGGTACAAAAGATACCCGCCTGTGCCGAATTCATTAAGCACAGGGTGCCCAAGCCCCTTCTGCTCAATAAAGTCCACTGCGGTTTGCGGAACTAGTCCACGGTTAAGCGGCGCTCGAATAAGATGCGAGACATTCACGATCGCGAGTGATGACGTAAAAAATGCGATCGCTCCTACCGTTTGCAAGCGTAGCTTCTTGAAGCCTCCCTCAAGCTGAAAGACCGCTCGCCCGAGGTGTCCACTCAACTCTTTTGTATACTCACTGGCACTTGATTCTCGCCACCACACCGCGAGCATCGCGCTCAAGATAACGGCAGCGAAGGGCAGAAACTTGACCGCTGTAAGACCCGCCAAAACCATTCCTACTGCCAGTATCGACCGACTAAGCGGAGGAAGTCGCCGCCCCTGGAACAGTAAGGCCAAGAACAGGAATAGCTGCAGTACGATGAAGCCGGTCGAAAATTGCAGGATATGAGCGGGTTTAAACTCATCGATCGAGCTAAACTGTAGTGTATGGCCACTCTTCTGCAGGAAGGTCAACCATTCAGCGCCATAGTACGGCGTGATTAGGGTTCCAACGGTAAAGGCAAGAGAGGCTCCTACCGCCCTCTTTAGTGAAACTTCACCACTGTCTGTCTGAAGAGTCCAGAGAAACACCGCCGCCAATCCCAGAATTACCGTGAGATGGGTGTTGGCCCACACCATCCCGACTAAGCACAACAACACTACATTTCGCCGAGCGTTTGTGTGTGTATTTACCCGATCTGCGAGTGTGATAGCAGCCAAAAATAAGATCCAGACAACGGTCTGAGGACGCAGACTAAAATGCGCATAACAGGCGATCGTTGTGTAGGCTCCGAGCAGAGCACCGATAAAGTGCGAACCGGCACAGATCCCCAGAAGATACTGCATAGAGAGCGCGAGGATAATCGCTAACGCCAACTGCAATCGGGCTACCCCATCTCCGCCCCATAGGGAATCAACGAGTGCGTAAACGACCTCGTTGCTCCAGGAGTACGCCATCCAGGGACGCCCAGCTGCAAAGAGGTTCCAATAATCGATCCGAGGCACGGCGTGGTGCGCTACGATCCATCGCCCCACCGTAATGTGCCACCAGAGATCAGGATCTCCCACGGGAATGCAGATGTACGTTCCGATCAGTACCGCGAGGGACAACCACGCTATTATTCTCATACAGGGATCTTTATCACTAAGCTGCCGTACCCTTACAACTGCCCTACACTCAAGGAATCGGCCAGTTTAGCGATTGAGCTCAGCGGATTTTTTATAACGATGTATTGCCGACTCCCTTGAGATGCTTGGCATCCAGGGTTAACGGCGGGAAAATACCCCTGCTGTTTGAAGCAACGCATAGTTATCCGCGGCAATCGCCCCTCCCAGCCCGCCCAACGCGCCGAGTCGGCTGGCCGCAACGAGCTGCTTGGCAGCTACCTTCTTGAGGTTTGTGCGCTTCTTATCACGACTAAACTCAACGAGCAGCGCAACTGCATAGTTGTTCCGCACTGCAGCCTGAAGGGCAGGATTCCCCCCTCTCTGAAGCTCGCTGAGAGCGTATTTAAAAGAGACAATCGATTCGGTTAGATCGTCTTTTGAGTACTCCGGTGACTTAATAGCCTCTATGAGATGGTACGTACCCCGAATCCACATCGGAGCAGCAAGATGCACTCGTGAGTTATTCCGAACTGGCACACGCGACAACACCTCTAATCTTCGATCAAAATCAGCTTCCTGATCTGGCTGAACAGAATCCGCCGAGAATTGGCTCCACGCTAAGATTAACTTGGCGATAAAAAACACAGACCCATCCTGGTGCCCCTGTCCGAGACTGATATCAGGAAGCGAGCGAATGATCGTAAGGTTTGGGAGAACTCCATCTGCTACCAAACGACCTCCCGTGCTCGTTTTTGAAACGTCTAATAGAGAGAGAGATTGAACGGGCCGAAATGATAGGGTCATCCAACGCGGAGTCCCCCATAGCACGGCGCCAACTGAAGAAAACTCCTCTAGTACATTCCTTACATCATGACTATTTTCAACCCTTCCATGGTGAATCCCTACCAACGAATTGTGGGAACTCCCGAGAAAGCGCCGAAGCCTATCCCGATATATGCGCTTATCCTGTTGGAGATCAGAGGAGCTTACCGTTGCCACCAGCACGGCCCCGCGCGAGAGGTTTGCGTACGAGAACCGGATCAGCGCCCCTCCTATCACCGCCGCGGTTGCCACCACAAAGATCGCTCGCGGGATTCGAACTCCAAAGAGGGAAACTCTCCACAGCGCAACAAAGAGGACGGCAGCACCAAAAATCTGCGCCAAGGGCTTCTGCGCACTCGGCACAAGTGCAAACATTCCACTCAGTCCTCCGAGTACCATGAGCGCAAGGAGAACCTTGATCACGATATCACGATGTGATGTGTGGTTATGAGCTGCTATCTTCATGGAACAGCACGCCTGCGCTCTGCACATTATTCAAACCCCTCTCCCTCCGGGTCCGAATCCGAGGCATCCTCAACACCGAATTTGTCCTTGAGAAAGGAGACGAGGTCCAACGAACTTTTCGGATCGGTCATATCATTAAACTCTGCCTGGGTGACAGAGATATAGCGAATGCCCTGAGAGTCGAGCAGAGCTGGTAATCGTTGGTGTCGG
>JBIJBZ010000019.1:0-27942 GCA_044344945.1 Bdellovibrionota bacterium | reverse complement strand
CCTAATCTTGACTCACACCAGCATCAAGCACCACATCACTCGATTCCTTCACGCCAAAGTATTGCATGAAGATCTGCCGAGCAACCGGTGCGGCAGCAACCCCGCCATGACCCCCATTCTCAACCAACGCAACAACTACAATCTGAGGATCTGACGCCGGACCAAAACCGGCGAACCATGCATGATCCTCAATCTTCTCGATAGCATCCCGACCCGCCACCTGTGCGGTTCCGGTCTTGCCACCGACGACGATCCTACTCTCCTTCGGAAGAGCTGCGCGATGCCCAGTTCCACGTTTATCTTCCACCACCCCAACCATGGCCTTCTTCATCTCATTCAGAATTGCGGGCTCAATATCGATTACTCGGGCGATGTCGGGCTCGGAAGAATGATCCTCTAGAACGCGCCCATCATTGGCTACTACCCTTTTTATCACCCTCGGTTTAAGCAAGTTTCCACCGTTTACGACCGCCGATAAAGCACGCGCAACCTGCAACGGGGTGGCTGACACCGCTCCCTGCCCTATCGCAACCGGCAAGGTCTCCCCGGGATACCATTTTTTGTCCGACGGGTTTTTAAAATACGTTTCTTTCCACTTCGTTGAGGGTATCAAACCAACGTTCTCCTCCATGCCCTGCAATCCAACGGCCTCTCCAAACCCGAAGAGATCATGCGCGTAATAGTGAATGCGATCGACTCCGAGACGCTGCCCAATCGTGTAGAAATACACATCACACGACTGCACAAGCGCCTCAAACATATCGGTTGTTCCGTGCCCCGAATGTTTGTGGCACCGAAACGCTCGCTTACCGAACTGCAAAAATCCTGGACAAAAGGTCTTCTCCTGCGTGTCTGTCACCCCTTCTGAGAGCGCGGCAGCACCAACAAAAACCTTAAAGACAGAACCTGGGGGGAACGCGCCCTGCACCGCCCGATTTGAGAGCTTGGTAGACTTGGCATCGGTCAGGTCTGCCCAGACATCCTTTGGAATCTCTGAGGTAAAGAGTGCGGGATCAAAACGCGGAGCCGACGAGAGTGCTAGGATCTCTCCCGACTTAACATTCATCACAACGACAGCACCTTTTTTTCCTGCGAGAGCCTCGTCAGCTACCTTCTGCAGCTGGCGGTCTATGGTAAGATAAATATTATTGCCTGGAATCTCAGGCTGGAAAAATGCCTCGCCTATCTTATTTCCAAAAGCATTAACAATAACCGCCTGAGCACCCCGCTCTCCGCGCAGGTACCGCTCAAGAGATGATTCAACTCCAGATTGCCCGATCATATCACCAGCTCGGTAGGTGCTGTACGTCGGAGACTTTAATTGATCCGAGGAGATCTCTCGGATGTATCCCACTAGGTGTGCAGCAAGATCCCCGAAGGGGTACTCGCGAGCTGGCGCAACGCTTACGATAACTCCTGGGAGTCGGTGTCGCTGAGCCGCGATCTGACCGACAAGATCACGAGACACATCCCGTAGCAACACCTTAGGCTCAAATAGCCGCCGCTTATTTTGCTTAGAAACTCGTTCAAGTAACGTATCGGGCTCCTCTCTAACCAACACGGCTAGCTCCGTCACGGTCTGCTTGAGATCGGGGACATCTTCCACAACCAACTCAACGTTGAAGGAGGGTCGATTGCGAACGATTGCCTCACCGTTTCGGTCAAAGATGACTCCGCGCGGAGAGGGAATAAAAACTGTACGGAGTCGATTGTTCTCGGAGCGATCCCGAAAAAAACTCCCTTTAACGATCTGTAGGTACCAGAGTCGTCCAACCAACACGGCTAGACACACCGCGCAGAGCCCAGCCGCCCACACAATCCGTGGAGTCAGATAGAGCTGCGTACGATCTGACCTTGGCATACCACCCTACACAGCCGAAATCACCGAACCCCGACGAAGAGCAACTGGATTACTCTTTCTACCTACTCGGGTGAGCAGTCGAATAATAAGGGGAGATACGAGCGCAGATGCGAGAGCCTGTCCGGCGAGAGTTGCAAGGTCTGCTAGGGAGATCGCTTGGTATTCGAACGCCAGAAGGAGGTATAGGGAGCTGGCGACCATCGTCGACATACCGGTCACCATCATGGCAACCATCGGCGATTCAACGAAAAGCCGTTGAGACAGAAATGTTAGACCGAAGTACACCGCCACAAAAGCGGCCGCCCATGGGCCTAAAAGAGTTGCCGATGAGAGATCCAGTAGGAGACCCAAAAGAAATACAGTGACCGCACCCCATACGTCACAATCATAGAACGCCAGGAACACCACGCATGTCACCAATGCCTGAGGGATCCCCCACGCCGGCAGCCCAAGATGGTGTACAAGGCCCTGCGCAATCACCAACAACAACCCGATACCGAGAATATAGGCTCGCTTCATCATGACTTATGCACCCTTCTTGAGTGGTTGTGGCGAACCGTGTTCAGACGAAGGGAATACAACGAGCACCTCTTCCAGACGGGAAAAATCAACCGCGGGCTTAACCTCTACAGTCTGAAACAACCCGCCCGTTTGCACGTTGACCTCCGAGACCGTCCCGACTACGAGCCCCTTAGGGAACACCCTGTCCATCCCGGAAGTGATCGCAATGTCACCAACCTTTACGGGAGTTTCTCTAGTGATGAATTTCAATTCGCACATCCGATCCCCTGCTCCCTCAACCACACCACGGGCGCGGCTTCCCTGAACCACGACATCGACACCGCTGGAATGATCATTCACTAAGAGTACACGGGAAGAATTTGCGCTGACTGAAACGACCTGCCCTACAATCCCTTTTGAGTGCACTACTGCCATCCCCAGCTGCACCCCGTGAGCAGAGCCACGATCAATAATAATACCACGGATCCATCCACTTGGATCCGCACCGATGACTGAAGCACCCATGCTCCGAAATCCATACTCGACCGAGAAATTGAGGAGTTGGCGTAGCCGATCGTTCTCGCGCTCAAACTCTTTTGAGACTGAGAGCTGCCCCTCAAGTTCCTCAAGCTTCGCGGCTAAACGCTCATTTTCTGTTGAAGCGCCGACCAGGTATACATACCGACCCCATACAGCACCGATACCATCACGGAGCATCTCAACAACCTGGGAAACTGGGGATACTAGCGCCAGAACGATCGAATTACCGACAGTTGCAACCGCTCGGTTACGCGCGCTGTAGGCAGTCAGGAACAGCGATGCCAGAAAGAGACACAACGACGCGACCGCGACATGGGTTCGTGTTGAGATCTCCTGCCGCATTCTGCCTACCCCTGCTACACGATCTTATTGAATGACGACATCTTTCAGCATTTCAAGCTGGTCAAGCACGGCTCCCGAGCCGACCACCACTGCCGAGAGCGGATCCTGCACGACTGTTGTACTGATACCGGTCTCACGGGCGATAAACTTGTCGAAATTTCTGAGCAAGGCTCCGCCGCCTGCCATTACGATGCCACGATCGACGATATCCGAGGAGAGCTCCGGCGGACACTTCTCAAGCGCCATCTTCACCACCTCAAGTATCTGATGCATAGGCTCAACTAATGCCTCGCGGATCTCCTCCTCTGAAAGCAGAATCGCTTTTGGAACGCCCTGGAGTAAATCTCGTCCCTTTACCTCAACCTGGAGGCCCTCACCACTTGGATCCGCGTTTCCAATCGCTATTTTTACCTGCTCCGCCGTACGCTCTCCGATAAGAATGTTGTGACGACGACGCACAAAGTTCGCGATCGCCTCATCCATCTTGTCACCACCGACTCGCACGGATCTCGAATACACAATCCCCTTGAGCGAGATGATTGCTATCTCCGTTGTTCCACCACCGATATCAAGGATCATGCTTCCACACGCTTCAGTGACCGGAAGACCCGCTCCTATCGCTGCGGCCATCGGCTCCTCGATCAGGTACACCTCTCGCGCTCCCGCGGATTCAGCAGACTCACGAACTGCACGCTTCTCAACTTCGGTAATGCCGTGCGGAACACAGATGATGATCCGTGGCTTCACAAGTGCCCGCCGGGTGTTCACTTTGCGAATAAGGTGTCGAAGCATCTCTTCAGTAATCTCAAAATCTGCGATCACTCCGTCCTTCATCGGGCGAATCGCCGTAATCGAGTCAGGTGTTCGACCAAGCATGTTCTTTGCCTCGGTGCCGACGGCAACAACTTTACGCCGACCGGTGCGGCCGTCGTTCTGCACAGCCACTACCGAGGGTTCGTTGCACACAACTCCTCGCCCCTTCTGATATATTAAGGTATTCGCTGTTCCGAGATCGATTGCGAGATCGTTAGAGAAGAGTCCGGAAAGGGAGTTAAAGAACATATGCACCTCACTGCTACTACTCTGTGCGGTGGCCCGCTGTCTTAGAGTACTCGGTCGAGGAGCATAGCAACAATTTTTTTGAAAATAGATAGCAACCTGCTGCCTTTCAGGGGAATTTTCCGCCTCAATGAACGGCAGAATTCAGAGCGAGGCTAAGCCGCCTGGGATTGCAAGGATTCTGTCGGCGCAGGATTAGTCACTTCAAGGAGCTGGCCCTCAAGAAAGCCGAGCTGCTCCTGCGGAGCCAAGCGGCTATCAACGAAGATTAATTGCTGAGTGAGCGAGCGACACGCCCCGCTAATCACCTTCCAGCAGTGCCCCCGCTTAAGCTCCTCTCGTCTAACTTGGAAACCCTTCGCCTCAAGCTCGGCAACGAGCTCCTTGTAGCGAGCTTCCTGCTCTTTTGACCAGGATGGGCGGAAACTCTTTCGCTTTTTGGCTTTGCGGATTATCTGACTGGCACGATTCACGTACGGCACCCTAATAAGATCAATAGGTTAGCGCAACATACTGCCGCGCTCTCGTTTATTAAAGCACTCCTGGGTCTCCCCCTCAAGAGCTGACTTTGCAGAAAACTACAATAACATCAGCTTTTTAGCAGGGTGGTGAAAAAAGGTTCCGTAGTGAGCATTTTGAGAGTTTTGACGAAACAAGGCGGAGCCAACGAAAAAACCGGAAGCGTATCCTCTGAGATACGTTGAGGATTTTTTCGGCGGCTCCAACGCAGTTGCAGCCAAACTATCGAAATGCGCAACAGGAAATCTTTTTTCACCACCCTGTTAGAGGCGGCTCACAGCGGAGCTATCCAATGAACCCCTCCCGATTTTGCTGGCCAATTGATTGAACTACAAGAGGCATTATGTTAGAAAGCCCCCCTATTGTTTGGTACGATTTTGAAGTGCAGAGAGTAGTTTATGACAAACTCAGACGAAACTAACGCAGGCGAGAACAACTCGGTTGAGACAGGTGCTGCTGAAGCAACGATGGCTACAGAGGCAGCTGCGCCACGCGCTACAAAGCGCGAGACTACCTCGCTTGCTCAAGCCCTCTCCGCAGTCGCTTCCCCCCTTGTTCGCACAGACCTTCCTAAGTTTAACACGGGCGACACCGTGCGAGTGCATGCGAAGATCATCGAGGGCGCGAAGGAGCGCGTTCAGGTGTTCGAGGGTATCGTTCTTAAGCGATCCAAGGGCAACCTTCCCGATGCATCTTTCACTGTTCGAAAGGTTTCCTACAATATCGGCGTAGAGAGAACATTCCCCCTCCACAGCCCGCGAATTGAGAAGATCGAGCTCATCACTCGTGCAAAGGTAAGGCGCTCGCGCCTCTTCTATCTCCGTCCGCTCCGAGGCAAGGCAACTCGTATGAAGACGGTGTTCAATTCGTCGAAGGAGTCGCCGACTCAAGCTGCATAAGGGCTTTACCCCCCTTCTGCAAAAGCCCTGTCTCAAGACGGGGCTTTTTTTTGCAAAAAACAAGGTATCGCAAACCTTTCTCCAACAAAGAGAGCCCCGCGGAAGGGGAGCTCTGCGGCAGGTGGACACCCCCTCTCTACCCACCGCGGGCTAGTTTGCCCCTATGGCGAGGGAAGCCCCAGCAATCCGCGCCCCAGGCGCGACTCGAATTGCAGGGGAACGAACCTCTCCCGAAACTTCCCCCTGCGCGGAAACATCAACCAGGTTAGAAGCTATGATATCACCCGAAACAGCGCCGTGAATCTTAATAACTTGCACATGCGCTGAGGCACCGAGCCCCCCTCCTGGAAGCACTGTTAGCGAGGGAGCGTCAACCAGGCCACTGACTATTTCGCCACTCACTACAACTGGTCGCGACGTGAGGATAGCTCCTGAGATTCGATAACCGCTTGGGATAACATATCCCCGTTGCGACGGGACTGCTGGAAGGAGGGAGGAGTTCCCCTCAAGGACCGGGAGATCCCGGTTTTCTGGATGCAGTTGGAACCCGTTTGCGGTTGAGTCTGCTCTCTGGACCGCCCCCTCCTGTTCAACTGCGCTATCAGGCTTTGATGATGGGAGCTTCGTCTTCCAGAACATATTCTTTCCGTGTACCCCAGTTAGGCTCATGCATCAAGAGCAAACGTAATTTCGGGGGTTGTTCAACTCGCTGATTTCAGTCACATTCAAATTCTGGGTATACGCAACGTCCCTTTCATATCGGCCTCAAATAATCCTCGCTTTATGGCGCGCAGATAGCAGTTTTCTGGCATCATAGTATGTGGGATTTACGGTCCGGCGAGCCCCGCTGCGGAGACTGCGAGCAGATACTGCGGGGGGTCAGCTCAGGGATATCTGCGATTTTGGGAGAACTGTTAGTAATGGTGCTGGGTAGAAAGAACCACCGATCGCTCCCTCAAGCAGATGCTGGCCGCACCCATACCCCACCTTCCAGCGCGCGTGCCCTTCTCTTTCTATCTGTAACGATTGCAGCGGCGGCCAGCTCTGTGGGCATCCACAACTTCGCTTATGCCGCTGATTCCCAAGTGTCTGACCCCCTAGCCGCGGCACCCTCCAATATCGACAGTGAGCGTGCCCTCATTCAAAACATGGGCAGTGATGACAAGGAGCTTCTTGCTCTTGAGAGCAGGAGCCTCCGGGTAGGACGAACCTATCCGGCTCCACAACTGGAAGTCATCGGAGTCGATACAGCTCCGGACGGCTCCCTCCGGCTTTCGCGGCGTCCGTCACTCAACGGGCGCATCGGCGATAAGTTCGCCGGAGTGACTCCGAACAACAACTACATCTTTTACACCATAGACCCGGATCTGCAGAGCTACGTCTCCTCCGTGGTGAACAGAGCGGCCGCGCATCACGTTGCGGTAGTAGCCATGAATCCAAAAACGGGAGCAATTCTCGCCATCGCTGGCAAATCTCCAACCATATCGGCTATCGAATATCACGCGGGCTTCCCCGCGGCATCGCTCTTCAAGGTTGTAACCGCAGCTGCAGCTGTTGAGCACGCCGGGATTGATACGGATTCCCTTATCCCCTTCCGTGGTGGCACGTACACCCTCAACCAGAGCAATTATTACCCGAACCCCCGCGCCGATAGAAAGATCATGTCCGTTGGTGAGGCGCTTGGTCGCTCATGCAATCCCGTCTTCGGTCACATTGGGTTGAAGTACCTTAACGGCTCAGTATTGGCTCGCTACGCGAATAAATTCGGCTTCAATCAATCTCTCGATTTTGAGGCGCCTCTTCCCTCTAGCTCGGCATCAATCCCAAACGCAGACTCGTATGAGTTGAGCCGGACAGCGGCAGGCTTCGGGGACGTATTTATCAGTCCAGTCCATGCAGCGGCACTTGTCTCCGGTATTGCGAATGGCGGAGTGCTGCCGAAACCTCAGATCGTGGATCGGATCGTGACCAGCGATGGTGTGCTTCTCGAAAAACAGCAGCCTGAGATGCTGCAGCGCATCGTGCAGCCAGAGACAGCGCAATCCGTAATGGAGATGATGCGCTACACGACCACGACTGGCACATCCCGACGGGAGTTTATGCGTGGGAATCGTGCGGCCCTTGGCCCGATTGATGTAGCAGCGAAAACCGGGACTCTTTCGGGATCAAACCCTGAAGGTCTCAATAACTGGTTCATAGCCGCGGCGCCTATCAGCAATCCTGAGTTAGCGCTTGCTGTAATCACAGTCGATGCGCAGCGCTCATCGAAGGCGTCTCACCTTGGTCGTCTCGTGTTTCAGCGCTACTTCAAGGTCGCCGATCCCGCCCCTGAGTTCACTCAAAGCGCTCCGAAAACTGGGGTCAAACGCACTAAAACCAAGGCGCGATCGCACTACCGCGCACCAAGCAAGAAAAAAGCTTCCAAAGCGACTCCAAAACGTTCAGGTAGCAAGAAGAAAACTAGTCGAAATTAAACCGACGGGTGTTGCACGGAATCCTCCGTAAGCTTTTTAGGGTCTTCGACGTTTTTAGTGGGTGCTTTTTGATGATATCGGGCCGTGCACGAGCACGTGCACGTAAGAACCTCGCTTTTAGCTGGAACCTCAGCGGGCAAGCCCGCATTTTTCATGAAACTGCGTCGCGAGAGCGCCGAGAGTGCTGATGCTTCGGGCCCGAAGGGCGAATTCACCAAAGTATCTGCAGGGCGGAATCGTATCGAGATACCTTCCGGTCTGAAGCTAGTATTTGGGACTGAAAAAGCACCATTATCGGCGCTCGTAGTAGCAGGCGTCATGAAATATGCGGGCTAGGACTTCATCGCCCCCTGCGATGGCCTCTGTCTATTACAGCCACGCCACTGTCACACGTCGAGTACGACCTCATCACCATAGATTTCCGAAATACTGAAACACGGCCGTGCACTGGTGACCGACTCAAGCGCCGGAAGATGGGTAGCTCCACGTCATATGTTGCAAGCGCGGGCTATGCAACCGATAGCGCCACGGCCGATGCCTGCTCCACCGAGCAATTACTCACTCTGACCATGTTGACTCCTGGTGCTATCAGATTACCACTGTCGTGCTCGAATACACCTGCTCGGAGGGCCTCCGTCATCACTCTCGCAGTGTTGAGCTACCGAGGAGACACTACTCGCAGACGCCGCAGACCCACACCCCAGCATGCCTCGGCGCATCCTCATCGTGTTGTCCGCGCAGCTACACCACTATCGTAGGGAAGCGATCGTGGATCGTAATCAGGAAGCCGGTGTGAACACACGATTATGAGGCAGAGATAGATACGGGTCAGCAGGAGGGCTGCAAGCAGGAATAGGCTGTCGACGACACAACACACGACGAGGAATAGAGCGTCGAGTACAGCGTATCTACGCCTGATTGCGAAGCTTCGCCAGGAGGTCTGCTCGAGTGCGGAGTGTGTCTTTGCCAGAGAGCGAGGAGCCACTACGAGGGGCGCTACTCTTCATGGTAGGGACATCTGACTTGGGAAGTATATCACGTGACTCGATCGCGATAGCCTGACGTGGTTGATGTGCACTCGCCATCCGCTCGGCTTCAGCCTGGCCGACCCGGATTACAAGCTCACGATACTCCTTCTCGGAGATTCCAAGCGCAAGTAACATGCGAAGAAGTTTCTCGCGCTTCCCCTGCTCAAATGAGCGGGTAAGGAGCTGCTGAATAATTACTGCTCGCTCCCTTGCAGCACCTTGAGGTGAGGTGCGCGCGCGCTTTTTTGATGCCACACTGGCACGATCTGCACTCTGCTTCTCATCTTCAGAGGACGCGCTGTCTGATTCACCATCCGAATCCCCAATGATTGCGCCGTCAAGCACAGTAGAGCTCTTCATGCGTGGCGGCGTGGCGGTCATAGTATCCACAGCGCCGTAGACCGCTGATGCAGAGACCGCTTCCCTCTCCTGAGCCTCAGCAAGAGCAGATTGGGTAAGCTGACTGTTCATAGCGCTTTGTCCACGTTGCGCCATGTGATTGAGGGATTGAACCGCCACAGCATCAGAGCTGGCAATCGCCTCTTCTCTGAGAGCTGCGGATCGAACGCGCTCGGCTTCGGCTCGCTGAACAACCCGCTGCTGAGTCTCTTCGGCCTCCTTCCTACTACTCTCTGCTGCTTTCTTACTCGCAGAGACCACCTCAGCCTGAGCAGCGGCTTTTTGCTCAACTACACCCTCGGCATTCTTTTTACTTGCATTAGAGGCTACGTTCGCATCGGCACCTACGACACCCTTGGCAACCAGCTTACCATCGACAAGATTGAAGCTCGCCTCAATGACTTCGACTTTTCCTGACTTCACATCAGCAATCGACTTGGACAGGGGCTTCTTTCGAGGGGCAATTATCTCCGCTTCCACTGCTGCATGCCCAGTCTGTGCAGCACTTGCGTTCCACGCAGCAGATTGAGACTGCTGATTCAGCTCGCTATGCGCGTGACCGGCACTTTGAGCTGTAGCGTGCGAGTTCTGATTCTGGAGATGCGCCGCGGTACCCTGGGCCTGATCGTGCGCCTGAAGATTACTCGCAGCGTGGGCATTCCCATTTTGTGCAGCCTGGCTATTCATTTCAGCCTGCGCGTTCCTATTCTTCGCAGCGAGCGCATCCCTCTCAGCCAGCGCCAGCAGATGCTCATGAGCGACCTCTACTGCCTGCGGTACTGCAACCTGCTGGTGCACCGCTTGCCGTCTGTAGTACTGGAGCCCCTCAGCGGTCGGGGTCTTGTGTTGTTGCAGCTCTACACCTGCCTGTTTGTGATCTACGGGCGGTATGGGCGCCACGTCAGCGCTTGCTCCATTCGAGGTGGCACGGGTGTAAGCGTTGCCGTTCGGGCTCTCCTCTTCTACTACCGGACCATTGGTCAATCCCGGTTTTGTACCTGGACCTCCCGGCGGCCGATCCGCTGGCGGTGGCTCGACAGGTGGATTCTGTGGAGGAGCGGGTGGTATTACTGGCGGATTCGCAGGTGGCTCAGCTCCGGCTCCCATCCACCCAAACATGTAGGCAAGGGCCGCATCCAGATTAAAGAGGGTAACTGAGAGAAGACGATCGAGGTCGATCTGGGGAGTATTTGTTGGCACTGCTCCTGACGTTGTAGCCTGCAGTTCACTGCCCGTGGGAGTGGCGGGAGGCTCGGGGACTTCGACTGCTTGCGCTACCCCTTCGAGTCGTGGCGCACGACCGGCTACTTGCAGATCCAAATCCGGGCTCACCAACGTTGCCTTCCCTCCAGATCCGCCACCAAAATCACCATGTGGCTTTTCAACGATCGGTTTCAGTTGGTCGCCTTTTGGGCTCGTAGCTGCAGAAGTGGCCGGAATCATCAGTCTAGCTGCATCTCCGACCGAAAATAAGCCACGCATGGAGACCTTTGCTCCATTCGACAACGGTGCCAGAAACAAGGGCGCCTCTTTTAAGGCTCCGGGCTGGGTAAAATACTTCTCTGCTACTTGAAAAACTTTCTTTTCAAGAGATGACCGCGTCTGAGCCTTGAGCTCTTCATGAAAGATCACCCCGCTAGTGCCACCGGTTGGTAACTTTACCTTTCCAAAGGGACTGCAAAATACCATTTTTAACTTCGTTACAGCCTTCACCTCTGGGGTAGCTCCCGATACTGTGACACGAGCAAAACGTAATGAGGATAGCCCGAGAAGGGTGGCGTCAATGGCCAGATCAATAAGCCCCTCGCGGAACGCCTCTCCGATCGACATATTACAAAAAGCGACCTTGTAGGCTTTTTCAGCTACGTTCCATGCAGTAGCGACCAAGAATCCAGCACCTGGCGTCGCTAGGATGCTCACTGCAACGATCACCGCAGTCTTTACTACGGTGTATCCAATCGAAACCCACTTGTCCCTCTCGGCAAGAGCATTCTTCTCAATCTCTGCCGTCCGCTCCCACTCCCGCAGATCGTTTCGGCGCACGATCACCTGCTCACGAGCCACCTCACGCTTGCGCAGCGCTCCAAGTTCCCGGGTGCCCTGATCAACTTCAAGTCCGAGATCAACGCCTTGTAAGGTGCTTTTGAGAAGAACAACTGCCCGTACCCGCAGGATCTCCGCAGACGCGTTAATGTCGTCTAATCCGGCCTGATGTTGCGCCAGGAGATCACTCTGGCTCGCCACCATCTTCCCGTGAACATCAACCACCTTACGAGCTTGATCGATGGTTGGCCCCCACGACATGCGGGTGTCTTTATCCTTGACCGCTTCAAGATAGACCTGATTGACGTTTGTCAAGATTCCTTCGGACCCCTTTAGGAGGTAGTCCCGATTCGCCCGCAACGTCTCTGCCTGCGCGAGCTGAAACTGAAGCTGCTCGCGCTTCATTATGTATTCGTTGAGCTGCTTCTCCGTGAGCTGCCTCTCCTGCGGTACTTTGAGGAGCTGCTCAATAACGGCAGCGTCCGCGGACGCCAGTGGTCCGCCAGCAGCCCGAATGTACTGAAGTATCGCCGGTCCATTTCCATCGACGTAGGTGAACGAGTTGGGGAAACCTTTGGCCCACTCATTAAGATCGCTAAGAAGCTGTCGACGTTCTTCAGGAGTGCTTACCTGGTCGAGACCTTTGCGCACACATCGTAGATCAATCTCACCAACCCCAATCTTATCAAGACCACCCTGAACGTACGCCCCTCCAACTTTAACCGGGTCGCTATGCAACACCCCTGAAACGAGGCTTCCTGCCCCGTGATATGCACTCTCTGCATGTTCGGTGATATCCTTGCCAAAGAGGTCTTGGTACAGCCCCCTCGTCTTGTCAATGCCGTACCCAGCACCAACAGCTACGAAATGGCCGGCTGCCGAAAGCACATCTGCGCCAGTATGAACTCCCCACTCTAAGCCACTTCCAACGGAAATAACGCTCGCCTTCACAGTATCATTGGTAGCAACCGCATCGTAGTACTCGCCAGCGATTCGACCAGCTTTTGATTCCTTGATGTCCTTCCACCCCTGCTTCAGCTCGGCATTATGCTCCACGATCACCTGCCAGGTGTCTTTCAAGGCGTGTTTTGCCTCAAGCCCGATCATCGCCCGCACAGTCATTTGACCGTTACGCGTTCTGAGCCCCTCGGTAAGGAGCTCTACGTCGTAGGCATCGAGTGCCGCACCTCCCTGTAGGAGCGTTGAAATCTGTCGGGAGTTAAAGGCACCCGTTGCACCGAATAACGCTAGATCCTTTCGTATATTTCCACTCAACTCCGTGCTTCCTGCACGTTGAGAAACGTGTTGAGCGTAGAAAACCTCAAGCAGCAAGGTCTCGCTCTCTGAGTAATTCCCCTGTCGAATTCTATCAAGAACAGCGGTTGCTCGCTTCTGTCTCTCGGCCGCACTGCCCTGCTCGGAACGTGCGCTGGGCAGTTCAAATATCTGCACCAAGCTGCTCGCATCTCGTGAGAGTTTCCCATACGGATTGACAATCTCCATCTGCGTCGATGCAGTGACGGACTCTCGCAGCGCCTCTATGCGCGATCGCTCCCCTAGTCTCGCTACCATATCGGGCGAATACTGGCGTAACGATTGGCTCACAATCTTCTCGAAACTCTCATCGAGCAGGGCGAGCCGCTTCTGAATTTCGTTTGTACGATCCGATCGCCCGAGCTGCGTCATTACTGGCAATGCAGCCAAAAGGACAGCACGTTCCTCGGCCTGCTCTTTAATCGCTTTAGTCACCTCGGGTGCGACGTCAGGAAGCGATCGATGATCACGTGCCAGGATCGTCTGCATCGCCCGAGTGCGATCCTCAATTGATGTTGGCACTTGGCCGTTAGGGAAGAAGGGAGCGAGATCGCGCTCACCTACGAACGGCGATGTGCAGAGAACCGACGCTATATAGAGAGAACGAATCGGTCCGGCTGGTGGAGCCAGAGAGATCAGGGTTTGTCCCAATGACGCTCCAGTAAGCCGAGCGTATTCCGCGAGCACCTCTGGAAGACGATCTGTGGCGACATTCTTGAGAAGAGCCTCTACCTCTTGTTGGCTCCGAATGCCCGGAAGCACTGAAAGCGCCACGGTAGACTCAGGCTGCTGCCCTCCCGCTTTTAGTGTCACAAGGTGCGTCCACAGCTCTTGCGCAGTGGCGATTGTTGGTCGCTTCGAACCGTTCCCCGTCGGAACCAGCTGCATGATCTCTGGGCGATCATACGAGAGTAGAAAGAGCTTAATTCGCATCACCTCTTCTACAGGTAGACGTGCGAAGAGCTTCTCTAAGAGCACCTGATTAGAGGGCGACTTCGCAAGCGCCGAGAGCTGCTTACCCAGCTCTGAATCTCGCCCAACTACTGTTCGTAGTGCATCGATAGCTTGCGATGACGGCTGCAGTGTTACATCGGTCGTAATCGCAGCATGTATGCGCGTTACAAGTTCAATCCCCGTCTTTGCGCCGGTAGCGACCTGCACCTCTGCGGAAAGAGGTGCTGCTACACCTCGCTCCACGCTATTCACCATAAAATGTGATTTCGAACCGAGCTTGAGATCGAGGAGTTTCGAGAGTGCGTCAGTGCGCTTTGTATTCAGCGCCTTAAAGGATGCATGTAGACCCTCCACATCGCTCGGCACTGCACCTATCGCACCAAGAGCAGCAATGAGACCTTCTGGTGTTACCCGAGGGTCAGTGAGGGTCCCATCGGAGACGAGGTTCATCAGGATGTTTTTCTGAGCATCCGTCGTTACCTTTTCAATTAACGATTTAATTGCATCGCCACGTTTCTCTGCAGCGTAAAGCTCAGCTTCGCAGGCTTGTTGGTCTTTCCGGGCGCGGGTAGCGGCGTCTACCGCCTTGGTATACGCATCGGTACCGAACCACCTTGAAACAAAGCTGAAGTCATTATGCTGCTTCGCCTCAAGGAGATCAGCGTCAGCTTTAAGTTTCTCATTTTTCTCTTGGAGAGCTTGCTGCTCAACATGACACTTCTCAAGCGCACCAGCTGCAGAGCGAGCAGCAGTCCCGACGTACTCCCCGACCGCACTCAAGGAACCTGCCAGCGTCTCGGCGGCCCGAGCGTATCCAGCCCCTCGCCCTCGCAGACCTGTTCCACATGTCAGTTGGAACTGATTGATTAACTCGACGGCCCGCTGAAGCTGCGGAGTTGAGTCCTTCAAATGGACCTGAAGACGCGTCTGGAGGGCCCGCCACTCGATTCCATCTCGCTCAGCGCAGAGCGCTGCAAGCTCTGACCCTTGTCCACGGGCGATTCGGTTCTCGAGGCTTTCAAGGTACACTCGCGCTTCAGTGCGGGCGGTCGCAAATCTCTCGGGGGTATAGTCTGGAAAGATATCCTTCGTTATAGCATCAAACGACGCTACGAGTTTCTCCTCCTCTCCATGCTGGCCCGTTGCCGCGATCGTTCGGAGTTTGGCAAGCTGCTCGTCTATCTCCGAGATCTTCGTCATGTGATCGGTCATGACGATTAGCAACTCTTTAAGCTGCTCACGCTGTTCCTTAGCCTCTGGCGATGTCGGTGGGGTTACCGGAGCGACTCCGAGCTTGGCCAGCTTCTTCTGGAACTCCTCCGGATCTTTGGTGGAAAGCAGGTCTTTGAGCGCTACGTGCGTATCTTCCCATGATTTGCCCTTAAGACCCGGGAAGCGCTGGGAGATGTGGTTTACTACCTCTGCTCGCAGCTGCTCTGGGGCAACCGACGTCAGGTTCTGAACTTTAAGCACATCCGCAAGGTGTCGAACACTTTCTACTTGCTGACGCTCAAGATTTCCGATGTTTGCCACAACTCGAGTATTCTCGCGCTTTACAGCTTCGATGGTGAGCGCCTGCTCTGACTTGGCGAAGGTGATAAAACGCTCGCGTTCAGTCTTGGTGAAAAGAGTCGCAGACGAACCAAAACACGAGGCCACAAGAGCGCGCTGCTCTGCAGGCGATGTTTGACTCGCTCGCACGAGATCATATGCCAGAGGCACACCAACTCGCTTATCGTAGCTCTGAACAACTTCAGAGAATTTTGCCGCTCCGAGCGCCTGCTTTAAGCCGCTCAGCAACTGAATACGCTCCTCTACAGTCTTAAGAGCAGTGAGGCGGTTCTGCAGGAGCGAGGGGCCATCTTTGCCTATCAGGTAGAGCGCTACACCTTCCGGATTGGCACGAGTAGTGGCTACCAGGTCCTTCCCGATGACAACCGGAGCCACCGACATCTGCGCAGCCGAAGCGCCCACAACACGCTTCAAATCCTGATCGTTCACCGGGCTTCGATCGACACTGAGGATCGCCTTGAGGTGCTGTTCAAGAGCTTGCGCCGATACGGAGCTCCTTATCAGCCCCTCACTCTTCGCTAGAAGCGCGACAAGCTGCTCTGCCATCTTTTTCAGCGAAGCAGGATCTTTCAACGGGAGCCCAGCCTGTTCGATTGCGATACGATCGATAGTTGACTGGATTGCTTTTGTGGTCTTCTCTCCAAAGAGAGTGGAAGCGCCACTAAGGATGCCCTCCTTGTTTACATCCGCATCCTTCGATTTCTTGCGCTTCTCCTCGGCAGCCCGCGTCAAGTTCTCCTGCAGCTCTTGAAGAGCACGACGCGCTTCGAGCTCGTGCTCCGGGGTAGATTTGACCGTGATAGATATGATTGCCGACCATGCGGCCGCGCTCAGTTGATTCTGTTGCGGACTCGCAGAGAGCTTTTGGAGCGCCTCACCCGTTTGGGACTCTAACCCTGGCAGTTCATTTTCGAAATCTGACTCTTGCTCCGCCTTGTTCGGATCGGTTTTGGACCGCGAATCAGCCAAACTCGTGCCCGAGTGTTGCTGTGCTGATGTGCGTGTAGATTGCGTCATTGCGGCCAAACCTCTCTAAGGGAATCCCGGCTCCTATCCCCCTATCTGCTGGTATGGTTGATTTGCTTCTGCCCGTAGCCTTTCTAAGTTATTGACTTCGATAGTTTTTCGGACTTTTTTCAACGTTTGGAGTGCTCTGGCTTCGGTATAGCGACTTGCAGGCCATCTACAAGGTTCTCGTAGGCAGGCGGGGGGGATACTCTGACGAGAACTCAGACTATCCACCCGAGAATTGAGAAAAATGCTCGGGGCATGGTAGCTACAGAGGCGCATGCCTTTACTACTCGTTCGCCACTGCTCAGCACTCGGCCAAGAACCAGAAGCACCCCTAACTCCAGCAGGAGAGGAGCAAGCCACGGTCTTAGCTCACTTTCTCGCCGACAAAGGGGTAAGACGGATCCTAAGCAGTCCATTCAAACGTGCGCTCGACAGTGCGACTCCACTCGCGGATGCGCTCGGGCTTCCAATCGAAATTGACCACCGTCTCGCAGAGCGCAAGCTCGGCCACGTCGAAGATGGCGATTGGCTCTCTGCGCTCCATCGAAGTTTTGAAAATCCAGATCTCTGCCTTCCAACTGGAGAGTCCTCAACAGCGGCTCAACTACGCGGAAGATCTGCCGTTGATGACGCGCTTGCGGCACTCACTGTACCAACAGCCGTCTTCTCTCACGGAAACCTAATTAGCCTGATCGCCAATTCTTTCGACAACGCGTTTGGATTTGAATTCTGGGCCTCACTCTCAAATCCTGATGTGTGGTCCCTACGAGATGCGACGTCTTCGCCAAGATTGGATCGTCTATGGGGAAAGGAGAAACGTTAAACAAACTTGACCCGCTCTGTTAGCTCAACTCTGCGGGCGACAGAAAACACTCAGTCAGTTACCAATACTGTCCTGGTAGCCGTGCAACCCAGCGGCAGCACTCAGTACTTTCTTGACTAGGATTAAACTACCGTAGCCAAAAATAGTGTTGTGATTCTGACCTGGAACGAGAAGAAGCTCGCGAGGCGTCCCAGGGGCTAATTCCGACACGATTCGCTCAGAATGTGCCGGGGGAATAACCTCATCATCAAGCCCGTGAAAAAGCGTAATCTCTGTACCCTTTGTAGCGGCGAGGTACCTACCGGTCGGAAATTCATATTTAAGAAGGGGTGATAACCATCCGACCACGGGCCTTGCGGAGACGAGATCTCGCAAGCTGTAGTACGGGGCGAAGAGAAAGAGCTTCTTTGTGTTATATCTCTGCGCGAGATAGGCAGCAGGTCCAGTACCGATCGAGTATCCGATTACAACTACATCGGATGGATTAACGTGAGTACGAGCGGCAACATTCTCTAAAGCAGCTTCTGCATCCATATACAGCCGCTGCTCGGATGGCCAGCCGGGAGTTTCCCCCAAGCCTCGATAATCAAACGCAAACGATCGTATTCCGCGTGCCGCCAGAAATCGCATCGAATGCGAAACTGTTGGAAGTAAATCGGCGTTCCCATGAAGAATCAGGGCGACCGCACCCCCTGCGGACTTCGTCCCCCAAACCGTAACGGCTGCCCCATCGCGAGTTGAGACTTTAAACTCCTCAACATCCTGCGGGGGCTGAAAATCCAGAACTCCCCACAGACTCGGCACCATGGCCGGAAAGATCAATACATCCTGGATTGCGACGACGCCGCCCGCGATCAGAAGAATAATGCAGGTGACCCACTTGAGGATCCGGAAAAAAATACCCGATCGTTGCCGCGATTGGCATATGGCACCTCTCATAGCTTCCGATGCGCCTCCCCTAAAAAGAATATGGCCCGGTCAAGAGCTGCTGTTTCAGGACGGGAGCGGCTTCTGTAGAGACCAACCCTACGGAGACGCTGCCACACTATGCGCCTTTCTCCTCAGCAGCCTAGCCCACCAAGGGAAAATAGAGCGAAATATTAGTTCCCGCCTGACGACGGGAGGCAACTGCAACGGTGCCACCGTGCTGCTTCATTACGGATTTCGCCATCAACATACTTTCACCGAGATCGTGGTCGAACTCTTTAACCTTGGACGATGAAACGCTCTTGAAAACGGTAGTACGCTGTTCTTCATCGATACCGTCTCCATGATCGATAATACTAACCCGCGCATACGATCCAGGCACCAACTCAAGGTCCCTTGCCTTCTCATCGAGGGAAACCCGATCCACATGGAAAAGGATAAAACGCTCCGGAAGCGCCCGCATCGACTCAAGCGAGTTCTCACACAATTCGAGGAGCATCTGCGCTACCGTCACATCCGCCATCTCAACTTCGAGATCCTCGGGGCACACGACTTCAAAACTACACTCATCACCATGCGTGCTCGACACAAGCTCTATCACGGTTTCAATACAAGACTTAATGGAGTGCTTCGCCATCGAAGCCTCAGAGCCACGGGCGAAAAGATCCAACTTTTTTAATATCGCCAACCCTCGGTTTGCGGCCTTACGAATCAAAGCGAGAGGCTCGCCGAGCGTCGAGCTATGCCCATCAGCCCCCGCGCGTTGCTCAATCAACGTTGAACCTCCGAGGATTGAGCCCAAAATAGTGGCGAGGTCTCTGCTCAATCCAGCCGCCAAAGCTGGCGCCACTGTCGGCGCCTGCGTGCTCGTGGCGACCTCGATCATAGATTCCGTGGTCGCCGCACTTGGAAGTTTCGGCTGTTGCTCAATCCATGCCGCGGCATCGGCAAGGTCTTTGGCAACATGTGTCGCCTCGACCTGAAAGATCCCATCGCTTCCGCCTCGGCCGGTTTGGACAAGGATCGTTCTGACGCCAGCGTTCTGACCAAGCATTACATCTGAGCTCATATCACCGATGACGAAGCTGTTAGCTAGATCGATATTGAGCTCCTGAGTTGCTCGCTCGATGAAATATGGTTTCGGCTTTCTACACGAGCAGCCATCCGCCTTTGAATGGGGGCAGAAGTAGATCTTATCAAAGGAGCAACCCTCTGAGGAGGCGAGGCGCATCATCTCTCGATTGACCGCGTAGAGGTCTTCCTTTGAGAAGTAGCCCAAGCCGATACCAGGCTGGTTCGTGATGATTACGATCCGATACCCGAGATCGCGCAACCTCTTTATCGCCCCAAATGCCCCCGGTATGGGCGCAAATCCGTGGGGATCGCTCAGGTACTCGATATGCTCGTTTATTGTGCCGTCCCGATCGAGAAACACCGCTGGCCGCAGCTCGTATGCCACCGCCGGGCCCTCTTGACTGATGCGTGCAGCCTGAATCTTCTCAATGACTCCAGTGGTCGACCTCCCCTCAACGAAGGGAACCAAAGCAACCTGTCCGCCATATGACTCTACAAGCCGCTTTGAAGAGAGCTTTTCCGGCGAATAGTCACCTGCCTTGATATAGAGATCAGGCTTCAGAAGCTCAACATTTGTGTTGTTGTTACGCTCGCTAAAAACGAATACGTGGTCAACGGAAGCGAGCCCAGCGATAACCTGCGCACGCTCCTGATCGGAATTGATAGGTCGAGAGCTGCCCTTGTTGGCACGCACAGAGCTGTCCGAGTTCAGCCCAACAAGGAGGATGTCGACGAGAGCCTTTGCCTGCTCTAGGTAAGCAACATGCCCAGGGTGCAGGATATCAAACACCCCGGAGGTGAAGCCGACCCGCTTCCCTTGGGCTCGGCAGGCCCCACGTAGCGTGGCGGCCTCTTCTCTTGTTACTATTTTTTCCTTCATGACAGCGCACATCCCGCTTCTACTCTGCTCAGTTCACCGCATTACGGCGCATATAGCAAGATAGTGCGACTACGCATACAACTATGCCGAATTCCTCGGCGCAACACCTGGGAATTAACCGAAAATATGCTACAATCTCAGCCCCGAATTACCGGCTGGGCTTTACTACTACAAGGTGCACTATGCGGACCGTTGGCGACTCTTTCCCCGAATTCTCACTCGACGCGTGTGTTTCGATCAAAGATGGAGCAGAGTTCAAGAGCATATCCTCATCTTCAGTCTCTGATAGCTGGAAGGTAGTCTTTTTCTGGCCCCTTGATTTTACCTTTGTGTGCCCCACCGAGATCACGGCATTCGGCGAGCGGGCAAGCGATTTCACCTCGCGCAAGTGTCAGATCTTGGGCTGCAGCACTGACTCTAAGTTCGCGCACCTTGCCTGGCGCCGCGAACACCCGGGCCTCAAGAACCTACCCTTCCCGATGCTGTCGGATCTGAAGCACGAACTCTCATCTGCCCTCGGCATTCTTCATCACACAGAGGGCGTGTGTCTGCGCGCCACCTTTATCATTGATCCCTCAAACACGATTCGCTGGGCCGAGGTGAACGATCTTAACGTCGGTCGCAACGTTGACGAGGTGTTACGGGTTCTCGACGCCCTTCTAACGGAGAAGCTTACTCCATGTGGTTGGACCCCTGGAGAGAAGACCCTTACCTAGCAGAGAAAACGTCATAGTAGACGGAGGCACCCAGCTCCACAGATCGCATTTTGCGTGAGACAGCAAAATAGACGCAGCTAGGCACTCCACCTCATGACTCAACTTGATACCCTAGAATACCCTCTCGCGTCACGGACCTTCTCTGCCGCCGCATACTCGCAATACTACACTGGCGATGTATCAAAGGACTCCCTCAAAGACTATACTAAGAGGAACACGCACTTGTTAGTAAAGCGCTACCCATATTCGGGAGTTCGCACTATTTTGCGCGCGTGGCGACTGGTCACTTTCGTAGGAGGTCTATGATCTCAGTTCTCAGTCTGAAGTTTGAGGCGTTCCCACCTCTGCTCTAAAGAGCTAAGGCGGGCAAGCCGCTTGTCTGTCCACCGAAGCTTTGGCGTAGTTGGAGGTCATCTGGCTTTCGTTTCTCAAGTCCCCGTTACTATACGTCTCCTCCTTAAAATTCACCTATTGCCCCGGAGCTTGCTGTCTCCCGTTCGAGCGGGCACTCAACGCTATTACTTCACGGTCCTCAAAGTGGCTCGTAACACAGCAACGAACGCTATGCTTCTTTAGTCGGTCTTAGGGTTATACTGGTAGAACTTGCGAGTATTCAGCTGTGTTCAAAAGCCGGCTATACGCTTCATGGCGCTCGTGTATCTTCGACCCACGAAGATTACGTATCAGGGAAGAGAAAGAAGGCGATTCGACGGAGCGGCACGCGTGGCTTTACTGAGCCGGCAATCGCGCTCATGCTGCCATCTCTAGCTCCGTTGTATTTCTTTTTCAAATAGCTCTCGACTGCGAGATATTTAGCTCTTGAGCAATCTTTGAGTACGTTTTCGTTCAATCCAAAAGAAGTGCTAGCTCAGACTCTCTCACTCAATAGAATCCTCTCCCGCAAGCTCAAGCCCGAACTCAAAGCCGAGCCGATCAAACCCCTGTCCAAGATAGAAGCTGTGCGCCCGCGTGTTCTCCATCCTACTGTGGAGCATGATGCGAGAACACCCCTCGTTCTTCGCGATTGTTCGCATGTGATTCAGAAGGCACCGCCCGTATCCGCGAGATAAATGCTCAGCATGAGTAGCGAAATCGTGCACGCGAAGATCCTGACCTCGAAGAACATGAGGAAGTATCTGGATCCCCGCAATCGCGATAAGCGTCGCCCCATCATAGAGCCCGAGCAGTCGATATCCGCGACTAAGGAGGGACTCTCGCCGGTCTAGAAGATCCTTGAGCGGAAGCCGAGGGCGCAGCGTCACAAATACCTTGTGAGCCTCAGTCCACTCTTGTTCGCTCGTAAGCTCTCGGATCTGAATCGTATCGGTGTTGTTCATAGTGGACGGTCCTCAAGTCGCGACGAGGCTCTTCAGATAAAGTGTGGCATATCTATGGAGGTGCGGCACAAGACATCCCTCGCCGATCGAACCCTCTATTGGCAGACTCATGTGGGGCAAGCCCCCTCCTTGCCAACCAAGCCACCAGAATCGAGCTCGAATGAACCAAAAACGACCTTTGACGCGCTACAAAAAGCGTAGCCCTGCCAGTATGATAGCTCATTTACCCCTTAAAGGCAGGAAAAATACTTAGTAAATCTCAATGAATTGCCGACGATAGTTCATATAAGGTCGGGATTTTGGCGTCTAGCGTGAGTAGCGTTTTGTAAGGTGCTATTATGAGCCGCACATTTCGTCGTACCACGCAGAGGTTCGACGCTGACGCATTTTTTATCTGAGCTCAATTTTTAGATATGTTTGCTCCGCAACAGCAAAAACCCCTCGCGACAAGAGCAATATCAGGACACCCTGATATTTCTCCCGCGATGGCCAAACTCAAAACCGACATCGTCGCCATATGCCAGGACCAAGCCGCTGCGAGAGGCTTTAGCCCGAGAGAGACTCCGTTAGTCGAGCGCGCTGACCTCTATTCGAAACCGGGTGAGAGAGCTGAGCAACAAGATGATGTAGCAAAACAACTTGTTCGACTCGACAGCCATCCGGAGTATACTTTGGTTCCGGAACACACAGCGTCCCTTGCTCGCTGGGTTGTCGCCTCAAGCAATACGATTACCTTCCCATGCAAGACATCAATGCACGCAAAAGCCTTCCGCGGAGAGCGCACCCAACACGGGCGCCGCAGGGAGTTCTCTCAGTTCGACATGGACATTGTGGACACAGCGGTACCGAAAGTACCCTCAAGTGAGTTTGATATCATCACACTGACGCACGACATCCTCAAAGATATCGGCGTGAAAGATTTCATCATCAAAATCGGGGACAGGGCTCTTGTCAATCAGGCTTTAGAGCTCTACGGACTCAACCCCAAAGAAGAGGCCTTCCTGCGCGCGATCGACAAACTTGAGAAACAATCTCCCGAGGAGATCATCGACGGCGTCGTGCGAGGCTCACAATTTGAGGCGGAGGATATCAGAAAGCTAGTCTCCTTGCTTGATCGCATGAAGACCGACCTTGGCGGTCTTACGAGCGAAGTCAGTGCCAAGGATCGCTCTGGCGAAATGGGCTACCTTAACACGCTCCTTGGCTCTCTCAGGGCATACGGGCTCGATGAGAAGACCGCCAGGCTCGACCTCGGCACCGTACGGGGACTCTCTTACTACAATGGAGTTGTTTTTGAGGTTTCTCTTTCGGATTCTGCTCATACTGGGAGCATCGCTGGTGGTGGGCGATTTGATTCGTTATTTACTAAGTTTACCAGACGGCAACATTTTGGGTTTGGCGCGGCGATTGGCATCGACCGCATCGTCGATTACCTCGGCGATTCGCTCACCGCGGTAACAAGAGCACCGGAAGGGGTCTTTCTCGATATGTCGTCTCAAGACAGATTCCTTGAGTGCGCGACGATGGTGGCCGCCATGCGAAAAGAGAACATCAATGTCGTCTCGGGTGGCAAAGACGCTGACCTTGGGAAGAAAATTGGCGAGGCTGTTGGAGCAGGTTGTCGGCTCTTCGCGTTTCCCAACAATCAAGGTCCTGGATATTTTCTCAAGAATTTAGTGACCAGAGAACAAAGTGGCCCACTCTCTGCCGATGAGCTAATCGCCCGCGTAAAAAGCTAGACACGCCCCTTTGCTAGTTACGATTGCGGGCATCGCTCCACTTTTGATGATTTAGGAACTCATCCGTCCCCATATTGCGCCGAACGCTCTCTATCTTGAGTTTTGCCTCAGGAGCGTTCTGCCGCTGATGATTGGCTACCATGTGAACGTAATCGTTATGCGGAATGGGGTCTGGGGACATAAATGGATCGTAGACATGTCCATTATGAATAAATGCGAAGTGATAAACGTAAGGAACCTTCTCCCCTCCCGCTTGAGGGAGGTAGAGGTGCCCCTTCCCTCCTTTCTCGGAGGCGGTTATTTTGATCCTGTTGGTGGAGTCGCTCTCAAGGACCTCTCGTGGGCATAAGGCTCGCAAAGAGTCAGCGCAATCACCGCAGTCGAATCCTGGTGGATCACTCAGAAACTCTTTGTGTAAGTCCGCTAAGCGCTTGTGTAAGGCCCCCTCTAGCTCGGTTTTATTATGTGGGTTTGCGGTCGAGGGATGCGGGGATTTTGACGCCGTCCTGCTGAGCTTATCACCAATCTCTCTGTGTTGAGCCTCTGCGGTATCTCTTGGCGAAGCGCCCGTGTTAGGTTTCGGAGGAACGCCTCCAACATCACTCTTCCGCTGGGATCCCACCCCTGCCTCTACGGGCGCGTGACGGGACGGTGGCTCGTCTCTTACAGACACAACTCCCGCGGGCTGCGTAGCAGTGGGCGCGTGTTTACCGGGAGCGTGTGTGACATGCCCACCCAGCAGCGCCGGAACAACCGCTTCAAGAGTTATCGGCTGTCCATTCGCGGCGACCTCTACCAAGGTATTCGTCGCGTTCTCAGCTCCATTCACCACCCCATGGCTAGCTGCGGGAGCTCCCCGCATCATCGGAACTTTCTCGACGCCATGGGAAACCACCTTGGCGCCAGCGCCGGCTAGAAAACTGACGCCCAAGCGCTTACTCACCTCCTCAAGTGAGAGCCCACGGTCAGTCATGAACTCGGCATATAGCCGATCGCGCTCAGCACCCGAAAGCTTCCCATGCTGTTTCTCAAACTCGTTGTGTGCCTTGGCGAACTCGTACCCGATCTGAATACCGGTTCCAGCGGATTGGACCGCTCCAGAGCCGATACTATCAACAACCTTTCCGACGACCGGTCCGTTGAACTTTTGAGCGATCGCCCCGATCTTTTGCCCCGCTGCGCCTGCTACCAATGTTATTCCGCTCTCGACCACCGCGTCGGCCGAGCGCTTGAGGAAGTCGCTTCCTGCCTCCTTCGAACTCTTATTCCCGAGCGCGACCTGCATGCCTTCCTCCGCTACCCCCTCAAGCATGCGCAGCCCCTGATTCACGGCGGCACCTCCGGCGGGTCCTCCCATAGCGAATCCGACACCGACGCCCGCGACATGAGCTGTCTCTTTTGTTATCGATGCCGCGCTGACCGCAACTCCCGCGCGGTGAACAACTCCATCAAGCTTCTCATTCAACTTCTGAAGCCCCGCCATCGTCTCAGCAACCTGCTCCTTATCAATCGACTTGAGTCCCTTGAGGGACTCACTCGCCCGATGCAAGAGCTCCGAAGCCCCTTTTCGCATCTCGGCAGCCTCGTTTGCAAATCCTTGGGTCTCAATTCGCTTAGCGGTAGCAAGCATCTCCTCAGCCGCGCGCTTTGTCTCCTGAGACGCCTCAAATGCCGCTTTAAGCTTCTCAGCATGCGCCGCTTTGTTGGCGAGATCCTTCTGATCAGTCGCGACAGCCTCTCTGTTGGTCGCTGTTAGTCCCGTTACCGACGCCGCGAAGCCCCCCTCCTCCAGGTTTTTCTGGCTCGTGGCAAGGTTTGTCTCAGCTCCCTTCACGAGGCTCTGCGCAGGGGCGAGAACCTTCTCGCTGAATCGAGCTTGTTCCTTCGCTAAATCCTCAAGAGCTTTCTCTGGCGTTAACTGACTAGTTCCGGGCGCCGCCGACCGTGCATCACCGGTTGCTCGTTTCGCCAACTCACCGCGCATCTGAGCCCTTAACCCAGCACCGTCCGACTGCGAAACCTCTGCGAGGGGATTTTGATGGACGGGTGATGAGGGCGCGCGACTAGTATCCGCGACACGGCTCTCCGAACTGACCGAACTACTAGGCGAGGTTGGCCGAGATGTACTTTGGGCTGTCTGTGCCATAGAACGTATAGGTCCTGACTACGGATTCGTAAGCGGAAGGATCTGTTCGGGACTATTGCCTACGCCACCAAGCGCGAGGATCCCCTTAGTGAGCCCCTGAGCGAGCGCCTCTCCAGGATCCTTTCCAGTAGCCATATCGGTGAGCACATCAACGGGGGCGCCTCTGAAGATCAGCGCGTCAGCAGGGTTGGAAGATGTGCCGTTTTGCGTACTCGCGTGCCTGCTTGGTTTTAATACGGGCGCGAATGCTGGCATAACCTCTCCTCTCTAACGTAAACCTATGAATGAACCTGATAATGGCTGTTATGGAGCCAGTCGCTTCCTGTGTGCCTCTTCGACGTAAAGGTTCCAATTCGAAAGGGTTTTTCCGGCCTATGGCCGAGGTATGGAACACCTACTTGTGAGGTGGTAAACGTCGATTCGTTACAGGTGTACCAGGGGCTCGATATCGGTTCTGCCAAGCTGACGGAATGGGAGCGCCAGGGAGCCCCCCATCACCTGTTCAATGTCTTTTCTCCACAGCGTGGAGCAAATGTCGCAGAGTTCGAGATCGAGCACTTGATGCCATTCGCGACATCTCGGGGCGCGCGGCGTTGCCCGTATTGGTCGGCGGCTCCGGAATGTATTTTACAGTTCTACTGCGTGGCCTTGCTCCGGTGCCGAACACACCAGATGAGGTGCGCGCAGCAATCGGGATGGTGTCATCAGAGTCGATGTGCGCTGAGTTGTCGCTAGTTGATCCGGCCACGGCGGCGGGGCTAAACGTTTACGACAGACAGCGCGTATCTTGTGCTCTTGAGATCGCTCGGGTATCTGGCCGCAAGCCAAGTGAGCTTTTTGCCGAACACACATTTTCTACTGTTCATGTTGTCTCCCCGGTTGTGGTGCTGTGTCGACCCCGAGATGATTTGTACCGGAGGATCAATCAACGACCGCAGATCATGATGGAGCAGGGGCTTGTGCAAGAGACCGCTTCCATTCTGGCGGCCTATGGCCGAGTCCCACCATTGGAGACTATAGGATACAAGCAGGCCTGCCAGCTCCTAGCAGGGCGGTGAAAAAAGACTTCCTGTTGCGCATTTCGATAGTTTGACTGCAACTGCGTTGGCTCCGCCGTGTTTCGTCAAAACTCTCAAAATGCTCACTACGGAACCTTTTTTCACCACCCCGCTAGAGTGCGCAATTTCAGAGGAGATGGTAGCAGCGGAGATCTCGCTCCATACCCGTCGTTTTGCGAGGCGTCAGATGAGTTATTGGCGCAATGAGCCGCCAAAACGGGGATGGGTCGTGCGGCCGCGCGACGATGAGCAAGCTGAGGAGATTTCACGGTTTGATGCGTCACCTCCTCGTGTACAGGAGAACATGAAAAGCTTTCGAGCCCTTCGAGTTTCCGAAGAGGAGCTGATTAAACGAGTGGCTCAACGCGTGCAAGAGCCTCTTGATCGCACAGAGGTTTGGTACGTTGCGTTGCGGGAGTAGGGCACCGAAGCTGACTTCGCCTGGCACAACCGATTTCCAGGCATGATGCAGATTGATCTGCTTTTCCTACCCCACAAAACTAGCCAACAACGCGAGACACCACCCACCTACGCCCACAGATTGGGTGTCAGCGACACATGAGGAGCGATTCTAGTTCGATACTACCGAGCAATAACTCGTCGCAAACGAGCTACAGCTCCGAGAATAGCCATCCGTACCGAGCTATGTGTACACTTGACCACGACCGGCGCTTGGCGCGAACGACAGAGTCGAATCGAGCACTCCTGGTCTACTCCGCCGCG
>JBIJBZ010000267.1:0-3048 GCA_044344945.1 Bdellovibrionota bacterium | reverse complement strand
GACCGGTTGGTCTCCCTCCGGCGCATTACAACCTGGCATCGCCACCACGCTTGAGGGCTTTATTGTTGAGGCCCACGGTACCGTCAATCGCTGCCAACACTTGCATCAATTTTATGCCGAGCGTGATATTCAACTAATCGCCTCCGGTGTCGCCTACGGAATTACCACGACCCTACCCGCGCCGACGCCACTTTTGAGCGCTTTTCAAATACTTGAATCGTTTCCTTACAACCTCAAGAAACTTAAGAATTCCCTGCAACGACTTGGGTGGACAAACCGCACAGAGATCAAGAAGCGAAACTTCCCGGGCGACCCCGAGGAGATCCGTGCCACTTTACACCTGCCACCACATGCGCATAATGCATCGTTCGGCACCATCTTTTTATTCAAGTGGGATTCAAAAACCTGGGTAGTACTCGCACAGAGGCAGTAGTGAACGACGAACGACAAGAGTTAATCAGCGGAGTCCGCGAGCTCGGACTGTGCATTACGGAGGAGCAAGCCAGCGCACTGTTGAACTACCTCGAAACCCTCGATATCACCAATCGCTCGTTTAACCTTACCCGAATTCCAAGAAACGATTACGTCAGCCTACACCTTCTCGATTCGCTTACGGCTCTCAAGACCTTCTCCGCTACCCCGGGCCTTCGAATACTCGACATCGGAACGGGCGGCGGATTTCCCGGCGTTCCACTCGCAGCCCTTATTCCTGATGCACACATCACCCTTTTAGACTCAACCGCAAAAAAGGTCCGTTTTGCGGCGGAGACCGCCGCAAGTTGTGGATTAAAAAACTGCACCGGAATCCACGCTCGCGCCGAGGCCCTTGCACGAGATCTAAAACACCGCGAACGTTACGACATCGTTGTCTCTCGAGCCGTTGCCGCCTTTGGCACATTAATCGAACTTATGTTGCCCTTGGTTCGTGTGGGCGGAAAAGCGATTGCGCTCAAGGGAGCAAAATTCGAAGAGGAGCTGTCCGGTGCCACGGAGTTAGTGCACCAGTTAGGCGGCTCTGCACCGAACGTGCAAACCGTTCGCCTGCCAGGCTCAGAGATAGATCGCTACCTACTAGTGGTTGAGAAAGCAAAGCCCACACCGGGCGCATTTCCACGCAAGCGGTAATCCGACAAGTTGACCGGCGGATTTGTAACGCTAGAGTTTGCCGCAACCAAAGATTAGGCAGCCTCGGCCCTTGCAAGCTCAGCTTCGCGACGTGTACTCCCACGGGGACGACGACGATGAATCTCTTTGCGACCTGCAACTCGTGCCTGAATATCGTCTGACTCCTCTCGCTCAGCATGTGCCAGACGCGCATAATCGTCTTGGTTCATGACAAGACTCAATTCGTCGTGAAGCGTATCGAGTGCCTTCTTCTTGACTCGAGAGATATGGCAGCGGCTGTATCCAAGCGCTGTTGCGATATCGATAATCTGCTGCTCGTGAACAAAGATCCGCTTAATGATCTCACGCTCCAGCGCATCAAGCTTCTCACATGCATTCGCACTGCAATCCGAGAGCTGCTTACGCCACAACGCTTCATCTGGAAGCGGAGCATCCTGGCTCGTCACCGCTTCTGCAATCTCAGCCGCATTCATAGGCTGAGCAGCCAACGACGCTGTTTCTGCCTCATCAGCAAAGGCCTCTCCGAGCTCAGCCAAACGAACTGGAAGAGCCGTCGAAGCTGCCGCGGCAGTCACAGCACGAACGAGGTTACCCTTCAAGTGGTAGAAGAGGAACGTCATAAAACTTGCACCCTTGTCCGGGTTGAAACGCTTCACGGCTTCACACAGTGAGAGATCAACAAGACTATCAACCTCGTCGACGAAGGATACTGCGCCCGAGCTTTCGAGCCTTAATACGATACTTAAAAATGAGAGCTTCCTGTTGAAGCGGAGAGAGTTCGCCAAGCTCTTTGCTATGCGCGAGCTTCTTCGCGATACGAAGGGCGACTGCCTTCTTGCTAGCCACCTGACCAGCGATTACTTTTAACTTCGGAGCCTTCTTTGCTGCTTTTCGGCTTACATTCTTCATCGAAAAAAACCCGCCTTGCGTTTCACGTTCCGAGCCGTCTCGCCGCCCCTTATTTTCATGAGCAGAACGAGCACTTCTCCCCCTCTTCTGCCTAAAACCTGAATCTGCTTCTGAAAAATCATAACCCCTTGATTGGACTAGCAATTAAAGCTCCAAAATTTTCGTAATGTCATACCCACCTTTGTGCCGATAGAGTTCCTAGGGATAGAATTAGGTAAGGGAGTTCAGGCAGATAATGGGAACGGAAGGTGCACCAAAAAAAGCCCCTGCGCTGAGTGAAGACGAAGCAAACGCGCTCGTGATCGAACACCAGGGATGGGCGGAAAGTATCGCCCGCTCAGTCGCTCGTGGATGGAATATGGACTGGCGCCTCGATGGCCTGGACGGAGCTGCCATGGAGGCCCTAATATTCTGCTCACGCCGATTCGACCCGGCCAGAGGGATACCGTTTCGCGGCTACGCTCGCAAACGCATTCACGAAGCAGCTACCGATGCTGCCAGGAAATCAAAGGGGTGGTCGAGGGGCATCTCTAGTCGCGCCTCAGCAGATGCGCGCGCCCGAGAGATCTCGGCCGAGCTGTACGGCGTCTTTCCCGAGATGCATGAGGGTCGACTCCCCGCGCAAGAAGGCGGCTCTGGAGACGACCAGGAGTGCCGAGCAGCGATCAGAGAACTCCTCATGGGAGCAACGATCATCGCATCCCGCCAAGCAGTATCAGAGGATCCCCTACCCGATGACCTCCTCGATTACCGGAAGATGGTGAACGTCATGGCCTCCCTCGAACCCGTACATCAGTGGTTGCTTTACCGGGTGTACTGGGATGGAATATCGCTACGAACCGTCGCGACTGAATGGGAAACCGACGGCCTCAACGTGATGCGAGAGCACAAGGTACTGCTTGTGTTCCTACAGAAGAGTATGGCGCTTGGAAAGCCGGCCCCCGCACCAAAGGTTCGTCCAGGCCTCAAACCTTTAATTCAGAAGTACCGCAAAGAAGGATCAAAGGGCCCCTT
>JBIJBZ010000180.1:0-6288 GCA_044344945.1 Bdellovibrionota bacterium | reverse complement strand
GGTAATGGCGATCGGAATGAGCATTCCTTCGCAGGTGTTTCACCGCTATGCGTTCGTAATCTACGGCATCTCCATCCTTCTCCTGGTGCTGGTTGCGGGTTTTGGTGTGGTTGTAAACGGTTCTCGGCGTTGGTTAGACCTAGGTGCCTTGAAGTTACAGCCGGCCGAGTTCATGAAGTTGGGCTTGATTGTCGCGCTGGCCCGCGTGCTCTCAAAATCGCTTCCCAAGAATGGTTTGAGCTACTCTCTCAAGGAGCTTCTGATTCCCGGGGCCCTCATTCTTGTGCCGATGGGGCTCATCATGGAGCAGCCGGACCTCGGAACCGCGCTATCGCTTGCGGCAGTGGGGATAGCTCAGATACTTTTTGTGGGTATCCGTCCAAAGGTCTTGGTCGGGGTGGTTGTAGCGGTGTGCGCGCTCGCGTATCCGGCTTGGACTTCGCTTCACGATTACCAGCAGCGACGCATCATGGTGCTTCTCGATCCGGAGGCCGATCCGCAGGGAAGTGGGTATCACATAACCCAGTCTAAGATCGCCGTTGGCTCGGGAGAACTGTTCGGAAAAGGCTTTCAAAAAGGCACGCAGACGCAGTTGGAGTTTCTACCCGAGCACACCACCGATTTCGTGTTCTCGGTGTTGGCCGAGGAGTGGGGGTTTGTCGGCTGCACCCTGATGATCGGTATCTTCTTCTGTTTAATAGCCTGTATGCTGCGAGTAGCACACCGGAGCCGAGATGTGTTCGCGTGTCTACTCGTGATCGGGATAACCGCCCAAATATTTGCGCATATTGTCATCAATATCGGAATGGTGATTGGATTACTACCGGTAGTTGGGATTCCCTTGCCTCTTGTGAGCTACGGCGGCTCATCGCTTTTGTCGCTGCTGTTTGGGTTGGGAATTGTGCAGGGTGTTAGTATGAGACGGACCCTTTTTAAAGCAGTGTAGGAGATATGAAGGTAGAGCTTCTTTCAAATTTGATGGCTTCTCTGTTTCGTTCTCAGCAAGCTGGTGCAGAGGTGCGTAGAGCTGGGTTCTTAGTATTAGGGAGTGCTGGGAAAGCCTTGGCGACGGTGTTGGCCCTCTTTGTTTGGGCGCACACGATGCTGGTTTCCGCTCAGGAACTAGCTCCTGCCATTACCCCAAGCTCCGTTGCTGAAGTGGTAGTTCCAACCGTCACAGTTGCTACGACTCCGGCGGTGACCTCAATTGCACCCCTGACTGCCGAGCAGATTGATATCTTTCTCGATAGTTTGCGCGCTGGATCGGAGTATATCCTGCCCCCGATTCGCACCTCGCAAAAGGTAGAGCCGTTGGTCGCCGGCATATGGGCGGGTTCGGAGTTCTCCCCGCAGTCAGACTTTGGAGAGATCGTCCTTCGTTTTCGTCCATCGGTGGAAGCGCGATTGGCTCGAGCGAACGACGGCCAGAAGGGGATCTTGGCGGACTCCGTCGACGTCATCGTGAAGCGCACCATGAAGGGTATCGTGATGCAGCACACCCTAGCGCTGGATGGTGATGAGAGAGCGGGTCTTGTGGCCAAGCTGAGCTCTCAAAAGCTCTACCCAACCAGGACCGCATTTGTTCAGGCTGCTCGTGACTCTGGAATGTATTTTTCCGTGCCACCGCTGTTGTCGCAACACGCCGATAATGGCTGGGGTCTTCTGATCTGTCCTCGTAGCTATTCGTTCGGGGCGACGAGTCGAGGAGGAGCCTCGACGCTGTCGCTACTGCAGTCAGCGTATGAGCTTGCCGAGGTAAAGGTTTCGGTAACGGGGCGTGCGAGTTCGAGCATATCGACGGGAGCGAGCAAGGAGCGGCTCGCTCTTAAGGTGCTTCAAACAGAGAATCTTCCGCCAACGATACACGGCTCTGATGAAGTGGTGGCTCTCTCCCCATATCTTAGCTTGACCTACAGGCCAGAGATCCCATTTGATTTCTTCCGGTTCGCCCCTAAATCGAGCATCCAGGAGGGGCTCCTTGTCGCGGCCGAGATGCAGAACAAGGCTGGGTACCTGAAGCGCCTCTATTTTACCAATGCCCTCTACATCCAGAAGCTGAATCAGCCATCGCGTATACCAATCTTTCTTAATGGCATTCGGGTGGCAACCGATGCAGGTAGTTGCTACGTCCTGCTGACCCAAAAAACCGAGTGGAGCGAGCACGATAAGCAGTCTGCTAGCTTCTAGCGAGACTCCCTTTCCGGGCCTCGACAAGGGGCTTTGATGAAACTCCCGTTATAGGGTAGTCTTTCCCCCCAAATCTTCACCCCTAGAGGAGGTCCTGTGGCGATTATTATCGATGATGTTTCGCATACTTTTCACGAGTACCTACTGTTACCGGGACTCACTACTAAAGAGCACGTACCGTCGAACGTTAAACTGAAAACTCCTATTCAGCGCTACAAGGTATCTGAAGGGATGCGGGGAGCGCTCAACACTCCCTTCGTTTCAGCGGCCATGCAGGCTGTGTCAGGGCCGGAGTTAGCGATCGCTCTCGCACGGAGAGGTGGATGCGCCTTCATCTTCTCCTCCCAATCAATCGAGGCTCAAGCGCAGATGGTGCGTAAGGTAAAGGAGCACAAGGCCGGCTTTGTAGAGTCGGATTCCAATCTTTCGCCGAAGGCCACGTTGGCTGATGCGCTCGCATTACGAAAACGTACAGGGCACTCGACGATAGCAATCACTGAGAACGGAGAGCGCAACGCGAAGCTTATCGGACTCCTGACGAGTAAGGATTTCTGGGAGTACAAGGACGACCTTAGTCAATCTGTCGAGGGCTTCTACACTCCGCGCGAGAAATTAGTGCTCGCGGAGGAAGGGGTGAGCCTCCAAGACGCAACGAATCTTCTGTGGAAGCACAAGAAGGAGTGTCTTCCGATTGTAGACAAGGAGGGGCGTTTAAAGTCCCTCGTTTTCAGAAAGGACTATTTTGACCATCACTCCTATCCAGACGAGCTTACCGATGGGCGCAAGCGCTTATTTGTTGGCGCTGCGCTCAATACCCATGACTACATGGAGCGAGCCTCGGCCCTCGTTGAAGCTGGTGTCGATTGTCTTTGCCTCGATTCCTCCGACGGGTATACCGAGTGGCAGGCTCACGCAGCACGGGAACTCAGAGCGAAGTTCGGTGATCGGATCATCTTGGGTGGCGGAAATATCGTATCGGCTGATGCGTTCCGATACCTCGTGGAGGAGGGTCAGGTTGACTTCGTTAAGGTTGGTATTGGTGGTGGTTCCATCTGTATCACCCGAGAGCAGAAGGGTATTGGTCGTGGCCAGGCAAGTGCGGTGATGGATATAGCACAAGAGCGCGAGAAGTATCTGAAGGAAACCGGGGTCTATATCCCGATCTGTTCTGATGGGGGACTGAATTCCGATACGCAGGTAATTATTGCATTGGCGATGGGCGCTGACTTCGTGATGATGGGCAAATACTTCGCGATGACCGAGGAGAGCCCGACAGCCAAGATTAGCTACCGTGGTCGGCTCTACAAGCCATACTGGGGAGAAGGTTCAAATCGCGCCCGTAACTGGCAGCGCTACAAGCAGAGCGAATCAGCCCAGCTTATCTTTGAAGAGGGTGTTGATGCTTACGTTCCATACAGCGGGCCACTTTCGGACAAGGTAGGGGTATCGCTAGTGAAGCTCAAATCGACGATGTGTAACGTTGGGGTCCTCTCACTTCCGGAGTTTCACGCCAAGGCTCGGCTGACCCGAGTTTCGGAAATGACGGTCGTTGAGGGTGGAACCTCCAACGTTGAGCTTCTCGATCGTATGCAACCTAACGCAGAGTAGTAATCAGCATGTGGTTCACTCGCGAGCAATTTCAGCTCTGTAATGAACTGCGACAGTGGGGGCTTGAGCCACGCTTTGAACCGGGCGATGTAGTTGCGCGGGGATTCGCTGATCTCGGCTTTGAGGAATTTCAAGTTCTCCCGGGGCCGAGGCTGCTATCGCTTACGGCTGGTACCGCAACACCCTTGCCGGTTGAGCATCGAGGACACTTCTGCTGGATACCCTCCATTGATGAAGCTATTGCGCTTCTTGAAGGCCTTGGAGCTGAGCTCTCAAGCTGTTCTCGGCATGAGGCACGAGAGTGGGTAGTGGAACTTCGAGTTCGTGATACACTACACGAGCTTCGGGGTCGGAGCTTTCACGATGTGGCGCTGAAAGCTGTGCTTGCTGCCTACCGTGAAACCCATCATTCTACATCGGTCAGCTCACTGTGAGTACACTTGTTGATCCAATAATCCTCGCATCCGCATCGCCACGCAGGCGCGAACTCCTTACGCAAGCAGGGGTGCGGTTCTCAATCTCAGTTCCTGGGTGTGATGAAACTCCGCTGTTGGGGGAGTCGCCGCAGGAGATGGTTGTACGGCTCGCGGTTTTAAAGGCTTCTGCGATCGCAGGGCAGAATCCTGCGTCGTACGTGATCGGAGCTGATACAACGGTACATATTGATGGAGTCACTCTCGGCAAGCCGAACTCTGTGGAGGAGGCCTGCCAGATGCTCGAAGCAATTCAGGGTAAGACGCATCAGGTGTGGGGTGGCGTTGCTGTTGTACGCCACGATGTGCGCCTGGTAGAGAGTTGGTCCGATGTCACCTCGGTAACTATGCGCCCGATGAGCCGAGCTATGATTGAAGAGTACGTTGCTACAGGGGAGCCGATGGACAAGGCAGGTTCGTATGCGATCCAGGGGATTGGCCTGCAGTTTGTGGATTCTATCAGCGGCTCATACTCCAACGTCGTCGGGCTCAATATCGCCAGCGTGATGGAGAAGCTACGGGAGCTTTCATGCAGGTAGCTGAGCGTCTCGATACTGTGTGGAGCGCGATTGAAGCGGCGGCACAGAGATCTGGGCGTAGTCCGAGCGAGATAACCCTAGTTGCTGTTAGCAAAAAGAAGTCGGTTGATGAACTCCGTTCGTATGAGCAAGCCGCGCGAGCCAAAGGGTTTCCAGTCGTATTTGGCGAAAACTACATTCAGGAATTAAAGGGCAAGCGAGAAGCTCTTGGCTCGGGCATAGAGATCCATATGATCGGTCCCTTGCAGAGCAATAAGGTCAAAGATGCAGTCTCCCTGTGTGATGTGATCGAATCGGTACATAACACGAAGATATTGATGCTAATTGCTGAGGCCGCTCGTAGTCGTAGCAAGATTCAGAGGATATTTCTTCAGGTTAATATCGGGGACGATCCGAATAAGAGTGGATTCACAGAGGAGCAGGTGCGCGAAGCCATCGAGATGGCCGCAGTCAACCGGGACGCGATAGAGCTGATGGGTTTGATGACGATCACGCCATTTGAAGAAGACCCGGAGATGGCTCGTCGTTATTTTGCCGACTTGGCAGATCTTCGCAGCGATCTCATCAATGAGCAGTTCGCGGTGCAATTTTCCGACGGTCGAATTCGCCTCAGTATGGGTATGTCAGCCGACTTCAGCATCGCTATCGAGCAAGGTGCCGACCTCGTTCGAGTTGGAACGGCTCTATTCGGAGAGCGGGCTACGTAGCAAAGCGCAAAGCCTGTGTTCCACTGAGCGAAAGGAAATCCCCCTCATACCTTTCTCGACGCTATTGCTCAACAATCCAGCGTTAACTACAGAGCTTTACTGTGATGACAGTCGAGTGTGCTCAAGGGATGTGCATTTCAATACAACAGCAGGGGAATGATGGAAGTAAACGAAATTATGCAAACGGATATCGCTGTCTTAACGCCGCGGGCATCACTGCGAGAGGTGGCAGATCTCATGCACGACCGAGATGTGCGGCACGTTCCCGTACTCGATGGGGGACAGGTTGTAGGGATTGTAAGTGATAGAGATGTGCGGTGTTACCTCACCGAACTGTACCGATCTGAACCCGAGTCTACACCTGCCGCAGCCCGTAAGACTATCCCACTCGGAGAGGTAATGCAGAGTAAACCGATCTCGGTAGATCCGAGCGCTGATGTGCGTGAGGTGATTGATCTTCTGCTCGAATTTAAGATCGGCGCCGTTGTGGTCTCAGATACCGAGGGGTATCTGCAGGGTATGGTGAGCTATGAAGATGTTCTTCGAAGCCTCCGCGATGAGGTGTGGGCCTAGGAGGTAGGATGGTTACGCACGAAACACGCGAGATCCCGAAGAATTCGTGGCGTATATTTTTTGACTCGATCTCAAAGGAGATCCGGGGAAAAGCAGTTGATGTCACGGTATGCTCGCCAGTGTTCCGCGTACATCAGTGTTGCCTTTGGGAGCTCCATGGCCTCACCTACGACCCGCATGACGATGCGCTTATAATCTCAT
>JBIJBZ010000223.1:0-4667 GCA_044344945.1 Bdellovibrionota bacterium | reverse complement strand
AATCCGTATTGAGCGAGAGGGCTTGTCGCTACATTCGATTGATGTCCAGAAACACGCTGGCGAACACGAGCTTATTAGGTTTATCGATCCATTACTGCTTCCTGCGGCGTGATACGAGTCAGCCGGGGAGTGCTGGTATTCTGGTAGATATTCCAAAGAAGTAACTATGCGGGTTTGTGATTAGGGGAGAATGCATTATGAAAAGTGACAAGCAACTTCAACAAGATGTGATGGACGATCTGCGATGGGATCCGAGCATCGATGCCTCCAAGATCGGAGTATCCGCCTCCAACGCGGTGATAACGCTAACCGGAAGTGTCCCGAGTTACTTTCAAAAGCAAAACACAGAGCGTATTGTAAAGCGAGTCGCGGGTGTGCGAGCAGTCGCAAATGATATCGAGGTTCGCCTTCCGAGCTCAACCGAGCGTAACGACGGCGACATAGCACTGGCGGCGCTCAATGCTCTTAAGTGGGACACCTCGGTGCCTGATGAGCAGGTACAAGTCTCCGTTTCCAAGGGCTGGGTTACCCTCGAGGGAAACGTCGACTGGAATTATCAACGCGAAGCGTGCGAGAAGGTTGTTGAGAAGCTGATCGGAGTGAAGGGCGTTACGAACCGACTCGCTGTTGCCCCGCATGTGAAGTCTAAGGATGTGAAGAGCGAGATTAAGGCAGCGTTGCATCGCTATGCAGAGCTTGAGGCTCGAAACATCGAGGTCGATTCGACCGACAGCAGTGTAACCCTTCGCGGTCAAGTGCGCTCATGGGCTGAGCGCAAAGAAGCCGAGTCAGCAGCGTGGATGGCACCGGGTGTGACCCAGGTAAAAAACGAGATCATTGTTTCGGTGTAGCCAGCCGCACCGGCACGCTACGTTGAGGCGATAGTCTGCATGATTGAGAAGTGTATCGGGTTTGGGGCAAGGTCGTTGCGCTCAACGATTGGCAGGCGCAGCGCGCCCCAGCCTCTTATCCTTAAACAGCATGCTTTCATCCTTTAGGTTGAACGGAACAAGCTTGGACGATACCGCGCCACTGGCAGGGGTGTGGACCGTACCACAACGGGTCGGGCTCTTGCAGTTAGTAAAGCTCGGTTGCGTAAATGGTTGGTTGAGGATGCGTTGAATAGCTGCAAAGGCGAAGATGCCTGCCTCCATGCCGTTGCTGGGCAATCCCAGGTCGTCGCTGTTTCGTATGACTCCGTCAACAGCGGGTGTTGCCCTTGAAAGGTTCGCAAAGAGTTGGGCGTGTTCCGGTAGTATGTACGAAGCTCTTCCGCTAACGAGGTTTTTTAGCTCCGCGAGCAGCGCTGGATTCTTCCATCCGCCACCAAAGAGTAGAACTTTTTCTGGCTGAAAATCTTCAGTCGCTGCTATAGCGAGAGAGTGGGTAACGCAATAGGCAGAGAAAGCGATTACGGTGCGCATACGATCGGCAAATGATTCCGCTCTGTCTTGAAGCTCCGCGGGTAGTCGGTACCATTGCGGATCAAACGAGCGCGGACCTCGGATCTCAAGAGCATTGCTGCCATCTTCACGGAGTACCGCTGAGTCCCAAAGCTTTCGGATCCACTGTGGCGCAACTGCACCGGTAAGAGCGATTGCTCCGTCAGTATCGACTGCGGCGCCTTGCTCTTCGCGCATCAAGAGATCCGGAAACTGATTGCATGGCCCACAGTCCCAGCCCCTCACCTGGTTGGTGCAAGTGTCGATTAGCGCGATGTTCGAGGTGTTTCCAGCATTGATGAATGCAGCAGTTTGTACTCCTAATGCAGGGGTAAGGAGCGCGTTGAAGCCCGGAGCAAAGGGGGCACCTTCGCCGCCATTAAGAAGATCGTCTGATCGAAAATCACTCACCGTTACGACATTCTGCAGATCGGCGATAGCCGAGCCGGTTACGAGTTGAATCGTGTACGGTATCTGGCCTGAAGTGGTCACGCTTGGAGGAGCGTGACCAACTGTCTGGCCGTGAAATCCGATCAGATCTATCTCCATTCCCTGTTCGGATCGGAGAGCTGCTCGTGCTGCGGTGACTGCTGCGTTCACATCCTTGTGGTAGAGCATGGATGTGCGGTCCAAGAGGGGTGAGATCTTCGGAGTAACAAGCCCCTTTGATTGTTTAAACTGCGCTTTAAGTTCAAACACCGCATCACGGAGCTCCTGGACGCACGGAGAGGAGTGGAAGGCGATCTGCTCAAATTGGGAAACTCGATCCCCCACGACTCTGGTGCGAAACGTGGCGACATCAACGGCGTCGAGTGAGTTGCCGGTCATGATGCCGGTAGTGACTAGTTCGTGAAGGGTGTTGGAATGGTCGGTCTTCATAGTGGTCGGGAAATCATATCAAGCGCGTGGTAGTTGCGCATGGTGAAACCGGCCGGTAGCCGGACGGGTCTGTTTATCTCCCTGGCGTGGAATTGTGTTGTGTTTTTAGGGGGATAGCCATTCTTGGGCTGATGCGGCCAGTTGTTTTTAAACCTAAATAGGGTGTGGTAACTGTGCAACTGTGAACGCCGAGTCAGCTAACTCCCCTTGAAAAGTGGCTTTAGGGGTATTATCTGGGCCATAATACGAAGAGGGAAAGTGCTACAGACGCGCACACCCTCTTGGTTTATAAACCATTAGAACGTTTTTAGATTCGGCGAGTATCTATGCCTATTTACGAGTACGAGTGCCCAGCATGTGGTCGCTTTGAAGTGATCCAGAAGTTTAGCGATAAGCCGCTTAAGCAGTGTCCACAGTGTAACGAGAAGGGCAAGAAAAACCCCGTTGAAAGAGCTGTTTCCGCATCAGCATTTCATTTGAAGGGGAGTGGTTGGTACAAGACTGACTACTCATCAGGAAACTCATCTTCAACCTCAAGCAAGAAATCCAAGGGTGCTAGCTCCGAGGCGTCAGGTTCATCTTCAGAGAAGTCGTCCAGCACCGAATCGAAACCCAAGGGAGGATGCGGTTCGGGGTGTGGGTGCCACTAAGCCACACGCAGCGATTGTTCTAACCAAGTGCTGCCTACCTTAAATAACAGCCTCACAGGTAGGGTGCGAAAAGTCATGAAGCCTTATCAACCTTTCAAAGGACCCATTCTTAATACTAAGGGCAATGTCGCTTATTAACTTTAATCGGCAGTTCGGAGGCATTTAGGGGGTGCTAACGAAGGAGAAGGCTCGTCCCACAGCGTTGAGACGAAATTGAGTATCTCGGGTTGGGGCATAACTTTGCTAGAAGCGGGGCCCCATCGCCTCTGCTTGATTTACTTGTTCTCCATTCACCGAAACTCTTTTTACATGCCCATTCTCGACCACATTCACCGCTACCGGAAATCTCAAAAAGCGACCCTCTGGTGTAGAACCTGAGATGGAGACCGATCCGCTCGCTCCCTCAAAGGGCGGCATCCTGGAGATCTGATGAGCGAGGACCTGCCCATCGGAGCCTTGCGGCAGGCTGCAGAGTACATGGGCCATATCGTAAGACTGGGCTGCTGTAGCCACATAAGAATCATCAGTAAATACGTCGGCGTATCGACGGCGAAAATCGTCTCGCACATACGTGTCAGAGAAGAGCGCTCCCTCCATGGTTCCCTGGGCATCTTGTATGACCTTTCGACTGCCGAAATTGGTGCTGCCAAATGCGGGTAGCTTTAAGTGCTGTTCGGCCATTTGCTTTAAGAATAGCACGCCTTGATCAGGATTTAAGTAAACTCCCACTGCGTCATAGCCGGAAGCAGCGACCTTCGTTATGACCGAACGGAAATTAGTTTCACCTGGTTGAAAACTTCCGACAACTGTCAAGCTCTCGTCCGGCTCCAGCGCGCCACGAGCACCTTCCACAAGGCGATCAAAGTACACGTATTCTGCTTTCACGACGGCCATTCGCTTAAGCCCTCTTCGTCGGAGTTCCGCCACAAGATATCTTGAAAACTCTCCGGCTGGGTTGGTCATGTTAAACGCGAATTGCCGATTTTTAACGGTCTCAATGTCTGCAAGAACAAAGAGTGGTTGTTTGGCCTTCTCTGCCAACGGAACAGTTATCTCTGCCGGGGCAGAGCCCCAGACGTATTGAAGCCTGGTTCCCTTAGCGAGAAATGAACGAAAGGCGGAGATTGTCTTCGGCCCATCGTACTGAGCATCGTCCCAGAGGAACTTCACTCCTCGACATTTCTCGGGGTTGTCGTTTTTATACAGGTCTACCCCATTTCGGACTGCCACACCGTACTCCGCTACGAACCCAGTAAGCGGAACTATCATGCCTATGTCTGAGGTGTCACTCGGTACAGCATGCGCAGGTGGTACGCTGTATGACAAGAGCGTGACAAAGAAAGCCAGCGATGCGGTCCTCATACTCAACCTAGCTGTTTTTACTCAGTGGAGAACGTTGCTGTGAGCGCGGCAGCATCGCGCCTAATTGATGCTTTAGCTAGCCTACCATGGAAGCTATTCAGCGAACCATTGAAAATTAGTTTCAGGCTCATCGACGGAATTAGTGGGTAGTAGCGGGAAGAGCTACTGCATAAACTGCTGAGGTTCCACCTAAAAGCGGGGTTCTTACGTGTATGTGCTCGTGCACGTGAACGATGCGTAGCGCGCCAGGGGTTTACACATCTCTGCCACTACATGGTTTACACATAAAGTCATAACACAGGTCCTGGGATTTGTAGCCTCCTAAGGTATTTCG
>JBIJBZ010000110.1:0-11030 GCA_044344945.1 Bdellovibrionota bacterium | reverse complement strand
TCGTCTCCGCCTTGTTTCGTCAAAACTCTCTAAATGCTCACTACGGAACCTTTTTTCACCACCCTGCTAGAGAGGTGGCTCTCTCAGGCGGCGCAGCCCATACGAGGGGTGGACCTGGCGTTGACTATCGGGCATAGTTCCAACGAGCCAATCAAAAAACAGGTGCATCATGAGTTACGACTTCTACAAAATTATTCATCTTCTCGGCATCTGCCTCGTTGTTATGGCGGTAGGAGGAATGCTTCTGCATACCATCAATGGCGGCACAAAGGTCTCGAACACCTTCCGCAAAGGGGCGATGATCACGCACGGAATCGGGCTCCTCCTCGTCCTCGTTGGTGGATTCGGATTGCTGGCGCGGTTGGGTATTCACGCCATCCCACTCTGGGCGGCTGGCAAGCTAGTTATCTGGCTAGTGTTCGGCGCGCTCGCTGGCGTTGCGTACAAGCCAAACCTCGCGCGGAAGTTGTGGGTGGCTGTTCCGGCGCTGGTTGTTGCCGCGGCAGCATTGGCGATCATGAAGCCGGGGATGTAAGCTTCAGCTTGAGTGCGTTGCTACGAGTAGATTCGACACGCAATTAAAATTACGATGAAGACAACGTAGATCGTCGCGACAGACCCGAATCGTTGCGGTGAAATGCACCCGTCGAGTGCAACCTGTTTGAGCGTTTTCGGGATAAGTGCGAAGACCAGATACACTGCCAGGTAGAGATGCGGAAGTCGCCCTAGGAGCGCCAGCATTCCCACCAAGATCGGAGCTACTCCGAGTGCGATCCGATAAACCGGAAGAAGCCAACGACTCCGAATGCTTTCAAGAGTGTCTGCATACCACGTGATCTCTACCGCACCTAGGAGGGTTCCCACCGCTAGCGAGATGACCCCTCCCTCCCAAGGCAGGTGATCGTTAAGTACGAGCATGAACGAGAGCGCTGCGAGCGCCGTGTGCGCTCCGATACAGGCGACTACCGCCGTGAGTGGTCGACCCTGTTCCCAGCCGGCCCTGGCTATACCGCGCAGCGAAAGTGCACCAAGCAAGATGAGGAACACTGTCTGCGAACACTGCGCTCGGAAAATAAGCAGTGTGAGCGCTACGAGGATCGCAAAAAAGATCGCCACGAATCCGTATCCCCGCGCTACCTGTGAACCGGAGGCGCGCTCCCGGAACCAGAGCATAAAGGCACCTTCGGACATGCTCCACGCTACTAAGGCTAGGGTAAGTCGCGCGAGGAGGTCGGTGAGCCGCGCCACCTGGTCAGCGGGAAGGGTGGAGGTCTCGGTAATAACAGTAAGCGCAGCTCCGATCGGGGTCAGGCGTAGCAGGGTAAATAAGGTTGTCAGAAGGATTCCACGTGAGGTGCTCATACGAGTAAGATGCTATACCGACACGGGCCGGGCTAAAAAGGGGCTTTGCGCTAGGACGTTTTTTGGGATCCCACACCGGTGCAGGCGCAGGATTATGATAAAGATAAAGATGAGGCTGAAGATGAAGATGAAGAGCAGGACTTGCTGCGTATAGTGTGCTACTTTCGGCGATAACAACAGCGTCGACGGAGCTTATGCCGTCTCTCATTAATCTCTGTTCCCCATGACCCAAGCTCCGATCCTCACACCTCAGCATACACCATCGAACACCGAGCAGGTTCGGTCGATGTTTGATGCGATCGCGCCGACGTATGACATGCTCAATACAGTGTTAAGTGGCGGCTTCCATCGTCGGTGGGAGGCGCAGCTTGTACGCGCTCTTCCTGGATTGCCGGAGGGGCGGGCGCTTGATCTCTGTACGGGAACGGGGGCTCTCGTGCCGAAGCTTGCAGCTCGGTATGCAGAGGTTGTTGGCGCTGATATCTCGCCGAAGATGTTGGCGGTAGCGCACACTCGGTGGAAGACAATTTCAAACGCGAAGTGGCTTGAAGCCGATGCACAGCACCTTGCTTTTGAGGGAGAGATGTTTGATGTCGTTACGGTTTCGTACGGAGTTAGGAATCTTCCCGATCTCAGTGCGGGTCTTGCTGAGATTCGGCGGGTGTTAAAAGTTGGTGGTCGGGTAGGAATCCTAGAATTTGGAACTCCTCGCAACAAATTGTGGCGAGCGATATTCTCGCTCTATTCTCGCTTCGTGATTCCAACGGTGGGCGGAATGCTTTCTGGGGAAAGGGGAGCGTATGAGTATCTCCCGAAAACTGCAGCGGCGTTCCCGTACGGAGCAGCCTTTGAAGAGCTGCTCCGTACGGCAGGGTTACAACCGATCACCACCACCCCACTGATGGGTGGGGTGGCGTACCTCTATATCGCCCAGCGATCGGTGTAAGAGCGATTACTTCGAGCTCCAACCGGTGATCTCGTAGCCCTTCTTCTGCAGACAGTGCTCAACGAATCGCTCATACGATGGGGAGCGCTCGTTCATGTTGCTCGCAGCGTGAAGAACTCCGAGAATTCCACCCACTGCAGCTCCTGCGCCTGTTCCACGACCAGCGTTACCAGTAATGGCACCAGCAACTGCGCCCGTTCCGGCACCGACCGCACCTCCGATCAGACCCTCTTTGGCCATCTCGCCGTATTTAGTCGGTTGCTTGATGTACTCGTCAGCTAGCGTCATGCAGCTACTCACGTCGGCTTGAACCTGACCGTGTGGAGTTCTTGCGAGCTTCTCATTCGGAAAGAGATCGGGGCTCTTCGGGGTCGTCATTGATGCGCAGCCGGTTGCTGCAAGAAGCGAGAGTGCAACAAGGTATTTTCTCATAGGTCCTCTAACGAAACCGGAGCGGTCATCCGCTACCGGGATGAATATATCGTCCGAGAGACTAGAGCCGGCGAGCGGAGGGCGTCAAGGGTATCTGGTAGGGTGATGGGGGTGGGGAGCGCGGATACTTGCCTCCGCCGTTGGCTTCAGCGAGGCCGGCACATAAGGCACGCCGGGTATCCACCCACGTGAACGTGGTCGTGCTCGTAAACGTGCCCGAAAGCGCTGGGTTTTGTTTCGGGTACGTTTACGAGCACAGTCACGTCAGGAGTTCAAAAACGAGACCGCTGGTAAGTTTTGCCTGGGGACGTTACTTACGCCTTAATCGTAATCGGTGCACCCGGTCGCGGTTTTTTGTAGGTGTGCCATGCTGATCCTCCACGTTGGAAGATCTCCCAATACTTGCGGGCGTGGCCGCTTGAGCCAGGCGAAAGCGCGATGTCTCCCTCTTGCACATTGAAGCTTCCGCTCGCAACTGTGACAGCCATCTCAACACCGTTGATCTCAACAACTACGCGTTGACCCGGTGTCAGTGTCTTGAGGGTCGCATCACCCTCGCGGATCGTGGTCTTAAGGTTTCCGAAGGAGTCGACGTAGCCGATCGCAGCGGTCGGAGCCGCTGGGATCACCTCACGGGGATCGAGCCGCTCAGCTAGGAAGCTCTGGTCGCCGCGCGCTGCTTGTCCAACGAGCTTTGGGAAGTTGTCGCGCGAGCGGAACTGAGAACCACCAACGTCAACGTGAACCTTCCACAGCTCCTTGAGCTCATCTCGAACAAAGGAGAGGGAGTAGCCGGAGTTTACTGCCATCACTCGCACGCCACTGTGTAGGACGCCGTACAAGAAACCCTCGCCCTCATTGTTGGCGCGAGCCTCACGGCGATCCTTACGCGGAGCGCAGTTGGCATAGATCAGGGTGTCTTGTGGCCGGAGCTGCTCAGACTGATTCCCAAGCTGAGCGACGACGAAGCCGGTTGAGATCGTGTCAAAGCTGTGGACAGAGGTCAGGTGCCAGTGGTAATCGCCGGGAATCTGGGCTGCCATAGCCGAGATGACCTCTGCGCACGCAAGATCGCCGGGAGCGTAATCCATAACCAAGTGAATGAGCTTCTGCATCTGATACCTCTTATATCAATATCAATAAGTTCAATAGGTTGAGGGGGTGTGCCATGCTCGCGGTCGGCTGTGTTTCCCCTTGCCAGGTCGTAAAAGGTATCAGAACTGAGATCGCTAGTCGCGTTTAGGACCCCATTTTTTAGGGGGTGCCTGCGCTTGGATCTGAGTCCAAAAAGGTGCTATAACCCCCGCAACTTATCGCACCCGCATCGGTCTTGGTGCTCGATCGTTAAGGACTCTAAAAAAGTGTCCGAAGGTCGAGTGTATCGGGCGGGGAGGACTAACTAAGACAAAGGAAAGAAAGCTATGTCAACTGCACAGGACGTTTCAACGTCGCAAACTACTCCAGCGCTTGAGCCTGGAACTCCAGTAACAATTAAGAACTTGATGGACGCAGGTGCTCACTTTGGGCATCAGACCCAGCGTTGGAACCCAAAGATGCTGCCGAATATCTACGGTGCACGAAATGGAGTTCACATTATCAACCTCGACATCACGATGAAGAAGTGGGAGATCGCCCGCAAGTATATCGTTGACCGCGTTTCGCTCGGTGGAAACGTGCTCTTCGTCGGCACAAAGCAGCAGGCTAAGGATATCATCCGTGAGGAAGCGACCCGATGTGGCGCTTTCTTCGTTGCGTCTCGATGGTTGGGCGGATGCTTGAGCAACTTCCAAACGATCAAGAATTCGATTGAGCGCATGCGGCGGCTGGAGAATCTCCTGCAGGAAGCTGCACAGGAGAACTCCAAGGTTAAGCTCAACAAGAAGGAGCGTCTCGATATCAGCCGTCAGGTTGAGAAGCTTGAGGCGAATCTCGGCGGTATCCGCAACATGAAGAAGACACCTGATGTTATCTTTCTCGTGGATGTTGTGAAGGAGTCGATCGCAATCGCAGAAGCTAACCGCTTGCACATTCCTGTTGTTGCGCTGGTTGATACCAACGCAGACCCTTCAGCTGTATCGTTTGCGATCCCATCGAACGACGATGCATCCCGAACGATCCGATTGTTCAGCGCAGCTGTTGCTGATGCCGTCCTTGAGGGACGAGCAATCTACAACGCGCGTGTTCCAGCCGCTGGCGGTCAGAACGGCGCGGATCGTCGTGAGGCAGCGAAAGGTCCTCATGCCGCGGGTGCGGTGGAGAGCGGCGCAGCCGTAGCATAAGCGAACGGTTCGGTGCGGGAGCTACTCCTCTTCACATGAGGGGGCTCCCGCTCTGTGTATCCGTCGTGGGCAAAAAGAATCAGACATCAAAGGAAGGAGAAAAGTATGTCACAGATTACGAGCGAAATGATTAAGAAGCTCCGCGATATGACCGGGGCAGGGATGATGGATTGCAAGTCTGCACTCAATGAGGCTGAAGGCGTTGTGGATCGTGCAATCGAGATCCTTCGCAAGAAGGGGCTTAAGGATATCGCCAAGCGAGCTGGCAAGACCGCTGCAGAGGGTACTGTCGGTGTGTACACGCACCCAGGTGACCAGGTTGTTGCTCTCGTAGAGCTTAACTGCGAGACAGACTTCGTTGCGCGTGGAGATGAGTTCCGTGGGCTTGCTCGCGATCTCGCTATGCACGTTGCTGCGATGAAGCCTCAGTACCTCTCAGTAGAGGATGTTCCTGAGCACGTTATCGAGAAGGAGAAAGAGATCCTCTTCGAGCAGCTGACCGATGAGCAGAAGAAGAAGTCTGATAAGATCCTTCCTGGTAAGATCGAGAAGTTCTTGGAGAGCGCTGTTCTTCTCCGACAGATCTTCATCAAGGATGAGACTGAGTCGAAGACCATCAAGGAGATGGTTGAGAACCTCGGTATGAAGTGCGGAGAGAAGGTTTCGATCCGCCGATTTACTCGTATGGAAGTAGGCGAGGGAATCGAGAAGTCTCAAGCTAATCTCGCAGACGATGTTGCTGCGATGGTTGGTGAGAAGTAAGGAACGCTCCTTGGGGCTCACGAACATGCTTCGTGAGTCCCGCATAGCGTACTCTCCAGCCGTTGCGTCGATGTGGTTGTTGGCCGGAGAGAGTGGGCGGCCATAATTACGGTAGGGTGATCGGATGAGTGAGGCAGGTACGAGCGAGGTTGTGTACAAGAGAATTCTTCTCAAGCTCAGCGGTGAGATCCTCGCTGGTGATAAAAGCGGCGGAATCGACGCCGATATCCTCAATGCCCTCGTGCGGCAGATTCGTGAAGTCAGCGACCTCGGGGTCGAGGTAGGAATCGTTATCGGTGGCGGAAATATCTTCCGTGGCGTGCAAGCTGGCTCCCAAGGTCTCGATCGGGTTACCGGCGATTACATGGGAATGCTGGCGACAGCCATCAATGCGCTCGCCTTGCAGGATCGCCTCGAAGCGGAAGGGGTATACACCCGCGTGCTCTCGGCAATCGAGATGAAAGAGATCTCAGAACCGTACATTAAGCGTCGCGCTACCCGTCACCTTGAGAAGGGTCGGGTGGTAATATTTGCGTGTGGAACTGGAAACCCATTTTTTACCACCGACACGGCAGCCAGTCTGCGTGCCATGGAGGTAGGAGCGGAGGTGTTGCTCAAGGGCACCAAAGTTGATGCGATTTATGATAGCGATCCGAAGAAGAACAAGGACGCAAAGCCGTATCACAAGATCTCCTTTATGGACGTCCTGCAGAAGGGATTGCGAGTGATGGACACCGCTGCTATCTCTCTCTGCATGGACAATAACCTCCCAATTATCGTCTTTAACGTGGGAGTAGAGGGGAATCTTCGTCGGATTGTTTGTGGCGAAGAGATCGGCACGTTGGTGAAGGGATAAATTGATCAAGGGATAAAGCAGTCGGACATAACGAGGGAAAACGTATGAGTGCTCAATTTGATAACTACAAGTCACAGTGCGCCAAGGCGCTCGATCACTACAAGAAGGAGCTTTCGAGGCTCCGTTCAGGTCGAGCAACTCCCTCGCTCCTCGAAGGTTTGCAGGTCGAGTACTACGGCTCGATGGTTCCGATGCAGCAATTAGGAATGGTGTCAGCACCAGAGCCTCGCATGCTCACGATTCAGGTCTACGATGGTGGCGCAGTTGAGAGCATCGAGAAGGCGATTCGACAGTCCGATCTAGGTCTCAATCCTTCGCGCGATGGTTCTTTAATTCGCGTCTTGATACCGGCTCTCAACGAAGAGAGACGAAAGGACCTGATTAAGAAGGTCAACAAGATGGCGGAAGAGACCCGTGTAGCGCTGCGCAACCTCCGACGTGAAGAGGTGGAGGGGGTGAAGAAGCAGGTGAAGAATAAGGAGGTCTCTGAGGACGATTCTCGCAAAGCTCAGGACGAGATTCAGAAGATCGTCGATAAGTTCATCGCCGATGTCGATGGCGCAGCAGCAGCCAAGGAAAAGGAATTAATGGAGGTGTAACCTCCCGCGGGGTAGAGGCTCATGTCGACAGCGGGTGTAAAGGGTGATGCTCGCGCTCTCGATGAGCGGCGAGCGAGGGGACCTGAATTGAAGGTTGTTCCTCGTCATGTTGCTGTAATCATGGATGGGAACGGTCGTTGGGCTAAGAAGCGCTTCATGCCCCGTATTGAAGGGCATCGAAACGGCGCCAAAACCGTGCGCATGGTCGTTGAGGAGAGCCGGCGGCTTGGAATTCGGTATCTCACACTCTTTGCTTTTTCAACTGAGAATTGGCGGCGCCCAGAGGAGGAGGTGGGGGGTCTTATGACCCTCTTCGTCCAGCACCTTGAGGCTGAGCTAGACCTCTTGTTGCGGAACGGGATCAGGTTGCGCGCGATGGGCAATCTCGCCCGGTTGCCGGCCCCGGTGCGAGAGTTGTTGCAGCGAAACGAGGAGCGGACAAAAGACCTCGACGGCATGGATCTCATTCTTGCTGTTTCCTATGGTGGAAGGGATGAGCTCGTGCAGGCGGTTCGCTCCCTCGGAAAAGATATACAGGCTGGACGCATCGATCCTAACTCGATTACCGAGGAGACCGTTGCGCAACGTTTGTACCTCCCCGATGTTCCGGATCCGGATCTTCTCATTCGTACGAGTGATGAAACCCGAATCTCCAACTTCTTGCTGTGGCAAGTGGCGTACTCCGAGATCGTAGTATCGCCGCTGTTGTGGCCGGAATTTTCTCGCGACGAATTTTATAGGTGCCTTCATGTCTTTGCAGGACGCAACAGAAGGTTCGGACTCACGCAAGAACAAGCGAGTGGTTCGTAACCTGATCCCTAGTGTTTTTCGCTTCGAGCACACCGGCTCGTTGAAAGATCGCCTCGTGACGGCGATTGTTGTGCTGTATGTTGCGTTGGCGCTCTCGCTACTGGCGATATACCTTCCGTATGGTCGATTGATCTGTGTTGCGTGGACAGCCGCTATCGCGGCGGTAAGCACCTTTGAGGTGGTGCGACTTTTTGCGCGGCACCATGACACGCTGCACTATCGCCCTGTTGCCGGTGCTATTGCGTATGCGATCCTTATCCTACCCGCTGTGGCCGCAACTATCTCGGCAGTCGGCTCCGTGTTTGGAGACTCAACACAGTGGCACCTCGTCTACGGTGCCCTGATAGCCTCCGGGCAGTTGTTGATGGTAGCGCAGGTCTTTGAGGGGCGCAGACGGCTTGAGGATGCCGCCCGACACAGCGAGTGCTACGGTTCCTCGTTTTTCATCCTGGCAGTGTGCGCGCCGCAGCTCATTATCATCGGCGCATCTTCGCATGGGGTGCAGCTTCTGTGGTGGATCGCTGCACTGGCAGCGTTAAACGATGCGGCGGCGTATTTTGTCGGCCGAGCACTCGGCAAGCACAAGATGGCGCCTGGGCTCTCGCCGAATAAGAGCCTCGAAGGAAGTATCGCTGGTTTGGTCGTGGGAACTGTGGCCGGGATATTTTTCTGGCGAGCTCTTCTCGGAGAGACAGTTGGTCTCTGGCAACTCTTGGTTCTATCGCTCACGGCAACGGTGGCAGCGCAGGCCGGTGATCTCGCAAAATCGTATTTGAAGCGTTTGCGAGGAGTGAAGGATCTCGGTGCATTCTTTCCGGGGCATGGAGGTGTGCTTGATCGTTTCGATGCGATGATAGCGGTAGCGCCCGTCCTGGTAGTGGGGTTGTCTCTCTTGGGGCTGCTGTAGGGTTATGAAACGGATTGCATTGCTAGGCTCTACCGGTTCGATCGGTGTCTCAACGCTCGATGTGATTGCACACAATAAGGAACACTTTTCCGTTGAGATCCTCGTTGCAGGCTCTCAGTCTGAAGCTCTCGCCAACCAGATCAGAACCTTCCGCCCAAGCGTAGCGGGGCTCGCCGACCGTGATGCGTTTGTGGCGCTCTGTGCAACACTCGGTGTATCGGGTGCACAGCCTACATGGGAGGGGACGAAGCTTATCTGTGGGGCGGAAGCGATTAGTGCGGCTGTGCGGGAATCGGCGGCAGACCTAGTCGTTGCTGCCGTGGTTGGAATGGCGGGGTTACCGGGAGTTCTCGCAGCGCTCGAGAGCGGCAAGGATGTCGCGCTCGCGAACAAGGAGAGCCTCGTTGTGGCGGGGGCTTTGGTGATCGAGGCTGCGCAAGGATCAGGCGCTCGGCTGATTCCGGTCGATAGTGAGCACTCGGCGATATTTCAGGTCTTGCAGGGGATTCAGCCAAGGGATCTCCGATCCGTTATCCTCACCGCCTCGGGCGGACCGTTTCTGCACACTTCCCGAGCTGAGTTCGACACCATTACTCCGGAACGAGCGCTGAAGCATCCAAAGTGGAACATGGGGGCTAAGATATCGATCGACTCGGCGACCTTAATGAACAAAGCGCTCGAAGTGATTGAAGCTCGCTGGCTCTTCGATGTAACGCCGGATGCAATTGAGGTTATAGTTCACCCCCAGAGCATTATTCATTCGATGATTCGCTTGCGGGATGAAACGGTGTTGGCGCAGCTCTCTGAGCCCGATATGAAGGGGCCAATAGCGTATGCGTTGACCTTCCCCGAAGGGCGTCTCGACCGGGTCATGAAGCCGCTCGATTTCGGCAGGCTCAAGGAGCTTACGTTTCTGCCGGTAGACCACGAGAAATTTCCGAGTATCCGCCGGGCATTGCAATGTTTACAAGGGGCTAGAGGGGCTTCGGCCGTGTTTAATGCAGCCAATGAGGTGGCCGTAGCCGAATTTTTGAATCGGAGCATTACCTTCCCGTCTATCTACGAGGTAATCGATACCTGTTTAGATCGGTTCGGTGGCGAGGGGTATGCTACCCTAGGAGAGTTAGAGGATTTGTGCCGCAGGGTCACTGAGTGGGCTCGACAGACAGCGCGTAGTGTTCGAAAGTAAGGGTTATGGGAATTATCACCGCGATCTTGGTTCTAGGCGTTCTAATTTTTGTGCATGAGCTTGGGCACTTCTTAATTGCCAAGTTCTTTAATGTGGGGGTGCTTGAGTTCGCTCTCGGTTTCGGCAAGCCGCTTCTCCAGTGGCAAGGAGGTGAGACCACATACTCGATCCGAGCCATTCCATTAGGGGGCTTCGTTCGTATGGCCGGAGATGATCCGGTGATGGTGTACGGTGAGAGCGTTGTTGGTAAACGTGATGAGGTTGCCGGTGCGTCACCGATTGAAGGGACCCAGGAATCCCTGTCTCCTGAGCAGAGGGCGATGCTCGCTGATGAGCGGCGGTGGTTCCTTAAGAAATCATACCTTCCTCGCTGTGCTATCGTTGCTGCCGGGCCGGCGTTTAACTTCCTTTTCGCATTCGTGCTCGCATTCGTAAGTCTCTGGGTGGCGGGTATGCCGAGCCTCGTTGACGGACCGGTTACCGTTGGTGGAGTTCTTGAAGATTCACCGGCAGAGCAGGCCGGGCTCAAAGTTGGTGATAGGATCGCTTCAGTCGACGGTAAGTCGGTGCAATCCTTCGTGGATCTCTTAAGCGCTGTTCAGGGCTCGCAGGGCAAGCCGCTCGTAATTGCCCTCGAGCGAGCGAAGGGTGACGTGGTGGTGCAAGAGGGGCAAGCCGCTCCAGCAGATCAGCTTACCATAACGGTCCAGCCGAGCCTCGACGCGGCTTCGGAGCTTGACGTGATAGAGGGGCGACCGACTCAACAGACGTATCGGATCGGTATAACCCGTTCGATGGATCATTTTACCTACGAACCGGCAACTGCGGCGGAGGCTGCGATCGGTGCCTGGCAACAGGTAACTGGGCTTTCAACGCAGATCCTGCGTT
>JBIJBZ010000109.1:0-11033 GCA_044344945.1 Bdellovibrionota bacterium | reverse complement strand
AGGTTTGTGAAGACGGGGCCCTTTCGAATTACGAAGTCCCCACTCTGAGGGCGGTACACCTCAGTCCCGATCACATCCGATGGGAGGATATCCGGGGTGAACTGAATGCGATTCATCTGCGCTTCAAGCACCTGGGTTAGTGCCACCAGAGTGCGGGTCTTTGCGAGTCCGGGTACCCCTTCAAGTAGGATGTGTCCGTCGGCCAGGAGAGCGATCAACAACCTGTCAAGGAGTTTGTCCTGCCCTATGATGTGGCGATGGAGCTCTCGCTTGATGTTCTGAAAGATCTCAGCTGGGGGGGTAGTATCAACGTGTTCCATAATCTAATGAATCGAGTGGGTGCTACTATTACTGGGAAGTTGTGGCACTGCCGGTCCCAACGGTCAGTATCACAAGTATATCCTAACGCCTTTACCATAGCTTCAAAAGGCATTGTCTGAGTGGCCCTTATAGGTGAGAGTAGGAGTGTGTTGTACCGGTAGTAGGTAAGCGTGGAACGATACCTGATGAACTGGCTTACCACTGAGGGAGAGCGTCATGGCGATAAAGATGAATGAACCGATCGGTCCGGCGACTTTTGGGCCCCTGATATCGAGGTTAGCGCTGGGGGCATACTTTCTGTTGGCAGGCTTGAGCAAGCTTCGAATGCTTGCGGCTTTCGTGGCGCAGGTTAAGACCTTCGGCGTGCTCCCAGAAAACGTAGCCTCCCTGTACGGAGTGCTTCTGCCGTATGTTGAGGTGTTCATTGGCGTGTGTCTACTTGTTGGCTTATGGACAACCTTTGTCGGCTTCATGGGGAGTGGGCTGCTTATCTCGTTCGTATGTGCCTTTGGGGTGTTCCCCGGGTCGAGTGATATTTTTAACAAGGATCTCGTGCTTCTAGGGGCGCTGTTGTGCCTCCTTTACACCGGCCCAGGAGCATACAGTATCGACAATATGCGCCGTCCTGCACCATCGACATGACAGCGAGTGGTGGTTTCTAACAGGGCAGCGAATCGGGTCTCGGTTCGTGCATTCGGGCCGTAGCTACATATCCGTTTTTTATAAGCGAAGCCGCCTCATCCCTTTTCTATTTCAAGCCGATCGGCCAGTATTCAAGCGATGTCACGTCGTCGGCTATCACTCATAACTGCTCTTAAAGAGCGGATACCTGCCGGTTCCAAGGTGCTCGTCGCTGTCTCGGGAGGGCGAGATTCGGTTGCGTTGTTGCACGGATTGTTACAGGTGCAACGGCTTTTGGGGGTGGTTCTGGAGGTGTGCCACATCGATCACGGGTTTCGTGAATCGAGTGCGCAGGATGCAGCATTCGTTGAACAGCTCTGCAGAGAGGCTTCCGTGGAGTGTCACACAGTGCGGCTTCCGCCAAAGCCTCGCGGGGAGAACCTGGAGGGGTGGGCTCGGCAACAGCGATACTTTCACTTCGACCGACTCCTTGTTGAGCGTGGCCTAGACCTCCTTGTGACTGCACATAACGCCAACGATGTGGCAGAGACCCTTCTGATGCGGCTCATCGCCAATAAGGAGCTCAACACGATAGAGGAGTTCGACCCTCGCCGCCGATGCCTTCGTCCTCTGATGGATATCACGCGAGAGCAGATCGATGAGTATGTAGCAAAGAATGGAATCTCCTACGTTGAGGACCCGAGTAATACAGATACCGCACTGGTGCGAAATCGGATTCGCCATGTGTTGCTGCCCCGCCTACGCTCGGAGTTTGATCCTTCCTCGGTGTGGATTCTGGCGGAGCAGGCGCGCGCCCTAGCTGAGGATTGCGATGCGCTTGACGAGGTGGCGAGGGATGTCTCAATTCAGATCGGTTCGTTCGAGCGGGGGAGTGTCGAGTGGTTGCAACGCTTCCGGTCGGAGGTCAAGCCGCTTCCAGCAGGGCTCCGATGGCGGGTGGTTTCGCAGATCTTTGCCGGCGTTGTTGGGTTCTCAATGGGGCGTAGTAAAGCCAAAGCGATCGAAGGTGCCATGCTGTCGCAGTCGGGGGCTGTAGCCCTCGGAGCGGGCGCTCAACTTATCTGCGACCGTAGTAACGGCGTGACGATCGTAACTGAGAAGGGGCTGTAGGGCCGCCTTTTCGGCCTTTCCTGCAATTTAGTTCGTGCCCCCGCCTTTCGTTTTCGCTATAGTCGCTATAGTATTGTATTATTTGGGGTTTACGCCGCCTTGTGGTTGGCATAGATCGAAGTAGCGGTGCCGATAGTGGTACCCCTCGTTTGTTAAGGTGCTCAGTTGACGAAGAATGGACTTTTTTGGGTTTTCTTGGTGCTCCTCGCATTAATGGCGTACAGCCTCGCCAAGAAGAAGACCGACTACACGACTCAATTAAACTACAGCGAGTTCCTTCAAGAGGTTGAGCGGACGAATGTGCGTACGGTGCGGATTGAAGGAAACACGGTGTACGGTGAGTATAAGGCCAAGGGCGGGGAGTTTAATAAATTCCGCACAACGGTCCCGAACGACGACACCCTGATTCCGCTCTTGCGGAAGAATTCGGTTGATATCGAGGTCACGGATCCGGGAGATGAATCGTCGTACATGTTATTCTTGTTGAACGCCCTACCGATACTCCTCTTCGTGGGGATCTGGTTCCTCTTTTGGCGCCAGGTTCAGATGGGGGCAGGTAAGGGTATGAACTTCGGCAAGTCCCGAGCAAAGCTTCTGACGGAGAGTCAACAGAAAGTAACCTTCGCCGACGTGGCTGGTATCGATGAGGCGCGCGGTGAGCTTGAGGAGATCATCGACTTCCTGAAAGATCCCAAGAAGTTCACCCGGCTCGGGGGTCGAATTCCGAAGGGTGTTCTGCTGATAGGATCTCCAGGAACCGGAAAAACACTTCTGGCAAAGGCTATCGCAGGTGAAGCAGGTGTGCCGTTCTTTAGCATCTCAGGATCCGATTTTGTGGAGATGTTCGTTGGTGTCGGTGCGTCACGCGTTCGAGATCTCTTTATTCAGGGGAAGAAGAATGCTCCGTGTATTATCTTCATCGACGAGATCGACGCCGTTGGGCGCCATCGTGGCGCGGGAATGGGCGGCGGTCACGATGAGCGTGAGCAGACTTTAAACCAGCTTCTTGTGGAGATGGATGGCTTCGAGAGTAATGAAGGAGTGATCTTAATTGCGGCGACGAACCGCCCGGATGTGCTCGATCCTGCATTGATGCGCCCCGGTCGATTTGATCGACGTGTGGTCGTACCGCGTCCGGACCTCAAGGGCCGGCTTGGTATTTTGAAGGTGCATACAAAGAAGGTCCCGGTCTCGCCGGATGTCGATCTCAACACGATCGCTCGTGGAACACCTGGTTTCTCAGGCGCCGATCTAGAGATCCTAGTCAATGAAGCCGCCCTCTTAGCCGCGCGCAAAAACAAGAGCGTGGTAGAAAAGAGCGATTTCGAATACGCAAAAGACAAGGTCATGATGGGTGCTGAGCGGCGCTCGATGCTGCTCAGTGAGAAGGAGAAGCTGACGACCGCATACCACGAGTCAGGGCACGCCCTTGTTGCAAAGAAGCTCTCGAATGCCGATCCGGTGCACAAGTTGACTATTGTGCCGCGTGGCATGGCGCTTGGGTTGATGCAGCAGTTGCCAGAGGCGGATAAGCACACGTACTCAAAATCATACTGGATGGATCAACTAGCGGTGTTCTTTGGCGGTCGAGTGGCTGAACAGGTTGTCTTCGACGACATGAACACAGGTGCAAGTTCCGACATTCAGCGAGCCACTGAGATTGCACGCCGGATGGTGTGCGAGTGGGGTATGAGTGCGGCTTTGGGGCCCATCCACTACGACACCAAGGAAGAACACGTTTTTCTTGGGCGAGATATCGGCAAGCCCCGTGAACACTCGGAGGCCATACAGCTTGAGATCGACCATGAGGTAAAGCGTATTTTGGAAAGTCAGTACGAAGTAGCCAAGAGGATCGTCTCGGAGAACCTCGATACGCTTCACGCTCTTGCCAAGGCCGTTATGGAGCGCGAAACCCTCGACTCTGAGGAGATTGAGCAGATCTGCAGGGGAGAGACACTTTCGCCAGGTCCGAAGGGTGGTCCTGCGGGTGGTGGAGAGTCGGGCGGGAGCGTATCTGTCGCAGCATAGTCTGCAAGGTATGTGCGTACATGGAATACTCCGGAATAAGCATCGCTGGGTTGGTACCCTACGTTGCGTGGGGGCTCGATATCGCTATCGTGTGGTACCTTGTGTACCGTGGTCTGCTCATTATTCGGGGTACGCGAGCCGTTCCGATGCTGTTGGGCCTGGCGCTGATCGGGGTTGTCTATTTTCTGGCGCAGCCACTCGGATTGGTTACCCTCGCGTGGATCCTCGATAACTTCCTTAGCTCTATTATCCTCGTGATCGTTGTCATCTTTCAGGATGAGATCCGTCGTACGTTAACGAAGGTGGGTGTGCAGCCGCTCCTGTTTAAGGGGGCGAAGCCTGTTTCCCAAAATCGCTTTGAGGAGATCGCGATCGCAGCCAGTCGTCTCGCCAAGGCCCAGCTTGGTAGTATCATCGTCATTGAACGAGAGGTCGGACTCGATGAATTCCTCGACAAGGGGGTTGTTCTGGACGCCAAGCTAAGTAGGAAGCTGCTGTACAGCATATTCGTCAAGGAGGGGCCGCTTCATGATGGGGCGGTGATAATTCAAGGCGCCACCATCAGGGCCGCTGGATGCGTTCTCCCCCTGAGTAGCGATCCGGATATCGATCCAAGTTTCGGCACCCGTCATCGAGCTGCCTTGGGACTCACCGAGCGTTCCGATGCCATGGTGGTTGTAGTGTCTGAGGAAACCGGTTCAATTACCCTCTGTATCGATGGAAGTTTGTATCGAAACCTCGATGCCATATCGTTGCAGAATCTCCTGGAGACGCATGCCGCTAACGGTCACGCCGGACGTAAGAATCGAGAGGTTCGAGTCTCGTTATGAATATCAAGAATCTACCGCTTAAGGCCGCATCGCTCCTGATTGCGCTTTTGCTTGCGTACGGTGTGCACCGGGCAGGGAATGCGAGTGTCGTAAGCCTCTTGGTGCCGATTGAGTTGAAGAATCCACCAGAGGATAAGGTTGTCGTGCGACCGACTAAGCGCGCGGTGCAGGTGACGCTTAAAGGTCCGTCCTTTCTGATCGGACCGGTCGCATCGTCTCCTCCGCCATTACAGGCAAAGTTACCGGATAAGCCGGATGATAAGGTTTCGGTTAGCTTTACGGCTGCAGATCTCTCGTTGCCTCGCTCGGTTGAGGTGGTAAGCATCGAGCCGCCTGAAATGGAGTTTACCTTCGAGCCGATTGAGCGGAGGGATATCAAGGTTGAAGTTCCCAGACTCGGCCAGCTTCCTGGTGGATTGGTGCTTGAGGGAGTTGAGGTGACACCGAAGAGCGTGACGGTTAAAGGGGCTCGATCTGAGCTCCGTCAGGTTAAGGTGATTGAAACAGAGCCGGTGGACCTCTCGGAGTTCTCCTCCTCTTCGGAGATAGCGCTCGCATTGCGCGCTGTGAGCTCCGCTCTCTCGATCTCGACTAAGTCGGTCACGGCCCGTGTACAGGTTGGACAAGTTCCATCGCAGCGGCATTTCTCGGATCGACCGCTTGAAGTTCGCATGGCGCAAGGAATCGGAAAGTTTGAGGTTAATCCATCTGCTGTCTCGGTTACGGTATCGGGTCCCCCTGATGTTATTGTGAAGTTGTCCGCAGCGGATGTAATACCGTTTATTCGCCTCACTGAGCTTCCGGGTGACTCTGGAAGCAAGGTGAAGGTTCAGGTTGATCTGCCGGCGTCGGTTAAAGCGGTGTCGGTGGAGCCAGTAAGTGTTTCAATTGAGCAAGATAAGGCTGTGGTCAATCGTAAGCCCACGAAGAGGTCAGGGCGGTAGGTGAGCAGAGAGAGGTCATTATGAGTAACGGAAGGAAGTATTTCGGCACAGATGGAATCCGCGGAGTCGCAGGGACGTTGCCTCTTGATCCCGAGACCCTAGTCCGGCTCGGGAAAGCAGTGGCAAAAATCTTTATGCGAGACGGAAAACGTGCGCGTATTCTGATCGGTAAAGATACTCGTCTTTCAGGTTATATGATTGAGAGCTCACTTGCCGCAGGTATCACAGCGATGGGCGCCGACCTTATGTTGTGTGGACCAGTTCCGACTCCCGGCGTGGCCTACCTAACGAAAAGCATGCGTGCGGATGCCGGTATCGTTATCTCTGCTTCACACAATCCGTTCGAGGATAACGGGATAAAGATCTTCGGCGCTGATGGGTTTAAGCTTCACGATGATCTTGAGCAAGAGGTTGAGGATCTGCTTGCTCCGGGTATTCTCGATGGAAAGACGGCGGAAGCCGGTCACATCGGAAAGGCGTTCCGTATCGATGATGCGGTTGGGCGCTACACCGTCTTTCTCAAAGAGAACTTTCCCCGAGAGCTCTCGTTGTCGCGTATAAAGGTGGGTCTCGATTGCGCTAACGGCGCGGCCTATGTTGTCGCTCCGCAGACACTTTCAGAGCTGGGAGCTGAAGTGGTCTCGCGCGGAGTAAGTCCAAGCGGAAAAAATATTAATGCCGGGTTCGGCAGCCTGTTTCCGGAGGTGGTGAGTAAGCTCGTTGTGGAACAGAACCTTGATATCGGTGTCGCTCTCGACGGTGATGCCGATCGGTGTATTCTGGTTGACGAGAAGGGACGGATCCTTGACGGCGACATTGCGTTGGCGATCTGCGCGCTTGATTGGAAGGCCCGTGGGTTACTCAAAGAGCCAGTAGTGGTGGCAACTGTGATGTCCAACCTGGGGGTAGACAAACTGCTAAACTCCAACGGTATAAGTGTTGTCCGAACCGGGGTGGGCGATCGAGCGGTGCTCGAAGAGATGATCCGCCGTGGAGCGCAGATTGGAGGAGAGCAATCCGGGCATACTATTTTTTCAGATATAGCAACAACTGGTGATGGATTGCTAACTGCGTTGATGGTTATGTCGATCATGGAGCGCCAGGGTAAGCCGCTTTCCGAACTTGCAGCGGCCTGCATCACCTTTCCGCAAAAACTTATCAACGTGAAGGTAACCTCGAAGCCTCCACTCGACTCAATTCCTGCGCTCGCGAAAGCTATTCAATCGAAAGAGAGCGAAATGGGTACCACGGGCCGCGTCTTGGTGCGGTATTCCGGTACGGAGAATAAGGTTCGTGTGATGGTGGAGTGCGAGGATGAAGGTGCGTGCTCGCGTCACGCCCAGGAGATTGCATCTATCCTCGAGAATGAATTGGGGGCGGTGTGACCGTTTCGGACCGGGGGAGTTTTGGAGAGCTCCTCGTTGAAAGTGATAATCCTCAACGGTGGCTCTTGCCCTCGACTACTGAGATGGTTGCACTCGATACGGCGACGATCGACTCCGGCGTTCCCTCGCTTGAGTTGATGGAGCGGGCTGGAGGGGCAGTCGCCACGCGGCTGCGTTCGTCATATCCAAATGCCCTACGGTATGTAGTTCTTTGTGGTCCGGGGAACAACGGGGGCGATGGATTGGTCGTCTCGCGCCATCTTCGAGAGCAGGGGTGTAGCGTATGTGCTGTTGTTGCCGCCTCGAATCGATATTCCGATGATTGTGCAACGCAGCTTCGCCACGTCGGAGAGGTCTCTTTTTTCGGTGGACTGCCTGGCGGCGCAGGTCTTAGACAGAGTTCGTATCTTCAGCTTGATGAAGGTACGGTGCGTGCGCAATGTGCTGGAGCCGAGGTAATCGTCGATGCGTTGCTGGGAAGTGGACAGCGAGCGGCGCCGCGGGGAGTCGTGGGCACGCTTGTGTCGATCCTCAACGATGCTCGCCGTCTTGAGGGAGTGCGGGTTGTATCAGTAGATATTCCCACCGGTGTTGATGCTGATACGGGTGGGGTGTTCGATCCTCACGTGGATGCGGATCTCACCCTGTGCATAGAGTTTATTAAGCGGGGATTGGTGCAGTTTCCGGCACGAGATGTATGTGGAGTTATCGAGGCTCTTCCGATAGGCATCTCAGCAAGTTTGCCTGTTGAATTTTCTGCCGTAGAGGGCATTCGAATTCCAGCGCTTAAGCCGCGGAGACCCGATGCTCACAAGGGAGATTTCGGGCGGATTCTGGTTATTGGTGGCTCAATCGGTATGCCGGGGGCTGCGCTCCTTGCGGCGCTCGGAGCGCTCCGATCGGGAGCAGGGATCGTTTCTCGCGTTGTAAAGCGGGGATGGGATCACGCAGCATCGTTACCAGAGTGCATGTTTGAGTTGCTCGAGGGCGAGGAGGATTTCTTTACCATCGGTGATGTCGATGCGATAGTTCGGCGGGTCTCCTCATTCGACGTGCTCGTTATCGGTCCTGGGATCGGGCGCGCTCCAGAGACTGGCGAATTCCTGCGAGCCCTTGTTGAGCGACTCAAAGAGCTCGGGGTTTTCATTATTTTTGATGCTGATGCGATCAATCTAATCGCGGAAAAGGGTATAGATCTCAGGGGATGTCCGGCCATTATCACTCCACATCCAGGAGAAGCCGCACGCTTATTAGGCGTAAGGACGGATGATATTCAATCAGATCGTTTTAGCGCGGCACGCGAGCTTTGGTCGCGGTATGGTTCTGTCGTGGTTCTGAAGGGCGCCGGAACGATCGTGTACAGTGATGACCAGGGGCGAGTTGTTTCTCGAGGCTCGCCGTATCTTGCAACACCCGGAAGTGGCGACGTGTTGGCGGGAATCATCGGGGCTTTGTGTATCAGAAGCGGCTCGGCCTTTGATGCTGCAACGCTGGGCGCGTGGGTCCATGCTGCGGCAGGTATTGAGGCCGCTACGCAGATGAATGGCTCAATCATGGCGAGTGATGTGGCTCGGATCGTGCCATCGATACTCTCTTGTGTGGAGCAGAGATGATTTTTTCGGTGAATTCAGAAGGGGATACCGCACGTCTTGCCCAAGCATTTTCGGAGGGGCTACAGTCAGGGATCTCGGTTGGATTGAGTGGAGACCTTGGATCTGGCAAGACGACCTTCGTGCGGTACCTGGTTGGAGCGCTTGGAGGGAAAGAATCGTCTGTATCCTCGCCCTCGTATACCTTGGAACACGAGTATCCAGTTGCGGGAGTGAGGACGATTGACCATTGGGATCTCTATAGGATCTCGGAGTTGCCAGAGGATCTGTTCGAGCCGCCGGCCAACGATGTCATCCAACTGATTGAGTGGCCGGAGCGGTGTTCAGAGTTGTTGGACCGGCTTGATCTTATTATTCGATTCGAAGTTACTGCATCGGGCGATCGAATCGTCTCATTGGAAGGCCCCGAGGCTGGCAGAGTGGGGACACTTGTCCATGGGAGGTACCGTTAAGGGATATGACATCGAGGTTAGAACCGGTCGTAGTCATGAAGTTTGGGGGAACGTCCGTAGGGGATGTATCGCGAATCCAGCGGGTAGCCGAGCTCGTACAAAAGTATCGCCACGCGAACCCAAAGATGGGGGTTGTTGTGGTGCTCTCCGCTATGGCTGGAGAGACGAATCGGCTTGTGGGCCTCGCCAAGGAGTGTGTTAGCAGCCCCAATCCCCGCGAGCTAGACGTGTTGTTATCAACCGGTGAGCAGGTCACCGTATCCCTTCTCGCGATGAGGCTCTCTGAAATAGGTATCCCCTCCAAGAGCCTACTGGGGCCGCAGGTGCGTATCGCAACTGATGCGCGCCACACGAATGCTCAGATTCAGGATATCGAGACAGCAGGCCTCTTGGAGATTCTTGCACAGGGCGGTGTTCCTGTTGTTGCTGGTTTTCAGGGGATAGCCGGTAGCGGAGATATTACTACTCTCGGTCGGGGAGGGTCGGACATTACTGCAGTCGCACTTGCGGCATCACTGCGTGCTCAGACCTGCTTCATTTACACTGATGTCCCGGGTGTCTTTTCTACTGATCCAAGGGTCTGCTCGACAGCACGTTTGATGGATCGTGTGTCACACGAAGAGATGCTTGAGTTGGCTAGTTTGGGAGCAAAGGTCTTACATACCCGCTCTGTTTATTTCGCCATGCGATACAAGGTTCCATTGGTTGTTCTTTCCACATTTGCGGGAGCTTTTGAGCCAGGTGTGAATGGAACGTGGATTGTCGACGAGGAGGAGCTTATGGAGAAGCCAGTAGTAACGGGAGTAACCCATCGACTTGATGAGGCGCGCATTACGATCGAGGAGATGCCGAGTGGAATTGCGGCGCTAAGTGATCTGTTTAACGCCCTGGCAGAGCGGGACATATACGTCGATATGATCTCCCAAGAGGGGGTCGCCAACGGGGCGATACACGTCAGCATAACCGTGCCCGATGAGCAAAGCTCTATTGCCCTGGATACGATCAAAGGAATGCTGGAAAGATTACAAGCGAAGGGTGTTGCTGTTGCGCGGGATATCGCCAAGGTCTCGGTGGTTGGAATTGGAATGCGATACCATACCGGTGTAGCAGCGAAAGTGTTTCGACGGCTCGCCCAAGAAAATATCGACGTTCAGATGGTAAACACCTCTGAGATTAAGATGTCAGTTCTTGTAGATCGAAAACACTGCGAGAAAGCAATCCGCGCGCTGCACTCGGAGTTTCTTGAGGGAACAGGCGCAAACTAAGATCGATTAAGGTGTGCACTGGTGATACATTGCGTCGACGGGTGTACGTCTTGTCGGCGTTTTTGTGATCTTCGAAAGTAGCACTCTACGCGAAGTGGCCCATCCGCTTACTCGTCGTCGGCATCCTTATCATAATCGGGTCTTCGTGGAATCGAGTGGGTAGAATTGGCGTTTCCGGACGTGAACATTGCTCGTGCACGTACCACGTGAACGTACCCGAAGAAGTGTGGTCACACGCCCTGAAGGCAAAGTTTAGAAAGCATGGCACCAATCCGTGTAAGCAAAAGCTTTCCGGTGCGATATTCGTCCGGGGAGAGGAGGCTAAGGGCGTTGAACAAATCAAAGAGGGCACCACACTCCATGACGGACCCTCGGGCTATTGAGAAATAGCGCCGTTTATCGGCTTGTTTGAGCTTGCCAGCACCTTCGGCGATGTTGAGCACAAT
>JBIJBZ010000108.1:0-11074 GCA_044344945.1 Bdellovibrionota bacterium | reverse complement strand
ATCCAACATCCCTTTTACTGAGTGGTCTCATGATGCTCAGGCACTTGGGTCTCTCCCGAAAGGCCGCGCGTATTGAGAACGCGCTCATGGTCACGCTCCAAAAGGGGATCCACACAGCTGATTTCGGGGGAGGAGGGACATCGCCGTGCTCTACCGCTGAATTTACAGACGCTATCATCGCTCACTTAGGTACACGCGATGGGGTGAGTGATGAGGATGGTCAGGAGTCAAGCGCCGACCGAGTCCCCTCTCCATCGGACGGACATCGAATACTTGAGACTCAACGTAGAGGAGCTGCAGTGGCTGGAATTGATATCTTTGTTGAGAGTGGTGCGCAGCCTGGAGATATCGCCTCTGCAGTTCAATCTGTTTTGCCGCCGTGGTGTCGTCTGACCCTCATCAGTAACCGAGGGACTCAGGTGTGGCCCACCGGCTCTTTACTGACGGACTGCGTCAATCAGCACCGTCTTCGCATTGAGATCAGTGGTGAAAAACCTGTCAACGAAAACGATATGCTGAAGGTAGCCCTGCTGGTCGGTGAGAAGGCACGTGTTTGCTCGACAGAGATGTTAATGCGGTACGATGGCGCCGCTGCCTACTCTATGGCGCAGGGGCAGTGAGGAGATCGTCGTGAATGTTGGGGGCAGAGTAGGGAACCCCCACTCATTGTCTCAGAGACCGTGCGCACCTATCGCAAGGTTTATATGATTTTAAATAACCTCACTTCCCGAATTGATCTGATGAGTTGTGATCTTTCGTCCCGACTATCTCTTCCCTCAACGCGCAATTCATATGTTTTGAAGTCATACGAAGCGCGACTTCTCACCGCGTGGTGTTTGATAGAAATAAGGCGGGAAATAGGCAGTGCATTTCAAAAATGAGAGCACGGGCTAACCAGGAATGCTGCGAGTAGCGGCAGTACCAGGCCGATAGTTGATAATTCTAATTGCCTATCGGTTTTGCCCCATTGCATGCCGGCCTGCGGCGAATATGCTCACTTGGAGCCTTAATTCGCGGCACTCTGCCGCATCTGAGCACGAGCTGAATCGTCACTAGCATCCGCCTTGACCATTTGAATTGGAGGTGATTTATCGGATGCTGGGGTAAACGATTCCAACTCTACCGTTACGCTGCCTATGAACACGGAGCTAACGATCTTCAATACCTCGCGCTCCTCGTCGTCTGAAACATAGATGTAGGCACGGCGGAGTTTCGACTTGGGCGCCGTGGTTGTAAGGTTTCGCACCTGTGGAGTAATCACGATAACTTTGCGGGGCTCGCCTTTGTACTCGATAGTTGTTCGCTCCGCAGCCGTTAGAGATATAAAGTAGCGACTCTTGCCGTTAAACACATCAAAGTGCTTTGTCTCTCCGACAGTCCAATCGAGGCTGCGGGCTAGGAATGCGGCTCCAACGGGGTCGAGCGTCATGTTGTTTGGCTCAAAGGAGAGGTGCTTTCTCTCCGGATTGATAACACCCTTGCCTCGCACCGCACTAACTTTACCCTGATCAGGTTCAAAGTTCATATCGATCGTTTTCTGGCTTGAATTCTCGCGGTGATCGATAGAGAGGCTAATTGATGTGAAATCCGTTGCCGAGATGATGCCGATCGCATCGTAGCGGAGCTTGTAGAGCAGATCGACCCCACTATAGGTCCGGGCGGCGGCGTCGATGACGTAGGTATTGTCGCGCTCCGAGATCGTAACAGCGCAACTTGCAGCAGTGATCCCCTCCCAACTCACTGAGTACTCAAAAACTCCCAGACGAGGTTTAAAACCCACCGCGCCGGGTTTGTAGAACGGGGTCGTTACCTTTACAAGATCGGGGGAGATGTAGTCGTCAGCGCGCACGGATAGAGAACTGCAAATGAGGGTTGAAGCAACAACACCAAGCGCACCGATAGTGGTAAGGGGACCTCTCATCATTGGATGTACGGTCTTGGTATTTGCGGGTAAATCGATTCCTTGATAGTAACGGTCCATGGCGCGTTGCGCCAGCGGGATCGGTTAAGGCCGTGCCGGTGAAGTACGAGGGACAATGCCCTCATTCAAACAGCGTTGTTTTTTAATGAGTCACTCCCTGTTTCAATCTGAATGTCCCGGTACGTTTGGGATCGTGTCACGAACAGTTTCGGCGGCTGAATGTGCGTGCATAGCGACCGACTACGAGCTCGCGAGAGCTCACGGAGGAAATGCTGAGGCTGCTACGAAACGAGAGCAAGGGGTCTCATTCAATCCACGCCTCGGCCGGATCGTTTCAATCCTGATTCAGGACGGCGGCGTGCGAGACGTGGTCACCATTCGAGCGGCGCTGTACGGATCAGCAACGTGTTCAGAGGCGGAGTTAGCAAGCTTCGTCCCCTCGGATCTCCGTGCGGCTGTACGTGAGGTACGAGGAGTCCCGCACACAACTCTGATGGCACACGCCATTCAGCTTGCATGGGCGCTCGATGATGTTCGGCATCTTCATATGTCGGATCTTCCGATCCCCGAGCGCGCGAAGTTTCTCCGTACTCGAATTCATCCAGAGCTGTTAAGCGAGGTTCCGCATCTCCTTGAAAACCTGGCCATGAAGGTTCGTCATGCACTGACCCTGCAGGAAAGGCGTGTGCTCGTTGATGAAGCGCAGCAAGGAGCCGAGTCTAGCGAGGATAGTTCGACGATGAATTGTAAAGCTTCTGAAGAGGAGCACTAAGATGGAGTCAGAGGTGTCCAAATCGTTGCCAACCTCGCAGCTGCAGCATCGCTTGGCGAGCTGGCTCTGCACTATCCCCTACACCGTCGTATTCATACTTATTCTCGTGCTCTTTCATCCCCTGCATGTAGTTGCCGCTCTATTCGGAAAGCGCGCTCACAAGTGGATGCTCGATAGGATGAACCTCTCTATTGTTTGGAATATTCGGCTTCTTACGGGCGCGCGGTACCGTGTGGTTGGTGCCCCGCAGCTTGAAGATAACCGATCAGTGATTTTGATCGCTAACCATCAGAGCATGTATGACATCCCGATGATGATGTGGGAGTGCCGAGCGCGTGAAGTGGGATTCATATCGAAGAAGGAGCTCGGTCGATGGATCCCGAGTATATCGTTTGCTCTCAGGCGTCTCGGTTCAGTTTTGATTGACCGAAGGGATGCCGCACAAGCTGTGCGAGATATCGAGGAGTTCGGCCGGACCAAGAATGCGCAGCAGCAGGTAGCTGTCATATTCCCCGAAGGGACTCGTGCGCGTGATGGTGTAGTAAAGAAGTTCAAAGCTACCGGTGTTAATGCACTTCTTCGTTCGATGCCGGATGCGATCATCCAGCCGGTCGCTATCAAGGGGAACTGGGAGTTGCTCCGGTACCACTTCTGGCCTATCCCGTGGGGAACCTCAATTGAACTTGAGTTCCTAGCGCCCCTAGAGCCGTCGCGGATGGAGGGGCGGGATGTTGCGGCTGAGGCAGAGACTCGAATTCGGGCTGCCGTAAGCTCATTTCAGCGTTGCCCGACCACCATCTAGCTTTAGTGTCCAATTCAAGCGGCCGTTTTGACGTGAAAAACTGGCGAACCTTGGCCATCCTCTTGAATTATTGGCCGATTCCGCGTAAACAAGGACCCTCAGGGTAGGCCGGAGTGGCGGAATGGTAGACGCGGCGGATTCAAAATCCGCTACCTGCGAGGGTGTGGGGGTTCAAGTCCCTTCTTCGGTATTTCTTTTCTCCCTGACTCCTCAGGAAATTCAGAGCAACACGCATGGCGCAGGTAGAATATTCCTCTCTCAATGTGCCGGCTATCGCCGGAGCCAAGGTCGCCATCGTTATGTCCAAGTGGTACGGCGAGTACTCACAGGCGATGATTACAAAGTGCAAGGAGGTATTGGCCGCCGCGGGATGCGAGACGCCGGCTGTGCATGTTCTTCCGGGATGTCTTGAGATCCCGCTTGCGGTGCGGCATCTCCTCAAGCGCGATCCAACGCTTGAGGCGGTAATTGTTTTCGGTGTGATACTCAAGGGGGACACCTACCACTTTGATATCGTGAAAGATCTCACCATGAGTGGCCTTGAGAGGGTCATGTTCGAGTTTGATACGCCAATTATCAACGAGGTACTCCCCGTTAACCGCATCGAGGACGCAGCTGCGCGAGCTTCAGATGACAACAAGAACAAGGGAATCGAGGCAGGGCTTGCGGCCGCTGAGATAATTGCGTGGCGGCGGGCTAATTCTTAAAGCGCACGAGTCTCAATCGTACCCCACCTAGCGCTACTTCTGACACGCGCGGAACATCTCCTCTGCATGGATCTTCTGGCGTGAGTGTTCGACGATCGGGCGAGGATACTTGACCGAGCGAGTAATGTCCTCCTCGTTCATGGTGTGAATGTATTTGCTTGAAAGCTGCCGTAGCTCGGGTAACCATTTTTTGATGTATACGCAGTCGGGGTCGAACCGCTTCTGCTGCAACCAGGGATTGAAGATTCGAAAGTACGGTTGTGCGTCACAACCCGTCGAAGCAGCCCATTGCCAACTGCCATTATTAACGGCGGGATCATAGTCGGTAAGATGTTGGGCAAAAAATGCCTCGCCCTTCTGCCAACTAATATGCAGGTCTTTCACTAAGAAGGATGCAACGATCATCCGCACTCGGTTGTGCATAAAGCCCGTGGTAACGAGCTCTCGCATACCGGCGTCTACTATCGGAAACCCGGTCTGTCCCTGGCACCACTTCTCGAATAATTCCTCGTCATCGTTCCACTCGACAGCATCGTACATCGAGTGAAATGCGTGACCGAAAACCTTTGGAAAGTGCCACGCGATATGGGTGAAGAAATCTCGCCAATACAGCTCACGGATCAGGGTATGCGAGGCCCCAAGCGAGTTCGATATCGCGTGGTATACCTCTCGGATCGAGACGGTTCCGAACTTATTGTGCGAGGCCAGCAGGGTTGTGCCACGTAGTGCGGGAAGATTACGCTCGTCCTCGTAGTTCTTAAAATCCTTGATACTCTTCAAGATGCTGAGAGCATTTTTTCGACCGCCGATGCTCACTCGCTCTGGAGCAGAGTGTTCCGGCCAGAAGCTCCGCGGCGAAACCGTGCTGCCGTTGTAGGTGCCCCCCCACAACGTTCCGTGACTAATGGCTGCAGGTTTTGAGACAGGAAGTTTTTGAGCCTTCTTAAAGAACGGGGTATATACCGTGTAGGGTTTGCCGTCATCCTTTGCAAATATCTCCGGATCTACCAAAAGCAGATCAGTGCACGCCGTAAATGCGACTCCTGACTTTGCGCATGTCGCAGCGAGGGCCCCATCTCTTTTCTTGCTGAACGGGGTGTAATCTTTGTTCACGAACACGGCATCGATAGAGAGCTTGCGAATGATTGATTCCACCACAGCGCTGGGGTCGCCGTGAAGAAAGAGTAGATTACCGCCTCGCTGCGAGACCTGCTCTGCCAGCTCTTCGAGGCTTTCGATCATAAATGCGAGCCCGTTTGCTGACCGATAGCGGTGTGGGAGTACCTGAGCGTCATTAAAGATAAAGCAGGTGACTACCTCGGCAGCGCTCGCTAGTGCAGCATTGAGGGCAGTATTGTCGTCCACTCGTAGGTCGCGTCGAAAGATGTGGAGGGCTCGTTTGTAGGTGGTAGTCATATCGCTATAGTTCTTCAATCGAGTCTAAAATACTAGCAGCTTTTTGGGTGATTTCGCGCTTCTCTTTCTCAGACATCTTTGCCAGGAGCTGATACCCCATCCCGATCCGCGGGTTCTTTTCGAGTTTGGCCCGATTCCTGATCAGGAAGTCCCAATACAGGGTATTGAAGGGGCACCCGCGCTCGCCAAACTTCTCTTTGAAGTTATAAAAGCAACCGGAGCAGTAATTGGACATCTTGTTGATGTATGCGGCACTTGAGGTGTAGGGCTTGGTACCCACGATGCCTCCATCAGCGAACTGACTCATGCCCCGGGTGTTGGGTAGCTCCACCCATTCGAGCGCATCGACGTAGATTCCCAGATACCACGCATCAACCTCATCAGGGTGCAGTCCGGCGAGGATTGAGAAGTTGCCGGTCACCATCAGTCGTTGGATATGGTGCGCATAACTTTCCTCAAGCGATTGCGTAACAGCGTGCTTCACACAGCTCATCTTGGTATTGGCATCCCAGAAGTAGTGGGGGAGGGGGCGGCTGGCCTCAAGGAAATTGAGGCTCTTGTAAGCCGGCATCTGTGTCCAGTAGATGCCGCGCATAAATTCACGCCAGCCTGCTATCTGTCGCACGAATCCCTCAATCTGAGAGAGGGAGATGGCATCGCCAGATCGTTTGAAGGTTTTTATGGCAGCCTCGATAACCTCTCGGGGAGATATGAGCTTCACGTTCATCGAAAAAGAGAGTCGAGAGTGAAAGAGAAACCGATGCTCGGTGTGCATAGCATCCTGATATGACCCAAACGAAGGTAAGAGGTGTTCACAGAAGTAATCGAGGAGCTTTAGAGACTCCTGCCGGGTTGTAGGCCATGTAAAGTGCTGCGGATTAACAGTACCGATCGATCGTATGCCCTGCTTCTCTAGAAGCGACACGATACTGCGCACATCCTTCGTAAATTCCAAAGGTGGAGGGACGGTAAGCCCCTTGGGTAATTTATTCCTATTTTCGGCATCGAAGTTCCAGCGGCCTCCGAGCGGTTCTCCCTCTTCCATCAGAAAACCCTCTCGGCGTCTAACCTCCCGATAGAAATGCTCCATCGTAAAGCGCTTGTGCCCTTTAAACACGGCGCTAAAGAGTTCCGGCTCAGTCAAGAAGTGTTCAGTTGTGAACTCTTTTTGGGGAAGTCGGATCGTCGCGCAGAGATTCTGCAGCTCCTGGTGCACCCGATACTCGTCAGGGTGTTGGTATTCAAAAGCTGAGTATGAACCGGAGGCAAGCAGAGCGCCGACATTAGCGGAGAAGGACTGGAGATTCGAAGTATCGTCAAGGGCAAGGTATCGAACGCGAAAGCCTTTCGTTCGAAGTTCCTCAGCGAATTGCCGCATGGCGAGGAAGAAGGCGATGATCTTTTGGATATGGTGCGTAACATAGGACGTTTCAGACTGCACCTCCATAAGGATGTATTCGGCCGAAGCTGGATCGTCGCGGAACCAGGAGTGGTTGATATTAAGCTGGTCGCCGAGGACAAGGCGGAGTTTTGGTTTCTTCATCTGGAGCCTATCTCTTTGTTTGTGATCTTCGATTCCCCACCTTTTTGGAGGGGGCAATGGAGGTAGTGCCTTGAGTATCGACGTGCCGGGAACCTTTGGTTTTACGACACCTCTCGCTGCAGTAGATCACACGTTCCCAATTTGTCTTCCACTTTTTTCGCCACGAGAAGGGGCGTCCGCACGCGATGCAGAGCTTTACGGGGAGGTGTTCTTTAAAGCCCTTCACAGGATTGCTCCGATAGCGTGCGATATTACTATACGATGATATAGAGCAAAGACGCTTTTGGAACCAGGCTATTCCCTTTAGGTCGGCAGTTCTTTTGACAAGCAGCTGAGCGCATTTGAAACTGGTTGGCTAGGACCCGGTTGAAGTCGAAATGAACCAGCCCGCATTTTTCATGAAACTGCGTCGGGAGAGCGCCGAGAGCAGTGATTTTTCGGGCCCGAAGGGCGAATTCGAAAGTGGGTCTTCGACGTTGTTAGTGGGTGCTTTTTGATGATATCGGGCCATGAACGTGCACCTGCACGTACGAACCTCGCAGTAGCAGGCTTCTGAAATATGCGGGCTCGCTACAGGTGCCGACCAGGCCGGTTCTGGGGCGCCAAGTTATGGTATGTCTGCAGCTCCTTATCACCCCGGCTTCCTCGTAAGAGACGACGAGCGCGACGTAGGGCCTCGTAGATCGGCTCCTTTGCATCCTTGATGAGATCTGACCCATCAGCTTTCTTCTTGAGCCAGGTTGGGCTAACTGCCGAAGCCATCGTGATCAGAAACAACGGATTTGGATCGTACGGCTCCTTATCGATGGTGATCGCCTCCCCCACTATAAAGGCGTGTGCGCTATAAAGGCCGCATTCAGATGAGAGCTCTCGAAGCTCACCATCTCCAAAAACGGGCTTGTACTCGTATACGGGCCTTTCCTCCCTTCGCTCGCGATCCCACCTAGAAAATGATCGAATAAATCGATAGAGCCGGTTAATATTGCCAGCCCACAGACATTCTCTGATCCTATGCAGCTGTCTCTGCTGCTGATCAGGAGTAAGATCAAACGCTGCGTGGGCGTCGGAATCAATTAAGAGTCGTTGTAGAAGCTGTTCACGCAGCAGGGTCGCGTTGTGGACGCGGTGGAGGTTTACACCACGAGGTGTAAAAGACTCGTTTGGTGACCGTAGGAGACGCTGAAATAGCTGCATCTGAGCAAGGGGATCGGACTCAAGGTTGGGGTCGCACAATCTTCGCCAGTGGCCCCGATAAGGGAATTCGATTTCATCGCCAAAATCGCCCGTCTCGTCGTCAAACTCCCGATAAACGATTCCTTCCGACTCTATCACCGAAACCAGGTCGATCACGGGAACAATCAGCTCTGTGGCGCTAAGACCGAGCTGTGTCGTGATCCGATACGCCTCGGCGATAGTTTTCTTAGAATTCGGCTCTACCGGAAGCTCAAGCGAGATCCCGGCAGAGGGTGCTACAAAGCCCGATGGGCCGAGAAGGTTTAAGAGCTGATTTGACTTAACTGCCCGTTCGATATTTTTAGGGGGGGCCCGATGAAAGGCCTTATTGTTAAGCCTCTCAAAGCTACGTCCTCCCTTATGGACTCGAAGCACGAGCGAGTCTAAGGGCTTAAGTTGAATCTCAGCGGGCGCCTCCTTGGGGCGAAGATGAGGCTGGCGTCCACCTCCGACAAGGATGAACTCTCCAGGGCCAATGCGCCCCGTCCGACCCTTCTGTTGCGTAATCTCGTGTTGGGAAAGCTCCTCAATCGCGAGGTGTCGTTCGCCGTCCACCCCTACTCGCTCGCGCCGTACCCATCCTTCGGTCACCACTCGTGTTACTTTTGGGACGGTGACGCTCGCTTGAAGGCAATTCGTCGCTAAGAGCGCTCCATTACCATCGTCGAAGGCCTTGAGTGCATCTTTTTGGTAATGATGTGGAAGGTCGCTGTGAAATGGGATCGGACGGATGTGTGGCTTCATCTTCTGAAGAGCATCTGCCACTCGCTCGATTCGCCCTTTGCCCCATAAAAAGGCGAGCGTACCCTCTTCCAGATTTCCGGCGACGGATCGGTTGCTACCAGGGTCAATCTCCTTGATCTCGTAGTGCTTCACCGGAATATCGATGACCGCAACCGACCGACCATCGTTGCCGAGGTAGTTAGCAAGCTTCTGGCTCTCGAGGGTTGCCGTAGCCACTACGATCTTGATGTCATCTCCCCGCTCGATAGCCTCGCGCAGAAGCACAAGCAATATCTCCCAATCCGCCTTAAACTCGTGGGCTTCATCGAGAATGTAGACTCGCCGACCCGTCTCACGCTTTGAGAGCTCTCTTTCAAGCTGATATCCCTCAGTGGTGAAGATCACTTGAGAATCCTTGGATACGTTCTGCTTCAGTCCATGCCGATATCCGATGCGCTCTCCCGCAGAGGAACCATCAAGAAAGGCTACACGTTCGGCAACTTGCTCGGTCGGAACTCGGCGCGGATTTGTGACGATAATCTTCTCATACCCTGCTTCAAGGAGAAAAAGTGGAAGCATCGTTGATTTGCCGGTCCCGGTCGGCGCCACGAGGATCGTATATGGGTTCTCCTTGATGGTACGGAGGATCTGGTCCTTGAAGGGAACGATGGGTAACGTGGGTTCGACTGTTTGTAGCTTGTCAAAGCCTTGATCCTCGAATTGAGAGGGATTGGACGCGCTTTGAGGTCGACCGCTGTTTTTTGACTGGTGTTGGGCGAGGTAGCCCTGCTTTCTGTCGTTTGCTGACGCTGTTTTCTGGCTAGGATTCCAGGGTGGGCGATTTTGCTGAAGCGGGCGTTGACCCTGGTGAACCTTAGCAAAGTGAAGAGCCCTCCCCGCGGGGGTACTCATGATGCCCATGAAACCGTCCTTAATTCAATGTGTTACTGCACGCAAGCGTACTCTGCTAGAATATACTCACGTTTGAGTTACTGGTTGTATCGAAGGGCCCAGCAATAAACAAGGAGAAAATGGATGGTGTTTGATAAATGCGCTGCTTGGCCTGCCAAAGGGTGATCGGGAGGGAGGTTCAAGGGTTTTCAGAGCGGGTGCGTAGCCAGCAACGATGGGATCGATTACCCTGGTGGGCTTTCAACAAATGAGTACTCCGGTAGTTTAGGGATATGTTGCAGGTTAAGAACTTAGAGAAACACTTTGGTGAGCGGGTACTCTTTTCGCGGGCTACGTTGACTATCTCTCCTGGCGAGCGAGTCGCTCTTTTTGGAAGAAATGGCTCAGGCAAATCTACGCTGCTCAAGATCATTGCAGGCGAGGAGAGCGCTGATGACGGCGAGATCAGCGTTCCGCGGGGCTACAAGATCGGATACCTCAAACAGCACATCTCCTTCTCGCACGGCACAGTCCTTGAGGAGGTGTGTTCCGTTTTAAGCGATCCGGTCGCTGAGCAGTACAAAGCTGAGATCGTTCTTGAAGGACTTGGATTTTCCGAAACGGAGATCGCTCTCGCCCCGAGCGCACTCTCCGGTGGTTTCCAGATTCGAATCAACCTCGCTAAGCTGATCGTTTCAGAGCCCAACCTGTTGCTCCTCGATGAGCCCACGAACTATCTCGATATCGTTTCACTGCGGTGGCTTGAGGAGTATCTCCAAACATGGCCAGGCGAGATGATCGTCATCTCCCACGATCGATACTTCTGCGATCAGGTGAGTACTCACAGCGCTCTGCTGTACAGAGCAGGATTCCGCAAGATTGAAGGGGATTCCCAGAAGCTCTTTGAACGTATTGAAGCCGATGAGGAGTTGCACGAGCGCACCCGTGAAAATCGTGAGAAAGAGATTAAGCGCATGGAGGCTTTCATTACGCGCTTTAAGGCTCAAGCGAGCAAAGCTAGTGTTGTGCAGTCTCGCGTGAAGGCCTTGGCTCGAATTGAACGCTT
>JBIJBZ010000107.1:0-11137 GCA_044344945.1 Bdellovibrionota bacterium | reverse complement strand
AATTCCCGCTTGAGTAGAGTGTTACTGCTGAGCTGGCGCTGAGGACTCTTGTGCTGGTTCGCTAAAGTCAGAGACGGTCCCGCCTTTGAACGCAGCGATTGATACATAGAGCTGCTTATCACGCGGCACATTTTTAATGATATATCGGTAGACTGGCCCAGCTTGCGCATCCTGTTCTTCCTGCAGGTCTGACGTCATGATGACGAGCTCCTTCGAGAGTTGCGCGCGATCATCTCCGTATCGGATAATAAAGCCATCGGTTGGTTCGCTTGGGACCTCCCATGTAATCGACAATCCGCTCGTCGTCTTCTTCACGAGCGTAGCGAGTGACCGCGCAGCTTGTTCCGCTCCTGCTGCTTTATTGCTGGGCTTCGATTCAAAAAGACTACATCCCGATACGGAGAGGGATGCGCCAACGAGAAGAGCAAGAAGGGAGTTTTTCATACGTACACTCTGATGATGGTGACGGAGCTAACCGTGCGCGCAGTGTTTGATTTTTCGATATTCTAAGGTCATGGGGGGTTGTGCGCCAGTCTGGATCTGTAGGGCGCAATCAAGCTCGAATCCGACTGCGTGGATACCGTGGTTCGAGTATTGTGCTATTTGGTGCTTGAGCACCCTAGCATGCCACCCTGAGTGCTGTCCCAGCGGCAGATTGTGGAGCTGTTAGCGTGCCGGGCGGTGCCTGAAAATCCATGAGCTGTTGTTGAGACCTCAAGGATAATTCCTTTTGAAAGCGCCGAAACGCCCGGAAGGTTCGCAACTTCACACCGAGTAGAGGGTGAGGTTCCGACGCACGAGGGCACGGGTTGGTACCTTCCCGTTTGAGCGAAGAGGGCCTCTTCAGCCGCAGCAACGTTACGGAGATCGTGAGCCGCAGAGGCAGCGTATCCTCGTTCTCGGTACACTGAGTATTGAGGCACCGCTATCACCGCAAGTATGCCGAAGATAGCCGTAACGACGAGAACCTCAAGAAACGAAAATCCGCGATCGGTGTACATGAGCCCTTCCCAAACCTGAATCGTCCTGCGCGACCACCGTGTGGGTCGAGGCCTCTCCAGCCGGTATCCACACGCTCCCTTTACTAATTACGATGATCTGGTCGGCAGAGAGGACGCTGAACATGAGCAAAAAACGCTAAAAAGTGCGTACGCTTGAAGGGGATCGGCGAGGGCTTGATTGGATGCCTCATCCCGTTAGGGGTTTGGGGGGCTGCTACCCGTTGCGTATCCGTGCCAGTGCGGAGCTTGTGCGACGGTATCTGTAGGGGGTTGCGTGGTAACATTTTGAAAATGCAGGAATAATTCGCTGTGCCTCGGTGCGGTCTCTGCCGCGACCACGGTGGCCGGCTATCCCGTTGGGGGTCCCTTAGCGGATGGAGGTCAAAGACCCTAGCTGAAAGATTGGGAGATACATAGCCACGACAAGGCTTCCTACTACCAGCCCCACTACGAGTATGAGAGTTGGTTCGGCTAGTTGCATCATCGCTCGCAGTGAGGCGCGGAGTTCCTCCTCGAAGAATACTCCTGCTTTATCCAGCATGCGCTCCATGTGTCCGGACTCCTCTCCTATGGCGATCATCTGAACGAGCATCGATGGAAAAGTTGGTGATTGAGAGAACGAAGCGGCTAGGGAGATCCCGTTTGCAATCCGCTCACGCACGAGAAGAAGTTGTGTCTTGGTTAAGGGGCTGGTTACAACATCGGCGGTTATTTTCAATGCTTCGAGTGCTGGTATGCCGGCTCGGAAGAGCGCAGAGAGAGTTCGAGCGGTCTGAGCGGCGGAGCGTGATTGAAGTACCATTCGCAGAATGGGTGTCTTGAAGGCGAGGCAATCAAAGTGCTGCTGAAGTGATGCACTGTGACGGAGGTAGTGAGTAGAGATTGCAATGACTGTCAGTAACAGCGCTGCTCCGCTCATGCCTTGGGTGACTGCGAGTCGCGAAAGGGAGAGCGCTGCTTGGGTGAGCCAGGGTAGTTTCGCCCCGGTTTCCTGAAAGAGATCCTCGAAGGTGGGCACTACCCACATCAACAGGAATGATATCACCGCTAGCAGCGTTGCCACGATCATTGCCGGGTAGATAGCCGCGCCTATCATCTGTTTCCTGAGTTGGCGCGAGGCCTCCATGGATGCGATCAGGCTGTCGAGTGCTTCATCAAGAACCCCTGCTCGTTCGCCTGCTGCTACTAGGGAAACGTAGAAATCGTCAAATAGCTTTGGGTGCATCCGTAGCCCCTCAGATAACTTGCCGCCCTCTGTTATGTGACTGATGCAGTGCGATAGGGCTCGCGTGAGGGGGCGATTACAGCATTGAGAGCGAATGACGTGAAGGGCGCGTATAATAGGGATTCCGGCACCGAGCATCGTGCCGAGTTGTCGAGTAAAGAATAGAACCTCGGTGTGTATCGAGTGGCGTATCATGGCTGGTTACGAGAGATTCGAGGCGTAAGACGTGAAAGTTGCGGGTGGCTATAACTTGCTGGAAGGGCGGTGTTTTTTGGTGCACTATCTCCGTCTTGTGGACCCTCTGATGGTCTGCGTATACACTACGGTAGGTCCCTTGTTGTGCTGGATGATTTGCGCAAGGAACAGGCCTTGCCGCTAGATGTTAAAGAAGAAACCCTTGTCGAAATCCACCTCTACAAAGCGAACCCGTCGGACCTCTGCAAGGTCTGAGTCGGTGGAACAGCCTGCTCAGGCTCTTGAGGGTGAGATTCTGCCCGCAGAGTCGAATACAGCGGCGGATCCCTCCGAGGAGGAGGTGGAGGGCGAGCTCATTGAGCTTCAGCCAGACGATCTCTCGGCGGAGGCGCTCGAAGAGGGTGATGAAGGTGAGGGGGCTGGTCGTTCTGGCAACGCCGTCGTCCCTTATAGCCCCCTTGATGCGTACCTTTCAGAGATACGTAGATTTACCCCATTAAGCAAAGAAGAAGAACACATAGCAGCGGTCGATTACTATAAGACCAAGAGCCCCGAAGCCGCGTATAAGCTCGTGTCAGGATCGCTCTGGTTGGTGGTCAAGATCGCGCGCGATTATGAGCGTGTTGCCAAGAACATCCTCGACCTCATCCAAGAGGGAAATATCGGTTTAATGGAAGCTGTGCGAAATTTCGATCCCTACCGTGGAGTGCGTTTTCCGTCGTATGCGGTGTGGTGGATTCGTGCCTATATCATTCGGTACATCATAGCCAATTGGCGTATGGTGAAGATCGGCACAACGCAGGCTCAGCGGAAACTCTTTTTTAACCTGAAAAAAGAGAGTGAGCGGCTTGAGCGTGAAGGTATTTACCCATCTACTCGACTTCTGGCAGAACGCTTAAATGTAAAAGAAGGTGATGTGATCGAGATGTCGCAGCGCCTGAGTGGCTCGGATGTTAGTGTCGATGCTCCGCTCAAAGAGGATGGGGATTCAAATTTGCTCGCCTTGATCCCGAGCGATCGCGATACTGCGGAGGACCAAGTAGCTAAAAAGCAGCTTCATCAGGCGCTTGCCGCAAGTTTGCACGCCTTTGAAGAGGAGCTTTCTAACAAGGAGAAGCTCATATTTCACGGTCGAGTCCTCGATGAGGATAAAAAGACACTCCAGGAGCTCTCGGATGCGCTGGCGCTCAGCAAGGAGCGGGTTCGTCAGATAGAGAACAAGCTGCGCGATAAACTGAAGGCGCATGTGTCCAAGCAGCTGGGGTCTGAAATCGAAGACTGGATTGAAGAGTAGTATTACTCTGAGTCTCGCCACGGAGCTGGGCCGGTTTACGACAGAGTTCTCTGGCCTCCAGCTAACCCGCATATTGCATGAAGCCTGCTACTACGAGCGCCGATAACAGCGCTTTTTCGGCTCAAAAATCGAGTTTCAGACCGGAAGGTATCTCGATACGATTCCGGCCTGAAAATAGTTTTTTGAGTTCGCCCTTTGGGCCCGAAAAATCACCATGCTCGCCGCTCCCGCGACGCAGTTTCATGAAATATGCGGGCTAAGGTTCTTTTAGTTTGCTGGATTTAAACGGCTTTTTGGGGCTCTAGGGGCAAAAACAGAGGGCGCGCTTGGTGGCAAATCCGGGCCGCATGGTATAGCATCTCTTGGCATGGCGTGCCCGCTCAGAGGAGGTCCCAGAGGGACGATCTTCGTTTTCTCGGCGGCGTGTATCTATTGATTCTTGCAGTGTCGTACTATGGGCCGGATCTTTATTAGTTTGGTGGCGTTCTTCATCATCGTTGGTGGCGTGCTTGTATATCGAGCCACGCAAGGGACGAGTTCTCTCATCATCATGCCATCTGAGTTGGTCATGCAGGCTCATGCGAAGGATCTGCCGCGTATCCGGGTGGGAGGGCGGGTTGTCGATCCGATCCAGTATCAGACAGAGCCAAGCTTCATTTTGAAGTTTTCCATCAAGGACCCCAAGGGGGGCGATGCCACTGTTCCGGTAGAGTATCGCGGATTGAAGCCCGACATGTTTCAGGCTGGTCGAGATGTTCTGATAGATGGTGATTTCATCGGGGGCGCAATTCAGGCGGCGAAGCTTCAGACTCAGTGCCCGTCGAAATATGAGCCGGTTGTCCCAGGTGCAGCTCCGATGGGAGAGGTTGCGAAGGGGTAGTTTTTTTAAGGAAGGAGAGTTGTTGTGATTGAATTTGGTCATTTTGCGCTTTGTGCCGGGTGGTTACTAGCTCTTGTAGGAGTAGTGTACGGAGCGGTTATCGGTGCGCGTGGCCAGGCGCCTGCCGCGAGAATTGAGCTGGTAAGGAGGGTTACGGTGGCAGTGAGTATCGCTCTCGGTGCCGCCCTCGTGGGGCTCGGATACGGCTTCGTTACGAACGATTACTCTGTGCAGTACATATGGCAGTACTCAAATCGAGACATGCCGTGGGTGTACAAGATTACTGCGATCTGGGGCGGCATGGATGGTTCGATGCTTCTCTGGAGTTTTTTAGTTGCGGTGTTTTGTGCATTAGTTGCCAGAGCGTCCGCGCGCTACCCTCGACCACTCTGTGCCTGGCTCTACGCCTTCCTCAATTCATCAACTTTGTTTTTTACGACTATTACGCTCTTCCTGACGGATCCGTTTCGCTACCTTAAGTCACCGGTAGTTATGCCGGATGGAAATGGACTGAACCCGCTTCTGCAGAACGAGTACATGGCGATTCATCCGCCGATGCTCTATCTCGGGTTTACGGGGCTAGCGATCCCGTATGCGTTCTGCATGGCAGCTCTCGCCTCGGGCCATATGTCGAACGACTGGATTCGATTGACGCGGCGGTGGACTCTGATCGCCTGGACCTTTCTAACGGCCGGTATCGTACTCGGCGGCCACTGGGCATATTTGGAGCTTGGGTGGGGTGGCTTCTGGGCGTGGGATCCTGTCGAGAACGCGTCGTTTTTGCCGTGGCTTACCGCCACTGCGTTTCTGCACTCGGTTATGGTTCAAGAGCGCAAGGGGATGCTCAAGATCTGGAACATCTTCCTGGTAGTTCTCACATACGCACTCACGGTTTTTGGAACGTTCCTAACGCGCTCGGGAATCGTGCAGAGTGTGCATGCTTTTGCATCGACCGATATCGGATGGGTATTTCTCTCTTATTTAGGATTTATCATTGTCGTAGCCATCGGACTCGTATTCATCCGGTTTAAGCAGCTAAAGCCTGAGCGAGCCATCGAAAGTATGCTTTCGCGTGAGGCGCTCTTCCTGCTCAATAACTTAGTTCTGTTGAGTATCTGCTTTGCGGTGTTGTGGGGCGTCATGTTTCCGGTCTTTTCGGAGGCGTTCACGGGAGTTAAGCAGACAGTTGGTATTCCATTCTTCAATCGTGTGAACGTTCCCCTTTTCTTGGTGTTGATTGCTCTGATGGGGATCGGGCCGACGATTGCGTGGAAGCGCTCCTCTCCGCGCCAGCTGATGCGCTCGTTCGCGCTGCCGTTTGTTGGAGCTTTCTTGGTTGCCGTTGCGCTCGTGTGGGCTGGAATTACAGAGTTCTATCCCGTTCTCTCGTACGCGATCTGCTTCTTTGTCGTCATGACGATCATAAGCGAGGTTAACCGAGGGCTTCACGCTCAAGCGGGTGTTGCGAAGACATCAGCCTGGTCGCCATCGACCGTAGCGACCTTGTTCAGGCGGCAGCGCGTGAAGTATGGAGCTCATATAATTCACTTCGGTGTCCTTGTTATGACGGTAGCGATAACGGCATCAATGGCACACAAGGTGGAGCGCGAATTTACCCTGGCTCCTGGCGAGCGATTCTCGGTGGGGCGATTCTCGTTGGAGCTGTCAGAGTTCCATGAAGAGCAGAATCCAAACTATAGTGCGGTTCAGGCTCACGTAGTGGTTCACTCGCTCAAGGACGATTCTGTTCTCGCGGTCTTGGCCCCAGAGCTTCGCTTCTATCCTAAGAATAAAGAAACGACGACCGAGGTCGCCCTTCGTATGGGACATCGCGAGGATCTCTATCTTGTTCTAGCGGGTGTCGACGATAGTGGGGTGAAGGCTTCGATGAAGGTGTTTATCAACCCGTTGCAGGTTTGGTTGTGGTACGGTGCCATCATTATGATTATTGGCGGCATCACGGTTGCAATTCCGGTCGCCCGCACCTCGTCTGCTAAGGCTCTAGACTCATCAAAGGTGGTACAAACAGTATGAGCACGTGGATTTTGTTGTCTCTAGCACTATCGCTCTTGATCGGTTTGTATCTTGTTCGCCCCTTCTTCGAGGCTGCGTACGCGGGTGTCGATTCAACCTCTGGCCTGGAGTCCCTGCAAACCCTTCAGGACTCGAAGGAGCGCGCCCTCCGGGCTATGAAGGACCTTGAGCTCGATTATTCCATGGGCAAGATTAGCCAAGAGGATTTTGAGCGTGCCCGAAACGAATTGTCGATTGAAGTTGCAGGCGTTTTAGAAGAGATTCGCCGGCATGAGCAGCGCTAATGCATCGCATACGACCCGGCAAGACACCGCTCCTGTTACGCCGGTGTTGGCAGCAGATGGTGTAGGTAAGAGGTACGGGTTTCAGCACGTTCTGAGGGATATATCGTTATCATTTGGGGTAGGAGAGGTCGTCTTGCTTCTCGGTGCTAACGGTGCCGGAAAATCAACGCTCCTTCGTGTTCTCGCGCAGCTCGTCCGGCCTGATACAGGTCGTGTCGTAGTACCCAAGGGGGCCACTATTGGCTTCGCCTCCCACCACACGTTTCTGTATGGTCGACTCTCCGTTCGCGAGAATCTGGCCCTGTATCGTTCGCTGATTTCAGGAGAGACGCACACGCTCGATGGCATTCTGGATAGTTGGCAACTGCGTGAAGTTGCCGGAAAGCCTATCGTAGAGCTATCAAAAGGAAATCAAGCCCGAGCATCTCTTGCGAGGGCATTCATGGGTAATCCGGGTGCTAGTTTGCTCGATGAGCCTTCGAGTAACCTTGACCAACGGAGTGTTGAGCGGCTAAAGCAGGCAGTAACGCTGCAATCCAAGACGGGGCCCGTAGTAATTGCCACACACGACGTTCATCGGTTGCGAGATATGGCAACTCGGGTCGTAGTCATGGAGCGAGGTCGAGTGCTTGCAGACTCTGGCACTCCCGCAACCACGACCGCTATCGACGCGGTAATTCAGCGCTATGTGGAGAGTAATCGATGATTGCGTGGTTGCGAACTACGATAGTCCTTGTGGCAAAGGAGCTTCGTCTTGAGTGGCGAGGTCGGGAGTTCGTTACCCTTTTGGTGTGTAATACGGTGCTGATCTCTGTTTTGGTCGGCGCGGGGGTTAGCTCGGCCGTGATTGACTCGCGCACGACTGCGAAGGTCTTTCCGATGTTGTTGTGGACAGTTTTTCTTCTCTCTGGTACCTCAGCGGTCTCACGAACAAGCGAGTCTGAGCTTGAGGGGCGGGGGTTCGAGGGTTTGCTGCTTGCTGGCGTAACGGGTGCGCAGATGTATGTTTCGAAAGTGCTCGTGACAGCGGGGATGTTCTTTTTAAATTATGCGCTCCTGGTGGTGTTGCTGGCGGCAGCCCTCGATCAATCGATAGGTGAGCACGTGCAGCAGCTTTTGGTAGTTGGGGCAGGAGCCTGCTTAGCGTTGGCCGCGCTTGTGGTTCTCCTTGTTGGCATCGCGGGAACCTCGCGTTTGCGCGGAATCCTGGTGCCGCTCCTGGCGTTGCCACTATTGTTTCCACTCTTCTTTTCGGGGGTGGAGATGACCGCTCAGATAGTGCTCACGGGAGGGCTTCAGCCCGGGGGGGTGTGGCCCTCGATCCTCGTTTGCACCAATGCGCTCTATCTGCTTTTAGGGATTAATCTCTTCGAGTTGGCGATTCGGGAGTAGCAGTCGGCGACATTGTTGGGTTGTACCTTTCGATGGTACGTGTAGGTCGGCTTCACTCGACGGTGGCACCAACGCGCTGTCTGTGCTTTTTTGGGGGGGGGGATCCCTTGGAGTTGGCGATTCGGTAGTAGTAGAAGGCTACTTGTTGAGGTGGATTTCTCGGGTGATACTCCTGGCAATCATGATCCGATTTAATTCCTTCAAGAGACTTTTTTCGCTCTCGGCTGCTTGGCTTCTATTTGTAGTTCCAGCGCAGGCGCTAATCATCGACACCTTTCTAACTCCAGGGCTTTTATCGTCCTCCACGACTGTTGGTGTAGTCAAAACCCTGCATACGCCGACATCAGGCGCGGTCGGTGGCGGTCGATCCTTTCTTGTCACGAAGACGGGTGCAGGTGCGGGAATATCAAGTCTTGTGGTTGATGGCGATGGGCCATTAAGTTTTGAGCAGGGGACGCACGCCAGCCTCGCCACTGTCACGTGGGATGGGGATGCGAACCCTAGTTCTGTGAAGTATAACGGCCTTGGAGGGGTTGATTTTACTCAGGATGGCGCTAGTGCTTTCAACTTGGGGTTGTCCTACTTTGACTACCCCTCTAGTCCGATGCAGGTTGCGCTACGATTGTACGATGCGAGCAGGAGTGATGGGACTAAGTTCTCTGAAGTTGCGATTACGCTGGATCGACATTTTAACGGTCCGGGGACCTTTACGATTGAGCTGCCGTTCTCTCTGTTTGCGACCGCCGCTACCGGTAGCATTCCGGCGCCGTCGAGCGCGACCTTCACAACTGTAACGAAGTTGGGAGCGAATGGGGCGATTGATATACGGAACGTAGGGGCGATAACGTTGACCTTTACCGGAACCTCGTCAGATATAACCCTCACCCGCTTTGTCACTAATGGCCGATGTGCCGCAGTTCCCAATGCTCAGGGGAAAGTCTTTGATGAATGTTCCGTATGTTTAGACCAGGCAGACGCTGGTCGAGGAAGAGATCGTTGCGGCACCTGCCTCTCCGGTCCTTCTGGTTACTCGTATGATGCAAATAAAGTTCTCGATGCCTGCGGTGTATGTCCGAGCGAAGCGCAGTACAACTTTCCGAGCGGAACGGTTGATAGTTGTGGAGTTTGTGTAAGCGGTCCCCCATCCTATGCCTATGTGGACAATACGGCTGTGTGTGCAAGTCAGAAGGGGAACTGCTCATTCGTAGCACCTACGAAGAAGATCCGTGGATTTGAGCAGCAGCTTCTTAAGAAGGCCCAGATCTTGAAGGACCGTTTCGTGGCCGATGTCCAGCGCTTTCTCGATCGCAAGTGTCCGGGATCGATCGTCGCAGCTGATAATCGAGTCACAGCTGCCTACCAAGTAATAAGCGACAAAGGTAGGGAGGTGTTCCGAAAAGGAGTTCAGGTGTGTGGAGATTCATGCGTCACCGTTTCCTTCGCTTCAGATGTGAAGGCGCTTACCCCGCAATTTAAAATTTTGGAGAGGGAAGTAACGAAGACTGCTCAGCGGGTGCAGGCGTGTTATCGAAAGCTTGGTGTTTCCCCGCGACCTACCAAAGGGGGTGGTAGAGCAGCACAGACGATTGCCGGTGTCCGTCAGGACCTTTCGAAGTTGATTAAGGACTGCCAGAAAACTAAGGTGTGCCCGAAGAAATGAGGCGGAGCTACACCTGCAGGCCTCAAGAGGTTTTGCCTGTAACCTCCGGCAGGTCCTCAAGCAAGTGCCCTTTGTGGCTCAGAGTAAATCCAAGTTGAGCGGCCTTCTTTGTAACTATTGCATGGTTCCGTGGCCTAGTTGTTAAAGGAAACGCATCCTCAGGTATGGTCGCAAATGATGAATCCTCGCCGGCATGGGGGATCCTTCCTATCGAAATTCGACTGATGTGTGCGCGCCGCGCAAAAGCTAGGCTTTCAGCGACCAGTCGATCTGCCCAGCCAAGATATTTTTTTCCTAGATTGCGCCCCTCTCGTTGAAGCATCGTTTGCACGGCGCTCTTGCGATGGTCGACGGACGATTGAACTGTGGTTATTTGAGCCATGTTGAGCGATACATCATACAACATCTCTACTATCCCAACCGAACCAGGATAGAGATCGCTTGGTCCGTCACGATACGAGAGAGCTCCCGCCTCAAGGTAGCAAGCAGCGTCACTGGCCGCGGGAAAAAAGATGAGCGTACGAGAGGGGAGTCCTAAGAAGGAAGATTCGATCTCTTTGTTGTATCGCGTAGCTTGCGCGATGAGTCCCTTTTTTCCGAGGTTCCTAACGAGCGCTAGACGGCGATGGACACCATCGGGGTAGTTTCCGAAGTGGAGGGGAATTCCCTCGCCTAACGCTGTGAGTGCCGCAACAAGTTTGCTCTGAGTTTGTGGATTGGTGCGTTCGAATGGAGAAGCCCCACTGAGCCGAAATAGGTGTGCTGCATGGGCAGCTGCAGATGCCTGCGGGGAGAGGGGGCTCGCAGTGAGGGGTTGAGAGGTTTTGAGGGGCTGTTGTCGTGCCATATGCTCCGCGTGGCGCAGTGGGGCGATATCCCGAGCTTCTGCGCTATGACCGTTCCCGTAGTATAACGTGATCCAGATAGTACTAAAGAATTTGTGCTCGGGTGTGCCGGGCGCTCTGGTGCCAACGGGCAGATCCTGTCGTAAACTGTGGATCTTAGATGGCCAACTTGGTGCGGGTAGGGAAGTTAGTACTCGCTTGTCCCGATGCCGCTAACCCCTGTTCTGCTTCCCTTGGTAGTAAGGCATCGGTACTCTTATAATCTGTCTTTCGGGTCTTCGACGGATTTAGTGGGTAGTTATGGTCAGCGTGAGGCCCGAAATCGCT
>JBIJBZ010000265.1:0-3123 GCA_044344945.1 Bdellovibrionota bacterium | reverse complement strand
TTTGGGCCGCGACAAGGTCTGCTTGAGAAATCACTCGCACCTGGCTACCACTGGACGATCCCAGGGTACTCCACGGTCTATGAGGTCCCCCAAACGATTCAGGTGCTAAACTTTGATCGCGATGTCAAATCGAACCCAGGCAGCTTCGGGTCACTTGACGTTCCGACCATCGACGGAACCACCGTGGATATCGATGTGTCGGTTCTCTACCGAATTTATGCGCGCCCTGGCTCTGATAGTTCTCGTGCGCATGGTGGCCCAAGCGATCTAATCAATAGTGTCGGCGCCACTCAGACGCAGTGGGTCAAGTATATCGCGCAGGTGGCGGACAATCAGTTGAAGCGATCGCTGGGAGCGCTCTCGACCGTTGAGTTCTATGACCCCAAGGCGCGCGAGGATCGGGTGCTGGTGGCTGAGAATGTGCTCCGTGATGCGCTCGCCCCAGTTGGAATAAAAGTAGAGTCGGTGTTGCTGCGGCGCTACACGTACCGCGAGGAGATCGATCAAGCTATCTTCAAAAAGAATCTGCAAGAGTTGGAGTCGGCCTACAACCGAGTCGCGGGTGACTTCGCGGAGGCTCAGCGTGATGTAAACAAGGTGGAGGCTGACGGTAACGTCGCCATTCAAAACCTCGACAAACAGGGCCAGAGCGATGCTGAAAAGATCCGCTCCGAAGGAGACCTGTACCGGCGACAGAAGGTAGCGGAAGCAGATCTATTGACTGCGCAGGCGCGTGCGGAGGTCGACAGACAACGTAACGAAGTACTCTCTGCGGCTGGGAGTGATGTGTATGTGGCGCTGCAGTTGGCTAAAGTGTTGGCGACGCTCAAAGGTGGAATCGTCGCGAATGTAGACCCATACGATCTCGATGCATGGGTGAAGAAGTTAGTCGGTGCAGACGCCAAGGGGCGTCTAGATGTCGGGGAGGCGGTCAATGGTAAGTAAGCGCATTCGATCTATCGGTTTTCTGATTCTCGCCTCGGCTTTGAGCGCATGCGATACCGGTATTCAGCACATGGGTACCACGGAGTATGGCGTGCGATTTCGCAAGCTGCCACCGGTGCTCGGAGGGGGTGTAGGCTCGCCCTCGAGCGTGGCGTCACCTTTGCAGACTATCGTGGTATTTCCGTGGGAGAAGATCTATCGATTCGATACCTCTCCACAGTATCTCAGTTGGGGACGCGGGATGGGAGATGGAGGCGGGGCGACCCAGCTCGTGCAAAACGAGGATGTGCACACCCGCGCTAAGGATGGCAACGAGGCCGCGCTTAAACTAACTGTTCGCTATCGAATCGATCCCAAGCCCGAGAGCCTCGTGAGGCTCGTACAGGAGGTCGCAACGACCGACGCCGCTGTGCGTGACCTCGTTGTTTCGGTCGTGCGCTCGGAGATCCGTGCCAGCATGAATCAGCTCCGTACGGCCGAGTTCCGAGATGACAAGAAGCGCAACGATGCGGTTGATGCCGCTGTGACCGCTACGCGTACGACCCTCTCGCCGTGGGGGATCGACGTTGAATCGATCAATCTCAAACAGTACCGCTTCGTGCGCTTACTTCGGGATGGCTCAGAGGACACGAGTTACCAAGATCGGCTCAGAGATATTCAGGAGAAGGAGCAGGACATAGAAGGTGAGCGAACGCGCATCGAGACGGTGCGGGCCAAAAAGCACACCGAGTATTCTCAGGCCGAGAGTAAATACAACACCCGGGTCTCTGAGGCGAAGGGGTACAAAGAGCAATCGGTCTACGAGGGGGATGCTTATTACGCGGCCAAGACTAATGAGGCAAAGGCGATCAAAGCCGAGGGAACCTCGGAGATTGAGGGGTTGCGACAGCAGATTGCGGCACTCTCCGGCAAGGGCGGTCGCGCGATGTTGCGCTTAGAGGTCGCCAAACAGCTCTCCCAGGGGAATCCCAGTTTTGTAGCGGTCAATCCGGGGCAAAGTGCCGGGATAGAGGTGTCAAAAACCGACATGAATCAGCTAATTCAGCAACTTGGAGTAGCTGAGGGGCTTGTCGCGCAGGGCAGTTCGGCGCAGACTGGGGCAGCCGCCACCAGCACAAAACCGGCCGCTCAGAGTGGTGTGAAGTGATTTGTATCTACAGAGACGTAGGAGTAGGAAATGGCAAATGAAATTAGACGGAGAAAAGTCGCTCTTATAGGAGCAGGACAGATCGGTGGCACGTTAGCCCTTCTGTGCGGACAACGAAATTTAGGTGACGTGGTACTCTTCGATGTCGTCGAGGGGATGCCACAAGGTAAGGCGCTTGATCTCTCGCACCTGGCACCCGTGTTCGGACTCGATTTCAAGATTACGGGAACAAACAACATCGCCGATATCGCAGGCGCTGATGTGTGCATCGTTACCTCAGGCCTTCCACGAAAGCCCGGCATGAGCCGCGATGATCTTGTGAAGACCAACGCCGAGATCGTGCGCAACGTTGCCAAGGGTATCAAGGACCACGCACCCAACTCACTCGTTATCGTGATCACCAACCCACTCGATGCGATGGTGTACCTCATGCAGAAGGAAACCGGATTCCCAGCGCACCGCGTTGTGGGAATGGCTGGAGTTCTGGACACGGCGCGCTACCAAGCGTTCTTGGCTGAGGAGCTTAACGTATCTGTTGCGTCCGTATCGGCATTCGTTTTGGGCGGTCATGGAGACGATATGGTTCCAGTGCGATCGTACACGACCTGCAATGGAATCCCAGTTGCAAACCTGATCTCAGCTGAGCGTCTCGATGCTATCGAGAAGCGTGTGCGTGGAGCAGGGGGAGAGGTTGTGGCACTTCTCAAGACTGGCTCGGCGTTCTACTCGCCGGCAGCATCAGCTATTCAGATGGCAGAGGCGTACCTCTTTGACCAACGCCGCGTTCTCGCTGCTGCAGCGATGATGAACGGCGAATACGGACTCAAGGGGATCTACCTCGGAGTGCCGGTCATTATGGGCAAGGGCGGCGTAGAGAAGATCGTCGAGATCGAGCTCACTGCTGCTGAAAAGACTGCACTGCACGAGTCGGCTGAGCGGGTTCGCCAGCTTCTCGCAATTCTCTAGGACAATAAGGTAAGGACGTACACTATGAATCTTCATGAATATCAAGCAAAGCAAGTGCTCAAAAA
>JBIJBZ010000106.1:0-11277 GCA_044344945.1 Bdellovibrionota bacterium | reverse complement strand
TTTTTCGGTGGCTCCAACGCAGTTGCAGTCAAACTATCGAAATGCGCAACAGGAAGTCTTTTTTCACCACCCTGCTAGCGTCCGAAGGATGGGTTTCGTCCCCAGGGAGCAAACCCATCGATTTGTTTGTTCGAGCTGAATGTACCTGTCATCTGAAGCGGTAAGCAATTCCGCGTGCCCCCACGCCGATTATAGTCTCTGGAATTGGAACCACAGAGACGTTTGGCAACATACAAGGACTCAGAGGAACACAGAGGGGGGGATGGAAACAAATCAAATCACTGGAGCCGTCGTTGATGCCGCTCCGCGAGCCCACTCGCACCTTGGACCTGGACTACGTGAACAATCGAGCGATTCGTGTTCTGACCTCTGAGCCCTTGTACGTTGCCAAACGTCTCTTCTGCAGAGGTACACTCGGAAGGAGACCTGCGGGTGCAGCAGCTCGATTACTTGTGTCCCGTTCTTAACGAACGTCACAGAGCGTGAGCCCTCTGTGGTTTCAACCCAAACGCCGCAACCCGCCATAGAGGTAGAACCCGCTCACCGCCCCGAGTTAGTTCCAAACAACGCAATTTGAGGATTCGGCATCTCCACACCAGCCGGATGGAGCAGCTTCTCAGGAGCTCGCTGCCGGATAGCCTCTTCAAGGGGTCGCTGGGTGTCGTGCCGCAACCAGAAGAACTGCCGGTCAGCAGTGAGCTTTCTCGCAATTAGGTTACTTGGGCGTGCACCCTTTGCCCCCTGCGCTATCGACTTAACGGCAATGTAATCGGCCTCCTCGCACAACTCATCGGCAAACGTTCCGGCATCTGCCCTCCAATCACCGTACGGTAACATCGGAGAGACCTGGATCCCGACCTTAAGCCCGAAGCGCTTCAGAGCTCGCACCGTCTTCCACCGCTCGGTAACGGATGGTAGGTCCGGGGTGTACCGGAGCCGAACCTCATCACGTGGGGTCTCAAGCCCGATAGTGATACAGGTTGTGCTGCGCACCTTTTTAAGGATCGGCAGTCCGATTACTACCAAGGGGGAGCGGGTCTGAATCACCAACCGCCCCGGCTGGAACCGCTCGAAGATCTCCAAAAACTTCATACTGGTGGCGAACTTCTCATCAAAGGGATGGAAGGGGTCGGTAGTGACCCCGAAAACTACCGTGGTCCTGCGGAGCTCGCCCCTTGCTGAGAGCCGCTCAAGGTGTCGCTCAAGGTCGAGCAGAGGCTCGCCATTCCTCATAACGTAGCGACTGCGAAGCAGCATCGGATTCTCTTTGCGCTCTTCATCTACTTGCAATTCCAGCCCTTTTCCGGCTGGGTCTATCTTTCCAATCGATATACCCCGAGCGTACGAGTCAACTACGAGAATGGGACACGCCGAGCTTTTAACTGGCCCTCGGCTTGTAGTTGTGGTGTTCATAGGCCTCCCCTCTCATCTACGGTCTGGCCCACTGGGTTTCCCCTTCCAGGGGGCCTGACTTTAAGTTTGTTAAACATATGACGCCGGACCCCCCACAATAGGTTCAAACAGCTTAAAGTTAGACAGAGATTTTGCGCCCCACCCCCTTCCCGGCCCGAAAAAGCTGCTTAGTTGGCGTTAAGTTTGGGCGCAGACTCCCCGGTGTTTAAGGGATTTACTCCGCTGTTTCATTGTTGAATAATCCAGGGCGTGCCGGCGGAATATCACGGCCAAGTCTATAGTTCGTAAGGAGTTTTTATGGCGGGTAACGTCGCAGAGATTAACGATGCAGATTTCGATTCCAAGGTTTTAAAGGCTGGCAACGTTGTCGTTGTAGACTTCTGGGCACCTTGGTGTGGTCCCTGCAAGAGTATCGCTCCCGTCTTGGAGGAGATCGCTCAGGAGTTGGGCACGCAGGTAACGATCTGCAAGGTAAACGTAGACGATAATCCAAAGAGCCCTTCGCAGTACAACGTACGCGCCATCCCAAACCTCATCATCTTTAAGGGTGGAGCAGAGGTTGACCGCGTTGTAGGTGCGGTTCCAAAGGATCAGTTGGTAGCAACGATCAAGAAGGCGCTGTAAGGCGATTTACAATCGGGTCTCTACATGAGGGCACCCGTGGCGACAAGCCAGTGCGTCAGCACGCAAACGTCCCCGAGAACGATCGACAACAAGGCGAATCGTTCCGGGGCGTTTTCTTTCATGTGTAGCTTTAGGGAACAATGCTCCCTCATCGAAATTCCGCTATGAAATGGTACTCCATCACTCTCCGACCGAACGACCCAGCCGCTGAAGGTGAGACGCTTGATGAGATCTGCTCAGAGCTGATGGAGCTGGGGGCTCTCGGAACCTCGATTGATACACCGCCTGAGATTACCTGCTACGTGCAGGGAGATAAAGCCAATGCGCAGAGCTTCGCTCAACACCTCCCCTCTCTCGGATGCTCCCTCATCTCTCTTGCTGAAGTTTCAGAGAACAACTGGACCGGCGCCTGCCCCGATGTATGGAAACCGATTCAAGCCGGCTCACTCCAGGTGGTGCCGGTGGAATCCAGCACCGATCCCCGACCTGTTCCAGAGGGTGCGATAAAGATTATCCCTGGCTTAGGCTTCGGCACCGGACACCACTCAACAACCAAGATGGTGCTTGAAGAGATCACGCAGCTCCCTCAATACAACGCCCCTTCAGAGTTGAAGATCCTCGACCTGGGCACCGGGAGTGGAATCCTCGCTATCGCTGCGGCCAAGCTCTTTCGAGCCCCCGTTGAAGCAATCGATATCGACGAGGGAGCGATTGAAAACGCCCGTGACAATACGGAGCTCAACCACGTACGCGAGCTGATTGCGCTCTCAACCACCCCTCTTGAAAAGGTCACTGGAGTCTATGACCTCATTCTCGCCAATGTATACGGAGAAGTGCTGACCCAGCTGGCACCCGAGGTCACGCGGGTTTCCAAGCCCGGCACCACCCTCATCATGTCCGGAATTACCGAGTTAGTGTGGAACCAGGTCTTTAGCACCTACTGCGAAAAACTCGGATGGGACCTCGCCTCAGAACGTGCTGAAAACGGCTGGGTCTGTGCGGTCCTTACTCGAGTTCCGTCTTGCGCATAACCGGCCCGCAGTGGTTATCTGGTAGAGAGGCTCTCGCAGCGTAGCCGCGAGTTTTCCTCCTTTAACCCCTACCGATAACGGCGACCATGAAAGCGATATTCTTTGAAAAGCACGGCGAGATAGACACCCTCAAGTACGCAGACCTTCCTCAGCCCGAGCCGAAACCAGGCGAGGCGTTGGTACGGGTGAAATCGGTTGCCCTCAATCACCTCGATATCTGGGTACGACGCGGATGGCAGGGGCTCCACCTCGATATGCCGCACATCGGCGGCGCCGATGTAGCTGGAGAGATCCTCTCAGTGAACACTCCAGGTAGCACATGGATCCCCGGCACTCGGGTGATTGTGAATCCGGGAATTATTACAGCCGAGGATGAATGGACCCGCAAAGGCGAAGATAGTTTAAGCCCGTCGTACAAGATCCTCGGCGAACACATTAACGGCGGTTTCGCCGAGTACGTGTGTGTTCCCGTCGAGAACCTCTTTCGACTCCCGGATCTCGTGTCATTCGATGATGGCGCTGCACCACTTCTCGTAGGAACTACGTGTTGGCGCATGTTGTTCAAGCGCGCACAGCTTCGTGCTGGAGAGAGTGTGCTCGTGGTCGGGGCAGGCGGTGGCGTTAATTCGCTTGCGATCCTGCTGGCTCGCGCGGCTGGCGCTTCGGTGATCGCCCTTGCAGGCGGATCGGACAAGGCGGAACGAGCGTACAGCCTCGGAGCGTCATCGGTCATCGATTACACTAAGCACGTTGATTGGCACACCGAGGTACTGAAACTCACCAAGGGACGCGGCGTTGATATCGTTGTTGATAACGTTGGATCAAAGACGATGCCGAAGAGCCTCCGTGCGGTAGCTCGCGGCGGCCGGATCGTAACGGTCGGAAACACGAAAGGATACGAACTCTCGTTCGACAACCGGATCTTCTTCACTAAGCAGGTGTCCCTGATCGGATCAACGATGGGAAGCCGTCAGGATTTCATTGAGGCGATCGAGTTTATCTTCCAGAACAAGATCAAGATCCCGATCGATACCGTTGCTCCGCTGGCAGAGGGCATCAAGATGATCAAGCGGCTTGAAGATGGTCAGCAGTTCGGCAAGATTGTTTTGAAGCCGTAAGGGCGCGGGAGGGCGAGCGTGTCGTTCGCCGGTCGTCGCGTTGACGAATACAGCCTTCGGCCGAAGGCGGTTTCCATTCGCGTAACAAAGGGAGGGCGAGCGGCACGCTCGCCCTCCCATCCAAATTCAATATTTATAGGGATGCGCCCCCCTAATCACAGATCATTCGGATTAAGCGTCTTGAACACGACACCCGCAACCAAACCCGCACCAAAGTTTGCGACGAGGAATACCCAGATGTTCGACAACGCCGAGAGACCCATCACTGTTACACCGAGCGCCACAGCAGGATTGAACGCCCCACCGGAGATGCCACCGACAGCAAACGCACCCGCCATCACGGTGCTACCGATTGCAAGGCCATAGAAGGAGTTGTTCGCTGTGCCCTTAGCGGTTGCGACGTTAAGCACCACGTACACCAGAGCGAATGTGAAGAGGAACTCAGCAATGAGCGCCTTCGTCGTATCGATAGTTCCCGGTGTTACGACTGTGCCTGCCTTCAAGAGCCCTACCACCGTGGCCGCTATAAGCGCTCCGATGCACTGCGCAACGATGTACTGAATCGCCTCGGCTGGAGTGCAACGACCACGTACCATTACTCCAAGTGTTACAGCCGGATTGTAGTGCGCACCGGAGATGTGCCCACCTGCAAAGACCATCACCATCAGCACGGCGCCGATCGCCAATGGCGCGATCACCCCGGGGTTTGTACCAACAACGGTGCAACCAATGGTAAGCACCAAGAAAAACGTTCCAATACACTCTGTAATGAGCTTGTTCATCTAAATCCCTCACGGTTTTATTTTCACTGCCAGGCAGACAAGCGACCTAGCGCCCCCAAGGCCTTACCTCGGGAATCTTGTGGGGATTATTCAACCTTGGCGAGAAGCCCGTCTATACAAAAATTGTTAGGATATCGTCCAGCACAAACAACGGTTGAAATAAAGGGAGGGCGGGCGTGTTGCCCGCCGTTCGCTACGAGGACGGACATAGCCTTCGGCCGACGGCCTTTTCCTTTGACGTCACGACCGGCGAGCGACATGCTCGCCCTCCCCTGCACTCCCTAACGTTCGGCCACCTCGCGCACCCGCTCTGCGATCGCTGGCACTAACTCCTGCCACCCCGGCATACGGTGCAATTGAAGGGAACCAAAGACGAGGTCTTCGTTCGTTGTGATCTGATCGCTTACGTATGCGAGGTCGATCTCTCCGCGCAGCACCCCACGACAGAGCGGAGTCAGCCCATCTGCAAACTGCGCAAGATATCGCACCCGTCCCTGCCACCGAGCGATACACAGTTCAATGGATTCCTCTGAAACCCCCTGCCCTCGCGCCTGAGCTCGAAAGGCATTAAGCTCACACGCCTGCTCTGCGCCGGGGAGTGGTCGAGGTGGAAGCTTCTCGACCGGTCGCGGCTCACGCGCATACGAGACCAGCGTCTTAACAATTGAATTAGCACTACGAAGAGCGTCCCAAGGGCCGCGTTGCGAACAGGTAAAGATCCCGCGCGACTCGGATACTCGGTAGTGCGAACTCCAGCGTGCACCCACATCACGCATACTGATCTGCGATACGAGCCGCCACCCGGACTCTGCAGCAGCCTCGCTGCAGACCACTTCGATTACCGAAGGAGCTAAACTCGTAGCCCCCTCCAGAACAGTTAGCTCAATCCGCTGCTCACTGATACGCTGCACAGCAACGAAGGAACCATCCGAGAGCTCAAAGGACGCAAACCGGAAACCGCTTTTGGTGGTGCGGGGCACTACTTCATACACACACTGCACCCCTGCGCGGCGTGCTTCGGGAACTCGGAGCACCGGGGTGCCGAGCCTCGACGGCGGAAGGGTCGCACCACTTGGGTCAAGCAGAATGCCACCAACTCGGACGTTATAGGCCGTATCTCCGAGGAGATCTCTAAATCCAACGACGTAACACCCAGTGGTTGATTCCGCCTCAACGTAGGTTGGCTCAGCAGCGGCTAACGCGATCGCCCCCTCCTGACGTGCAGCGAGGATCGTTTCACGAATCAGCAAACGCTCATCAAGATCGAGGTTTGGCGACCAACGCTGCGCCAATCTAGAGAGAACATCCTCTGATGGGCGCGAGTCAGCCGATGCTTGCGAAGTAAGGTGCGGCGCGATCGATTTCTCTAACGTGCGCAGCTTTGAACGCCCACGCAATACCTCAAGTGGTCGAGTTCGCAAGAGGTGTGCAATCCGTGGCTTCCACGAGAGCGCGCGATCACCAAAAAATGACGGGGTGAGAATGAGTGCTTTGATTCCGCGCAGCGTAGCCTGGTGTGCAACGAGCGCTGCAGTAAGCCCCGAGCCGATGATTAAAAGGTCTACGTTTCTCTCAGTCGTTAGGCTTGAGAGTATCTCAGCTCGAGTGGGCAAGGTTGCGAATGGCAGCTCACTATTTTTACGCTCTGCCTCAAGCCCGTACAATGAAAGGATCGGATTACTCATAGATCTTCGCTTGCCACGTTGCCTTTCCGGGAACCGCCACTTGCCACGATCCCTCCGGCATATCGGTGAAGATACACTCGCCTTTGGATGATACCGCAACACGCTTCTCTGCAGAGAGCCCATCGACGTTTGTTGCGACACACTCCCCCTGCACTCCACCCTTAATTGCGATTACTATCCGGCTGTTTTGCTGCACCACTCGCACAGCGCGCACGAGTCCGGTGCTATCAACAACCCGAATCTCCGCTGCCTCGGCAGTAGAGAATGCGATGAGTACAAGCACTACCAGCCCAAATACCTTTCGTGCGAATGCCATTACCATTCTCAAACTCCGATATCGCGACGCAACCGTCGACCACGCAACTGAATCATATCCACAGCTTTGTAGGCTGCGCTACGCGCCTCGTGCTGACTAGCTCCAGTTCCCACAACACTGAGGGTCCGTCCCCCAGTTGAAACAAGCGCGCCCGAGCTATCTCGCGCTGTCGCTGCGTGAAAGATGACCGTATTGGGCACCAGCGTTGCCAATTCAAGACCGGTAATCGCATCTCCCTTCACCGGTGCTTCAGGATATCCATCAGACGCAACAACTACGCAGGTCGACACGCTGTTGGTCCACTGCAATTCAGGTCGAGTCGGCTTAACGCCACTCATCCACTGATACAGATCGATCGGATCGCTCGCCAGACGAGCCATGATTGATTGGCACTCTGGATCACCTAAGCGGGTGTTGTACTCTAATACTTTCACTCCAGCAGTGCGCGGCGACGTTTGAGATACCATCAACCCAGCGTACAGAAACCCCTTAAATGGAGTGCCCCGTGACCTCATCGTCTCTATGATCGGTCGAGCGCAGTGTTCCTGTATCCACTCAAGGTCCTGCGACGAAACTCGCTCTGTTGGGCATACCGACCCCATCCCACCCGTGTTGGGACCCTGATCGTTATCGGAGAGCCGCTTGTAATCGTGCGCTGGAGCAAGCGGCACTACATCGAGCCCGTTGGAGGCGAAGATGCAACTTACCTCAACCCCTTCCAAAAACTCCTCTACCACCACACGCTCCGCCTTGAGAGGCCCAAAGAGCGCATCGAGTGCTGCTGGGAAGTCCTGAGCCTCTGTGACAACAAAGACACCTTTGCCAGAGGCCAATCCATCGGCTTTCAAGACAAGCGGTGCACCGCGTGCTGCGATGTACTCCTCGAGTGAGGAGCGGCTTGTAAAAACCTCATAGCCTGCCGTCGGCACTCCGGCTGCAACCATCACCTCTTTGGCAAACGCTTTAGATGTCTCAAGCTGAGCTGCTGCCTTTGAGGGGCCCACGATCGGAAGTTTGTGTTTTTCAAAAGCATCGACGATGCCGGCCTCAAGTGCAGCTTCCGGCCCGACTACTGTAAAAGACACACCGTGCTGCGTAGCTGCGGCAACAAGTTCATCAACCACAGTAACTGCGATCGGCAGACACGTTGCTACCTGTGCGATGCCAGGATTCCCCGGTGCGCACAGAATTTCCGTCACCGAAGACGACGCCTTCAAACGCCAACAGATCGCGTGCTCACGAGCTCCACTGCCGATTACCAATACCTTCATACGATCTCCCTTCTCTCTTAGTGCCTAAAGTGCCGATCAGCTGCGAACAGGAGGCTCACGCTACGTTTCGTAGCCACCTCTTTTACCTCATCATCCCGACGGGCGCCGGCGGGTGACACCACGCAGGTGATCCCCTCCTCTGCCAAAGCTTCAATAGAATCAGGGAATGGAAAGAAAGCGTCCGATGCCGCTACTGCTCCATTGAGGATGTGCCCGTGTGACTTGGCTTTCTTAATCGCTAACTCGATCGAATCGATTCGGCTCATCTGACCAGCCCCGACACCTATCAGCAATCCATCGCGTACCAACACGATAGCGTTCGATTTTACATGCCCCACAAGTCGCCACGCCAACTCAAGATCTGCTAGTTCGTCCTCACTCGGTGTTCGCGGTGAGACGAGCTTCGCTTGAGCTGAATGGGAGCGATTGATATCCGGCTCCTGCACCAAGAGCGCTCCAGCGATCGTGCGCAACTCGTAACCCGAGAAGTTCGCCTGGTCTACCTGAAGGATTCGGAGATTTTTGCTCGTCTTGAGCGCCTCCAGGCCCTCAGCCGAGAAGCTCGGTGCGATCACAATCTCTGCGAAGTCTCCCCGAATCTCATCTGCCGCTTCTTTATCAACCTCTGCATTCACAACCATGATACCACCAAAGTGACTGCGTGGGTCGCACTCCTTGGCTCGCTCGATGGCATTCTTTACGGTGTCGCCTGTTGCCACACCACAAGGATTTAAGTGCTTGAGAATCGCCACTGCGATCCGATCCGTCGGAAGATCTGCCAACAAGCGGAGCCCGGCATCGAGGTCGAGCATGTTGTTGTACGAGAGCTCCTTTCCTCCGAGCTGCTGCCACTTCGGTCCCTTGAGTAGCGGAAGCGAGCTCGAACGGACTCGGTATACCGCCGCCTCTTGGTGAGGGTTTTCGCCGTACCTAAGATCCGCGGACTTCTCGATTGAGAGCGATGCTCGGGTATCGAAGACTCCCGCCTCTGTCGTCTTCGGGGCGAGACCGGTAAAGTATCGGCCTATAGCACCGTCGTACTCCGAAAGTGTCGAGAACACCTTTGCAGCGAGTGCGCGTCGGAAATCAAGGCTGAAGGGATCGCGCTTTCCCTCATTCGATTGAAGACATTCAATCACGCGTGGGTAGTCGGCCGGATCAATTAACGGCAACACAAATGCGTGATTCTTCGCAGCGGCCCGGATCATCGTCGGTCCACCAACATCGACTAACTCAGTCATCTCCTCAGGTCGCTCTGCACGGTCGCTCTCGATGTATTTCAAAAACGGATACAGATTCACCACGACCACATCGATGCCATCGATCTCTGCAGCTTTCATCTGTGCAAGGTGATGAGGTTGATCCCGACGCGCGAGGATTCCGCCGTGAATCTTGGGATGCAGGGTCTTTACGCGACCATCAAGGAGTTCGGCTAGCCCCGTGTAGGACTCAACACTCGTCCACGGTATCTGAGCCTCTTCCAGCGCCTTACCCGTTCCAGATGTAGCCAACAACGTGTAGCCAGACTTGTGGAGAGCCTGTGACAGCTCTGCTAGTCCAGTCCGATCCGATACGCTTAACAGCGCCACCTTGTTCATAGTTCCCCCGCGGTAGATGGTAGGCACCGCAAGGATAGCCCGGTGCGGCTTGAGATTCCAGTCGCGAGAGTGCTCAGAGGGTCAAATTTTCAGGGTTACGAGGTGAGCGATCAGCGAATACGACTAAGAATCAAACAGCCCCTTGAGAGGAGCTGGATTTCCCACACGACGCTTTATTTTTCATCGCCTTTCGGGGAAACGTGGTCCAGGATCGCTTGGAGGGGCTTCTGTCCCCCCAGCGGACCTTGGGCGCTGGAATTACCCCATGGCTCCTTCAAATTGCCCTTGTCCATGCGCGCCAATCGCCCCTCAATCTCAGCTAGCTCCTGAGTTAGGTCGGCTACCTCACGGCTACTCTCCTGGTACTTACCCGTTGCTATATTGAGCACCTCTTGCTCAAACCCTCTCTGAGCAGCCGACCGGTCCCGTTCGAGACGAACGATCTCACTCTTTAGTTTGGGGTCGTTTGGTTGCAACGCCTGCTCGTCGAGTGCTCTCAGATAGTCCAGAGACAATCCCGTAAACGTCGCCAGCTGCTCCTGTGCTTTCTCAGAGTACGCGGCGACCTTCTTGCGCTCATCCTCGATATCCGCAGCAACGCCCGCAGAGAGCTTTATCTTTCGCGCCTTCCAGAGCTGCGCCTCCTTGGTTGCAACCGCTAACTCGCCCCGTACAGATGCACGTTTGGCCTCAAGAGCCGCCCGTGAGACCGGAGATCCGCCGGTTTTTGACACCTCACCTGCCAGACTCTCAATGCGCTCGTTGAGCTCCTTAAGGGATTGCATGATCTCTTCCCGAGTTCGCAGCGATTGCTCAAGCGTTCGCTCAGCACCACTCTCCTGCGTGACACCACCCTGAGTAGTGTTCGGATCTGGATTGAGCACCGCTCCACTATTACCTGACGACGGCGACACAGCTAGTCGCCGTACCGAATCACCCAAAAAGAGCCCGATCCCTAATGAAACTAGCAAGAGAAGCACCACCGGAATTCGCGCGGGACGATATGATCTTGGACGCTCGGCCTCACGAGCCTCTCTGCGGAACACACGTCGACGCGCCGGCTCCTGCACCGGCGGCGGTGTTACCTCGTGATCATTGCGATGCCCCTCTGGAGCTGCATGCGGGGGTGGGACCGGGACATCAAACTCGGTATCCGATACCGACACCTCCGGCAGCGCGCCACGAGATCGAAGGGCACGCTCTCCCACCGAGATTACAAGAGCGGTGATATTATCGGTACCGCCCCGCTGATTGGCCAAGTTGATTAAGATCTGATTAGCATCATCAATTGGATTCTGAGATACAACCGCCTGAATATCTCGCGATGGGACGAAGTTGTATAATCCATCCGAACACAACACGTAGGTATCGCCGAACTGAGGCGGCTCTGCGACCACAGTACAATCAATATTCACAGTCTTCACCGGACCCAATGAGCG
>JBIJBZ010000264.1:0-3160 GCA_044344945.1 Bdellovibrionota bacterium | reverse complement strand
ATCCAGAGTTCTTGGCTGCTGTAGAGATATTTGCTGACCCGCAGAAGTATTTCCCTGAAGTGCGCGAGGAGTCGCCGCTTCAAGTTGTATCATATCAGGTTAGAACACCTCTCTCAGCATCCCAAGTCGCTAGTCGTCTCGGAATACCAACAGAGGACCTGAAGGAGGCCAACTACGCGCTTCTCGATACCGTATGGAGTGGTCGAGCGCGCATTCCCGCTGGATATACGCTGCGTGTGCCGGCGCACTACAAGGATCGAGGGGATGTCGTCTTTTCAGGGTCCGCCTCCTCGTATGAATTTGATACTTCGCACGAGCCGCTGCAAGCGTCGTACAAGGTGAAGCGGGGTGAGGATCTTGATGCTATCGCGCGTAAGTTTGGTATCTCGAAGAGTTCCCTGATGCGTATCAACCAGCTCTCAAACGATCGCGTGCAATCGGGGCAGGAACTGCGGCTCATAGAGCCTTCGAAGTCGGAGGCGCCGCGACAGAAGATTACAAAGGCCTCAGCTTCGCAGAGTGGCTCCTCGCGCAAGTCCTCACGCTATGTGGTTCGCAAGGGTGATACGCTGGGCGCGATAGCCAATAAGACACGCGTCACAATTGAGCGACTCAAGCAGGTCAATGGCTTGCATAGCTCGACGGTACGTGTAGGCCAAACGCTGATCTTGCCCTAAGCAAGCGAGGGGAGACCCCTCCCGCTACGCTCAGCTCTGAGATGTCTCCCCATCAGATTCAGGAGTATCGTGGCCCTGTAAAAAGGGGAGAGCAGGGATCTCTGCGGAGATGGCAAAAACCTCCTTCTCAATCTGAGATGATAATCGTCCGAGTTTACGTGCCTCTGTGACTAATCCGCCAAGAACAGCGGTTCTGACACTGCTGGATACCGCCGGCTCATGAGGCGCGCGTACAAGGTCCAAGAGTGCGGCGCGAGCCCACGGGTCTGACGCAGCCCGAGATCGAATCCGGTTAGTAAGAGTTCGAAACTCCTGCAGAGACAATCCCTGTGCTTTTCGAATCATCTCGTAGTCATTGGCTACAAGACGCGATACGAATTCGCCACCACGCTCAGCAATTAGATTATCGATGAGCAGACGAGCTTGCGGAGAGAGCTCACTCGATTCAACGCCACGGTTCTGTGAAGCGGATGGCGCAACGTTCGTTGCAATAACTCGTGAGCTCGCAGGTTTCATCGGAGTTGCCATTCCTGTTGTGAATACTGCCGATGCAATCCGTCGAAGAGTCGTATAGTTGGCGCTCATGTGGGGCATCGAACGGAAGAGTGAGAGGAATTGCTCGGCAAATACTCGACGATCACGTGCAAGAGAGGGGGTTTCATCACAGAGGATTGCATGAATCGCCTCTGCCGCGGCCGCTCGAAGATGCTCGGCCTCAAATGAGCGGCACAGGACGTGTCGAGCTTCAACAATCTGGTTCGTAGATTGGGGTGTTCCCTCAAATCTGATTTTTACAATCACCTCTTTAAGTTCAGATATGAGCTTACTCTTGGCAGGTGAGAGAGGAGACGTTGGATACCACGTTTTGACCCACTGCGCGCCGATACTTACGATCTCGGGCGATGCAAGGTTTGAGGAGATAAACCTACATAACGAGCTTTCCGCCAACTGGGCGATTGAGGTGTCGGGTATACTACTCACTCTATGCATGGCCCCTGCAATTGCATGTGCCTCTGATCGTGCAGCGGAGGAAACTTCGGCGAGAATGTTCAGGGCCCGAGTACAGATTGCCAGGTCGTTGTGTAGTAGAAGGGAGATGCAGTCGTCGATTGAGCAGGTGAGACCGTCGATTGTCAGAGATGTTCCAGCGTGTTCATCGGCGAGTCCCGGAATCCTCAGAAAGGTGCGGTTGCTCAGGCTGATGTGGTTGCTACGTTCCATGCAAAAGATGTTCCTTTTGTAAAACCAATGAGTTGCATGGCCTTAGACCGTGAAGCAACGCCCTTTCCTAGTGGTATGAGGGAATCCCTTAGGAGTGATGCGTAAGCAGAGCCCATAATAGGTATATTTTTCATCACGAATAGGTCACGGGATTCGATAGTTGTGTCATATCCAGCAGAGAGTTGTTTGATTCTGTCGGAAAGAGGGCGTTTCATGTCGATCGATAAATTCATTATGCGAGGAATGACTGGAAGTCTCGGATCAGGGGGAGATGGATGGGTAGCAAAGTCTTCGCCCGCCTCACAAGCAACGCAGTCCGTGCAGTCGAATCGGTCGGGAGGAACCAGCTTCGTTATGGGAGGTAACGGCTCCGGTCGATCTGCGGGAAAATCATCTTCGGGTAGAGACCACGGAGGTGAACCGGGATACCGATCATTCGATACTAAATCAATTCAAGAGAGCGGCACGGTGAGCAAAGATCGGTCTCACAGTGGATCCTTTCAAACCAGGTCCTTTTCCGAGGCCCTCAGTACATCCAAAGGGCAGAGATTTTTGACAGCGGTTATTATCTATGGAATCGTAATTTTCGGTATCATCTTTGTCCTGAGCAGTTTGTTCGGTGATGGTAAGTCCGAGGATTTCTACACTGCACCACCGAGCCTTTCGCCGAACGCTCGTCCGCTCTGGGCTCGTTAGACTAGCCCGCATTTTTCATGAAACTGCGTCGCGAGAGCGCCGAGAGTGGTGATTGTTCGGGCCCGAAGGGCGAATTCAACTAAGTATCTGCAGGGCGGAATCGTATCGAGATACCTTCCGGTCTGAAGGTAGTATTTGGGACCGAAAAAGTACCATTATCGGCGATCGCAGTAGCAGGCTTCATGAAATATGAGGGCTAGACCTTACGCATGAGCGATTGGTAGCCTCGGGTTAGTCCTTCCCCACATGTTCAAAGATGAAAGATCTAATCTTATCCTGAAGCTCTTTTGCCCCTCGTATCAGTGAGTCTGTATGCTGAGCTCCAGCGACAGTTACGAGCTCTTTGGGCTGCGGCGCTAACGAGAGAAGTTCGTGGGCCATGCGTAGCGGGATTACTGAGTCATCTTCGCCGTGGATGAGTAGGCATGGCGAGCTTATGTTTTGTATTCGTGCATCGTTCGTGAAGCGGTTTGGAAAAATTCGAGAAAGAGGAACGATGGGGTATCGATACCGGGCCATGGCATGGGAGTTGGTAAATGTGCTCTCCGTGATCAGGGCTGCGGCCG
>JBIJBZ010000009.1:0-35539 GCA_044344945.1 Bdellovibrionota bacterium | reverse complement strand
TGCTCGTCAACCCTGATATAATATCATTAGCCATAGTATCTGCCTCGAACCTTACGCCACCCAGTGATCAACGACCGCAGTCTTTTTCTCCGGGGTCACAACTGTCTTCCAATCACCTTGAGCAAGTTCGTTGCCAAATGTGTTTTCAGCTAGTTGGCCCTGATTATGCGGCATGTTATTCCGCTCATCATGGAAACTACTGCCGTTTTGCATCTGCCCGCCCATTCCGTGGTCGTCTTGAGCCTTCTCTGGAGTCACAGTAACGCTCACCGAGCTCACATCCAGACCAAGCTTGCGAAGGGCGGAGTGCAGCTCATGGGCATTCTCTTGGAGCGCTGTCATAACCTGCTGATTTTCCGGAGTTAATCGAGCATGAAGCGCCCCATCACGCAGCGACACATCAACCTTCACACGACCAAATTCAGCCGGATCGAGGCGCAGCGAAATGGTCTTGCCGTCGCGGGATTTAGCGGCCTCCTTGAGCGCCACCTCTACGCGTTCCATCATACGATCCGTTTGGGGTCTCGTCATCGGCCGAGAGCCGCGCGAAGACGAATCTCCTTCAGCCCTGCGCGGTTCAGAGGCAGCTCCTACGCCATTCGTCGCAGGGGTAACTGCACGTTGCCGAGAATCGCCGCTCTCCTGGCGGGCTTGCTTGAGGCTCTCAAATGCCTGACGCAGCAGTGCCATCTGAATATCACCGTGGGAAGCACGAGTGGTTGTTTTCGCAACCGGCGCTGGAGCCGCTTCGGGAGCTGAAAAATCCCCCTCTTCCTTGGCCTTCGAGCCAACTTTTTGAGCCCCTTCCCCACCTCGAGACTGCATCATGTCATTAAGAAGCGCACGCGCTTCATCTGAGAGTTTTGAGTCAGCTCGCGAACTCTCTGTTGAGGTAGCGACGTTCACCGGAACATTGAGCGGTTGCTGATTGCTTTGGGTTCCAGATTCCGGCTGGTTATTGTCACGTCTGTGATCCTCCAGTCGGATACGCCGAATATCATTAGAATCAGCCGGATCAGTAGCTAGTGGTGTTGTACTAGCTGTGACAAAAGCATCATCCGCATCCTTGTCTTTCTTGTGCTCCTGCACGCGGATACGGGTTTGCGCTTCCTGAACAACGTGTGTCTGATTTTGGGTTGTTGCTATCTCAACTACCTGGGAGGCATCAGTTTCACCTTTCTTGGGGCCCTGGTCCGCTACCAAATCCTCGTTCTGCGCGGGGCCGTGATCGTCGATTGTATCAGTTTCGGTATCATCGGTATGGGTATCTGCCACCACGACTTTGCGAACTGCCTCAACCTGCACAACGGCGCTTGCGATAAGAGCAACCTGCTCAACTTCCGGCCCAACTTGCGTAGTGTCTGCCTCGACCTGGGACACTTCATCCTGACTATCCTGCTCATCAGAGGATGCCGTATCGTCAGACTTTTCAGTATCGCTGTCCTGCACTTCAAAACCCGAGTTATGATCGCCGGCGTTTTCATCACTGCGTACTTCAACTTCGCGATCATCGCGAAAATCAGCGGTTTTTAGGTCTTTTTTCTGATCATGGCTTACCGTGCGAGCTGCTGGACCGGTCTGAGCGAGTGCAAGGCCTAACGCTGAGGCTCCATCGGTAAGGGCAGCGGTTCTATCTGCCAACTTGGCCAATAGCTGCTCAAATTCAAGCGCTAACGACGAAGAATCAGTGCCGTCTTGGGTTTCGTTATCAGCCGCTTTCCCGACAGGGGTGACGGCGTTTGCAGGAGGATGAACCTCCTGTAAGTGCAGGCGTCGAATCATAAAGATAACTCTCGTTAAATCTTCACTTGTGGGCGGCCTGTCTTGAGGCCTTGTGTCGCGTCCTGCACTATCCCACTCGTTGTCTAGACCCTAGTAAGCAAATACGCGGCCACCCTTGCCGCTTCAGATTTCGCGCCGTTAGCTCGATGTTGGAGGCTGCTCAGCGACTGAATTTGCCGCGCAGCCACATATGGCAAGCAATTTTTGCTGGCGGAAGGTGCTAACCCGCATATTTCATGAAGCCTGCTACTGCGAGCGCCGATAATGGTACTTTTTCGGTCCCAAAAACTATCTCAGACCGGAAGGTACTCGATACGATTCCGCCCTGAAAATGCTTGGTTGAATTCGCCCTTCGGGCCCGAGCAATCACCACTCTCGGCGCTCTCGCGACGCAGTTTAATGAAAAATGCGGGCTAAGCGAACGACGATCTCGCTCATGCCTCTTTATGCCCCTTCGCCGATCACGCTTACTTCCCGCCCATTACAGAGACCTTGCTACCAACTTTTGTTGTCCATGACTCGCCCGTCTTGTTACTCTTGCGTTGGTACACAACACCATCAGCTAGCGAGTCATCATGTTGTTTTCCGTCCTGACTTACCGCGGTCACCACTGGCTTGTTGGTATCGAGCCCGGATATAGTGACACGCTCGTTGCCACTGTAGACCGTCAACCGCGCAGACATGGTTTTATCGTTCTTAGGAGTAACCTCGATCGTCGCTTTATTGTTGCCAAATACAAAGGTGGATCGCTTCGTGAAATCCCAGCGACCCCCGTCGCTTTCAGTTACGTGCGGATCCCCCCAAATGCGAGTTGTGTTTCCATCCGGCCCTGTAATTGACCACGCCTCCTCTTTCCCCTCGGCTCTCAGCGTGAATCCATCAACCGTACGCAGCGTAATCATCCCTTGGTCATTCTGAATAACCTCAAAGAATGACCGATGCGGCGTGACCGGCTTAGCTGAGAGCCCCGACGAGCCTGCGGCAGAAGCTACAGGGTTGGGTCCGGGAGCGGATGAAGCGGTCGATGTGGAAGTGGAGAGTGATGAGGAGGAGCGTCCTGCCGAAGAATCGCTCGCCGAGCTATCCACGGTTTGATTGGTGTTTGCCTTCGTAGTATCTGTTGCGGGATTTGTATCAGATCCCTTCTTAGCCGAACCAACGAGAGAGGACACCAATGATACTAGTGCGCCGATTATCGACGTGACCGCGTTGAGCACCTTCGCAACCAGGCCAGTTTCCGCGAAAGTCTTAGAGGCGAGTTGTGTCTGCGCCTCTGAAACCATGGATTCTAGCGAAGCAACGCTCTGAGAGACGCTGTCGATGGCGGCACCTGCCGATGCTGTAGCAACGTCAGCTGCGGGTTGAGACGTCGTATCGGTCGCACCAACATTGGACGTGGACGGCAAGAGCGCGGTATCTATTGAAGTCATCGGTATATCCTTTTTTAGAGAGGTGCCGACCCATCACCAGACCCAGGCACGGCAGCTATAGTCCTTTTCCTATTCGGGACTTACCGATAAAAAGTTTCGCCGTGTGGCTCCAGCCTCCACTGCTCAATCTACTGAAGACCTCTTCGCTGAATTAGAGAGTCAACGTGTCTGGCCTAAGGGGCTGAAATAACAGCGCCCGCCCCAAGAGATTGCTCTGACACTCCGCACTCTGCTACCCTTTTGAGTCATCTTTTATGTAGTGGGCCCGATGTAGAATGCTTTTTAAACGATGCGTATGTGCATTCATATGAAACGACTAGCTTATCTCCTTGCTCTTGCAACGTGTTTAGTTACAACTGCTTTCTCCTATGCATGTCCAGCAGTTGGGCGCATCCCTGATTTCAACTGCGATGGCAAGGCGATCATCGCCGTGATTGGCGACAGCATTGTCTACGGAGTCGGTGACACAGCTCACCGCAACGCAGGAGGATATGTCCTGCGGGCTCAAGAGAAATTTCCAGAGGCTACCTTTCTCAATTTTGGAGTACCAGGGCTTCGTACCAAGGAGATGATTAAAGATCTGAAAGCAGCTTTTGCTGACTCTTCGACATCGAAGCTTGCTCAGGGACTCGTGAGCGCGGATGTGGTGATATTCGACGTAGGGCGCAACGATCGATGGCTGTTCGGCACCCCCTTCACTACCTACCGCAACATCAAGCGCGCCCGTTTAATCGTAGAAGCAGGGGTGGTCGCCCAGGCCGGATACAGCCCGCTGATGGTCACCGCTGTGATGCTACTTCCAAACCGAGGCTCTCAGGGCCCGTGGATGAAGGCCCTCAACGCTCTGATTGAGAAGGGTAGCAGTGACTTCTTCCCCGCTGATCTACTTTTTAACCAAGTCAGCAAGCGCTTACTCTCAGCCGATCGAATCCATCCGAGGCCGGCTGGCTACACTGCACTCGCTGCGGTGCTGACGAAATACCTTCTTAACAACTATCCGTTGCATGTGGCTGCCCTGCGCAAAGATGCCGACCAAGATGGCCTCTACGACCTATTCGAGCATATTCGCTATGGAACCGATCCGCTTAAAGCGGATACGGATGGTGACGGCATCCAAGATGGCGCGGATCCAGATCCTCTTAATCCATAGTGCACATAAAGTTAGTCGAGGAGGATAAGTCTCGTGCGATCAACGCCTCCAAACGTACGCCGATCTTCTGCTAGCATGCCTCATGGGCTCTATCTTTTCCTCGCTTTTCTGTGGAGCCTAACTCTTCTGCTTGGGGGGTGTCATAACACTATGAATTCCGCGCTACAGTTGGCGTCATCCTCACCAACTATCACGAGTCGTCCCTTTGGTTACCTTAAAAACGGAGACTTGGTGACAGAGTTCAGCCTCTCCAGTGGACATGGAGTCACAACAGACATACTCACGTGGGGAGGTATTATACGAACTCTTATGAGTCCCGACAAAGATGGCCACAGCGAGGACATCACGCTCGGATATGAGACTCTGTCTCCATACGAAGCACGACATCCCTACTTCGGGACGATCACCGGCCGCGTTGCCAATCGGATTGCACACGGCCGATTCACTCTCGATAGCAGGACATACTCTGTAGCGATCAACAACGGACCAAATCACCTGCATGGGGGTATCAATGGTTTCGATCGAAAGAATTGGAGCGCTCGCACTGAATCAGCGGCTGATAGTGTTTCAGTCATCCTCACCAGCGTAAGTCCGGATGGTGATGAAGGATATCCGGGAGAGGTTTCTTCCGAGGTTCGGTATACGCTCACATCGTCAAACGAGCTGCGAATCGACTATACAGCAACCACCTCGAAACCTAGTCCTATAAATCTAACCAGCCACGGATACTTTAATCTCGCCGGACAGGGACGCGGCGATATACGTAACCAGATGATTCAAATCCATGCTGATAGATATCTGCCAGTCGATGAGACGCTTATTCCCATCGGCGAGCAACGGTCCGTACGGGGTACCCCCTTTGACTTTAGAACCCCGCATCCGATCGGGTCTCGAATCGACGATGTCGGCCTTGGATACGACCACACTTTTGTCATACGCGGCCCCGTAGGCACGCTCCGCCGTGCCGCTATTGCCTGGGATCCTCAATCCGGTCGTTCTCTTGAAGTATGGACCGATCAGCCGGGAATACAGCTCTATACCGGCAATTACCTGGCGGAGGTTAACACTGGCAAGAGCCGCACATCGTACTCAAAGCACGGCGGCTTCTGCCTTGAGGCACAGGGATTCCCCGATGCAATAAATCAATCGTCATTCCCCTCAGTAACAACGAGGCCCGGGGAGACGTATCGCCAGACTACAGTTATGAAACTTGGTATTCGTCGGTAAGAAAGTGCTACGTGCCGAAGAGCCTGGTTCATCGGAATACCTGAGAATACTTGAACAAGATATTCACCTTTATTCCCCTTCTATCTCTAGTAGAGATGGAGAGAATTAAAGAGTTTTCAAAAAGAAGGGTGGAAAAATTCGCTGGTAGGCTTTAAAACAGAGACGCGACACCATCCGCCTGGGATCACGTACGGAGTATTTATATGAAACGCCTCCTTCTCGCCCTTGTCTCTCCATTTCTTCTTGTAGCAACTGTCAGCCACGCCGCCGACCTTGAATCCATCACTCCAGCAGTGTCTCTTCGGGATGGCTCCATCCCCCCTCAACCAGGGGTAGAGCTCTTTGTGTTTGCTGGAGGTGAGCCGTACGTTGAGTACACCGTGGTTCTGTCGAATGTAACTGAAGAGCCTGCCTCTGTCGTCGCGCTACCTGCCGCGATCACCAGCGTTTCTTACGATAGTGGCGCACAGAAGCTCACGGTTGTGATGACACATCAACCCTACGTTGATGGCACCATCCCTCCGGGGCCAAGCACTGATTTTTCGATTGCGCTCATACCAGCTGGAATCAGCGGCACCCCAACAGCCCTACGAGGCTCATGGATGGCAACAAACATCAGCCCATCGGATTGGACTCTCGTCCCTCCAACTTTTTCAAACCCATCCTTCGGATATCAGATCGCGGGGCCAGTTGGTCAAGCCGGCTACCTCACGATGTTTATTCCTGATAGCCTCTTCACCTTTATCTCAACAATCTCGGGTCAATCCATTACGGCAAATGACTTCGCTGTGTTTAATGGTAGCACACAAACCAGCATGAACCTGATTCCTCAGGCTGGTGGTGTGCTCGTGAAGGTTCGTGTGCCCTTTAGCGCGACGAATCCCGAGCTGACCGAGCTGTCGGATGGAGCTCAAATTCAGAGCGCAAGCTCGGTTGAGACTCAGGCAGCATCGGTTGCCAAGACGATCACGGTCGGCCGTCAGGCTTCATTGAGTATCGGTGTAAATCCAACCGGCAAAGTGACGAAGAACAAGAAGGCGAAGCTATTCGGCTGCGTTGCATCAAAGGTTCCTTTTACGTCCGGTGAAAAGCTCTCCCTCGTGGTAACACCGAAGAATGGGAAGGCGACAACTGTTAAAGTCAGCCTCAATGCGAAGGGCTGCTATACTAGGTCGCACAAGCTGACCAAGCAGACTTCCTTCCAGGCGTCTCTCGCGAAGAAGATTGCGATCGGCAGGACAGCGGCCGTAAAGAGCAAGAAGCTTACGATCAAAGTTCAATAAGCCGGCTGAACAAAGTCGTGTCAGACACCGCGCGCGAAATAGTCTCCCTGACGGTTTCGCGCGGCGCCGACTCTTGACCACCACATACTCTTTCGTCTCAGACACCGCGCGCAAATCGCGATATTAACCACCGGCAGGCCGAGACCCGTGGCCGATTCGTCCTTTGACGCGGCGGTTTTGTATCAATATGAACGGCGGGAAGCCAAATTGGTTTGGGTAAATTGAAGTAGTATGAGCTGTACTGGGGCCGGTTGTCTTGAGGCGATAGATTATGCCGCGGAGACGTCCAACCTCCCTAGTGAATCATGGCGTACGGAGCCAAAATAGAAAACAGTGAACAGTGGAGGCTTATAGGTTCCCTCAGGGAACACCACATCGGTCTCCCCTGCCCGATACCGTTTTGAAGACTCTTTGAATCGGAAATAGATATCAAAATACCACGCTTCAGCTACCGATCGGCGAACTGGGCACTTCGATAACACGCGGGGGCGATGGTCATACCTTCCACTCACTTTGGTATTTTTAGGAATCGCTCCAGGAATGATGCGACGCAAGCGAGAGGCTCCTAGCGGACGTTTGACTCTCCGGGTCTTCAGCACTTCGGCAGTGCGCTCCGACAGCTTTTTACGCATTAGTGCGGCATACTCACCCTGAGAAAGGGACTCGTAGCCCGGTAGACGCTCAAACTTCAGCGGGCACCATTCTGTAAATTGCTCGATAGAAACTGAAGGATTCCACCTTCGAGCATCATTAAACTCTTTCCAGTGAACCACTCTATAGTGCCGCACGGTGCCGGTAATGGCATCCTCAAAACAGTTGTATCCAGGATAGTGCTTAATATCATCCACGAGCCCATCGTTTACTGGCTGAAGTACGGTGTAAAAGAACCTATCTTCAATATCAACGGCACCCGGCAAGAACTCTGCGGAATAGCGCCTATGCCACACCGGCCCACCCGGAAACCTTGGCTGATGTCGCGCAACCGCTCGAGCAACCGCTGAATTAAAGTCGCGCATGAAGAAAGCCCTATTTCCCTCAGAGAAATGCGCTGGCATTTGAATATGATTCCCTTCAATTGCGAGTGCATACAGCTTCACATCGTAGCGAGCAGAGTAGCGAGCTGCATAGCCGAGTATGTAGTGCTCAAGGCGTGCGTTATTGACAAACCAAAGCCGTGAATTCCGAGTTCTAGTGGTCTGAAAAGACGCTATTTTTCTGCACTCAATTCGTGGGTGGTGTCCCATAAGGTCAAAGCTCCTTCTCACTCCACTAACTGGCCACGCAGCCAGTTAATCCGGCGGGCCGGCGAAATTTAGGTCTCAGGTATCAGTATCGAAATTACTGATTCAAAAGTTTCTTCGCGCGGTGTCTGAGAGGAACGGAGGGAGGGAGTTGGCCGCATGCCTGTAAAATCACACACATTTCCACGGCTGCTTGCTTAACCAGACCAGGCTAGTACACTGGTGAGAAGTTTATATTGCTCAGAGCACCTCAATGCAACTCGCCCACGACCTCCGAGACGACCACCATCACCAACCAGCTTCCGAGCCCGAGAATATAGACACTCCTAGTTCACGACCCTCGCTCCTCGCATGGGTTACGGTAGTAGTAGCAGCTCTCGGGTATTTCGTTGACGTCATCGACCTGTGGCTCTTTTCGAACTTTCGCGTCGCAAGCCTGCGGGAACTCGGACTATCGCCCACGCAGGTAACTCACACGGGGGCATTTCTTATCAACTGCCAACAAGCAGGTCTTCTCCTCGGGGGGCTTTTGTGGGGCATCCTCGGCGACAAGCGTGGTCGCTCAAGTGTGATGTTTGGATCAATCATCCTCTACTCGGTCGCAAATATCTTAAACGCCTTCGTTACCGACGTCTCGCAGTATGCGATTCTTCGCTTTGTAACCGGTATCGGTCTTGCTGGCGAGATCGGAGCCGGTGTGACACTCGTCTGCGAGATCCTTCCCAAGCATCAACGAGGGATAGGAACAACGATCGTAACCGGACTCGGTGTCGCGGGAGCCGTCGTCGCCGCACTCATGGGTAAATACCTCGAGTGGCGGACGGCTTTTTTCATCGGTGGCATCATGGGCCTCGGCCTGCTGGGGCTCCGTTTTCTCACTCACGACTCGTCGATGTTTGCGAAGATGGAACTAGCAGACGGGATAAAACGCGGCTCGCTCAAGCTTCTGTTCCTTTCCCGCCATAATTGCCTCCGATTCCTAAGCTGCATAGCGCTCGGCATTCCGATCTACATGACGATGGGAGTCTTTGCTACCTTTTCTCCTGAGATAGCAACGGCATTTGGCTTCTCGGGCACCATTAGCATCTCGAACGTTCTCTTGGCAACCTCTGTAGGCATGACGATCGGAGACCTCTTGGCAGGAGTCTTGAGCCAAAAGCTCCGCAAACGGAAGCTACCACTCGGCATGCTCCTGGTAGCGCTCTGTGTCGTTCAAGGCCTGCTGGCCTCGGGATATGCCACCGACGAAGCGTCATTCGTTGCTCTGGCTGGAATTGCGGGCTTGTTCGGCGGTTACTGGGCGTGCCTCCTCACCACAACCGCGGAGCAGTTCGGCACCAATATCCGCGCAACAGCTACCACAATGATCCCGAATCTCATCCGTGCAACGGCGATTCCTCTCACTGCCGGATTCGTCGGATTAAAGGGACATTTTTCAATGCACGAGACGCTCTGGATCTTGGTCGGTGGAAGCTTCGCGTGCGCGTTTCTCGGCTTACTCTGCCTCAAAGAGACCTTTCACCGAGACCTGGATTTTTACGAGAAATAAACGATTGAACACCAGCCAGGAGCTACTTCGAAGGGCGCTGGGCAAATAACTCCGTTGGTAGCACGACCATGAGATGCTACTGTCTCGTGCATGACCGCACGGAGACATTTACTGCGGAGATTCGCCCGGACATTTCTCGCTTGCCTCCCTTTATGGCAGTGCTGCATGCCCTATCGCGTGAACGCAGCGCCAGCTCAGGATATTACCTACAGCGCCTACGCAGATACCTACTTGGCACACGACTTTAATCACCTACCAACCCGCTATCGCCCCTACACAACGCAGCCCTACTACACTGACGAACCAGCACTCAACCTGGGATACGTTGATGTGAAGGTTGACACAGCGAAGTATCGCGGTCGTCTTGCGATGCAGTATGGAACGTCGGTAATCGCAAACTACGCGGACGAATCAAAGGAATTCTTTCGGTATTTTCAGGAGGCCTACGCAGGCATTAAGCTCTCAGAGAGCCTCACCGTCGATGCCGGTATATTCTTCTCTCATATCGGGGTGGAGTCGTGGATATCACGCGATGATTGGAACCTCACTCGTTCTCTCATCGCGGAGAATTCCCCCTACTATCAGTCCGGGCTTCGCGCCCAATACGCGATCTCGCAATCGCTCTCGACTCAGCTACTACTGCTCCGTGGATGGCAAAACATTTCAAACGATCAGTCACTTGCACTTGGAACTCAGATTGCGTGGGATGCAACCACCACAACGTCCCTCTACCACAACCTCTTTGTCGGCAACGAACACGGAGAACGTATCTTCAACGACTTTATCATCAAACATCAGATAACCGCCTCATTCGGAATCGATGCAGCCTATGACTTGGGTATTCAGCAACGTCGGGACCAGGATACTGCCCTTTGGCAAGGGTGGAGCATCATCCCGCACTATGCGGTGAATTCACGCGTGGCGCTTGCAGGCCGAGTTGAATACTACTCCGATCCACACCAGGTGATCGTAAAAAGCCTCTCGTCACAATCCTTCAATGCGACCGGGCTCTCAGCAAACATCGACTACAAGATCACACCAGCATTAACCTGGAGAAACGAGTACCGAGTCTTCTTGAGTACCCATGAGGTCTTCCCCCGTCATACGGGGTTCTCATACTCGGATAGCGTTGTAACCTCCTCTATCGCGTATACCGTACAGTAACGCCCCCGCCGCGCCTTGTGAGCGCGTTACAGGGGCGTTGCTATTGCATCTTGAAAGTAGCGGTTGGACTTATACAGCCTTCAACCACGAAGCGAGCTTCTCCTTCACAGCCTTACCCGTGAACCCGAACTTCTCAGCGAGCACCTCACCAGGAGCAGACGCGCCGTAGTGGTCGATACCTACCGTCTTAACATGACGGCCAAGGAGATCACTCCAGCCGAAGGTTGTTCCTGCTTCAACTGCGGCGGTCTTTGCCGATGCTGGGAGAATCTTCTGCTTGTAGCTATCCGGCTGCGCCATAAAGATCTCGACACACGGCATCGAAACCACCTGAGTCGGAGTTCCCTCTGCCTCCAGTAACTCTGCGGCCTCAATAGCTGTTGAGACCTCTGAGCCAGTTGCCACGATGACCAACTTCGGATTCGAAACTTCTCTCGCGATATACGCGCCCTTTAACACATCTTCTGGAGTGAACGATGCCGGTCGAGTCAACGCCGGAAGGTTCTGACGACTGAAGATCAACGTGCTCGGTCCGTTCTTACGCTCAAGCGCCGAGTAGTAGCACATCGCCACCTCTACGCCATCTGCCGGTCGGTACACGTTCAAGTTCGGAATAAGCCGCAGACTCATGACGTGCTCGATCGGCTCATGGGTGGGACCATCCTCTCCAACCCAGAAGCTATCGTGCGTGAATATATAGAGCGACTGCAGGTGCGAGATGGCACCAACGCGCATTGCAGGTCGCATGTAATCCGAGAACACCAGGAAGGTCGCCGTATACGGGATCCAGGATTGCGTATAGGCCAGACCATTTGCAATCGCGCCCATCGCGTGCTCACGAACACCGTAGTGGATGTTCTTGCCCGCGAAGCCCTCATGACCAACACTTCCGCCGCCCGAGATCGCAGTCTTCGTCGACGGATCAAGGTCCGCCGATCCACCAACGAAGCCCGGAACGTGCTTCGCGATTACCTGAATTGCCTTACCCGAAAGATTTCGTGTAGCGTCTTTCTTCGGCTCCTTGAAAGCAGCCAACAACTCATCCTTCAACTTCGGGTCGAGCGTTCGAGTAACCTGCGCATCAAGCTGCTTTGCCAACTCCGCATTCGCGGCCTTCCACGCCTTAAACGACTCCTTCCAGCTCGTTGCTACCTGAGTCTTCTTCTCAACAAGGCCTGCAATGTAGGACTGAACATCCTCTGGCACCAGGAACTGAGCATCCTCCGGCCAACCGAGGTTCTTCTTAGTCGCCTTGACCTCGTCTGGCCCAAGAGGCGCTCCATGCGCATCGTGTGTATTAGCCTTGTTCGGACTTCCATATCCGAGCAGGGTCTTGCAGCAGATAAGACTGGGCTTGCCCTTGTTCGCGAGCGCCTTATCCAGGCACGCAGCAACCTCGTCCATATTGTGACCATCGCAGCTCTGCACGAACCAGCCGTACGCCTCATAGCGCTGCGCGACGGACTCGGTAAAACAGATCTCCGTCTCGCCTGCGAGAGATATTTTGTTGTCGTCGTAGAGGTAGATGAGGTTATCAAGCTGCAAATGCCCTGCCAGAGATCCAGCCTCTGCTGCGACACCTTCCATGAGATCACCATCGCTCACAAGCGCATAGACGCGATAGTTGAAGAGGTCAGCACCATAACGAGCTGCCAACATCTTCTGTGAGAGCGCGAGCCCGACCGCGTTGGAAGCACCCTGACCGAGCGGCCCAGTGGTGCACTCAACACCTGCCGTCATGCCAAACTCCGGATGCCCTGGAGTCTGACTCTCCCACTGTCGAAACTGCTGAATCTGACTCATCGGTAGGTCGTAGCCGAAGAGATTCAACATCGAATACAGAATCATGCATCCATGACCCGCCGACAGTACGAATCGGTCACGGTTCATCCAGTGGGGATCCTTCGGATCAAACCGCAGGTAATTAGCCCACAAGACGGATGTAAAATCGGCAGCGCCAAGCGGCAACCCTGGGTGTCCGCTGTTAGCTTTCTGAACTGCGTCGATAGAGAGCGTTCGCACCGTTGTTGCGAGCCGCTGTAAATTCGTATGATCTAATGACATGTCTTTCTCCTTCTTCACTCTGATATCGATGGATTCACTTCCACTTAATCGAACAGCCAAGGGGATGAACGAATTGGGGATCAGGCCGCTGTCCGTTCAAGACCGCCTCTATGGCGTGCGATAGAAAATCCTGCGTAACCTTAGAGGGATCGCGCGGACTATTATTGATGGTGCCGTGATAGACCAAGGTATGCTCCCCATCAAAGAGGTAGAACTCTGGGGTACACGCTGCATCAAACAACTTAGCGACGGCTTGAGCCTCGTCATGAAGATATGGGTACGGGAGCACCATCTCCTGCGCCTTCTCCTTCATCTTCTCGAAGCTGTCATCTGGGTACTTCACTGCATCATTGCTATTAATCGTGATCGTTTTAAGACCACTGGCCTCGTACTTCTTGACGATATTCATTAACAGCTCCTCACTCCCCTTTACGTATGGGCAGTGATTACAAAGAAACGCTACAAGGCATGCCTTGCCTCCTTCGAGGTAGCGCGAGCCGAGCTTGTGGCCATCAACGTTCATCAATTCAAACGATGGGAGCTTTGATCCCAGAGGAAAAGCAGCACTACCAACCGTTCGTTCCATAGCATTCTCCTTGTTACTAAAAAATCGGGGCACGCAACTGCACACCATCCGAACACGCCGAAATCAACCGAGGGGCGACGAGCCGAACAGCCACGTGGGGACGTTGAAGGACCGTCTGCGCGCGAAAAACCTACTTAGTTCGTGGCGAGCGCGTGGCGCGAATGCTTAGCCAGAAACTTCCTCACTTCCTCAGAGAACCACTCTGGATGCTCAATCATCGGAGCGTGCCCGCAGTTCTTGACACTAATCAACTGGGAGTTAGGAATGAGCTTATGAAACATCTCCGCCACCTCCATCGTGGTGACGTTGTCATTCTCTCCCCAGAGAAGGAGTGTTGGAACCTTAATCTGGCCGAGGACGTCTTTGAGGTTATCCTTCTTGGCGCTTCGAGCTGCATGAATGAGGTTTAATACATGCGACTTATCTTCGAGGATCTTGACGATCTCTCCTATCGCTTCATCAGTCACAAACTTCTGGTTGTAAAACACCTTCTGCATGTGTTCACTGACGAACGAATATCCGGGACGCACAGGCAATGAATCTACTGAATGTTCATACAATCCGCTTGTTGCAGTGAGTATCAAGCAATCCACCAATTCGGGAGCTGCAAGACAGAGCCGAAGAGCCACGTGCCCACCAAGGGAATTTCCACACAACGCAACAGGTGCAAACTGACGCTGCCGGACAAAATACTCTGTGTATAGAGCAAGTGATTTAACCTTGACCTCTGAACGGTGTCCGCTGAGAAGCGGCAAGCTCAGTGCAATGGGCCTGCTGTACTGTGCCATGAGCGGTTGCACCGAGTCCCAATTTGAAAGCGCGCCGAAGAGTCCATGCAGAAGCACCATCTCGGGGCCTGCAGAACCCATCTCAACGGTCTTAAACTGCGGCTCTCGCTCTTGCTTGAGCCACTGAGGGTCATCGGACCCTATCCTCTTCAGTGACTGTTGTACGAAACTAAAAATACCTTTTGCCATGGAGGGCCCAACTACGGACACTGATAATACTGTCTACCTGCAAAGCCCACACCCTTATCGGGACCGTCCGGCTATTAGGGGGTATGTATGAAGTACCCCTTCCCTTTTTCAGTCTAACTAATATGCAGCTTCTGTTTAATAGCCCATCGCCTAAGGGCCTGTAAATACGTTGAGAAATAAAGGGCTTAGAAAGTGCTCTTCGGCAAAAATCTTCGCTGGACTCGAAACTGAGTGCCTCGGGCATCCGTTGCCCCAGGCAACCAGAAGATATCGAATTCATTGAAGATTTACACACAACAGCCTCCGCAAGAGACGGAAGCACTGCGCTCACCCCTGCATGCATATGGCACGACAGCCATTTCGCGGTCTGCGGGATGTCCTTAGCAGCTGAAACAAAATTGCCACCAGACCAGCAGGAGGCCGACCAGGAGAGGGTTTCTGCCACCCCGACTAGATATCGATCTCGATCCGGTGAGCGTTCTCCTGGATCAGGCGATACCGATCCGAGGAATCCTTGCCCATCAGGCTCTCAAGCATCGCCTCGGCCTCAGCCGCCTCGTCGATCTTTATCTGCAAGAGCTTTCTCGTGCGCGGATTCAAGGTCGTCTCCCATAAGGTATCTGGATTCATCTCTCCAAGACCCTTAAATCGGGTGATGTGAAACTTCGCACGACCACGTTCCTTGAGTACCTGCTCCTTCTCTTCGTCGGAGTAAACCCACACGACATCCTCCTTGGCGCCACTTCCGAACTTAATTCGATAGAGCGGAGAGATTCCGATGTAGAGGTGCCCGTGTTCAACCAAAGGACGGAGGAACTTAAAGAAAAACGCCATCAATAGCGCCGAGATGTGCATTCCATCGGCATCGGCATCGGTGAGGATGATGACCTTTGAGTAGCGGAGCTTATCAAGCCGAATATCTCTACCCATGCCGCACCCGAGCGCCGATACAAGATCAAGGAGCTCTTTGTTATCGTTTAGTTTGGCCTGCGTTGTCGCAACCGAGTTCAAGATCTTTCCACGCAGTGGCAACACCGCCTGAATTGCTCGATCACGCCCCTGCTTCGCGCTGCCACCAGCAGAGTCTCCCTCTACGATGAACACCTCCGAATTATCAGGCTTTGTCGATGAGCAGTCCGCGAGTTTTCCAGGAAGATTCAAGCGATGGCTAACGCCCACCTTACGACTCACGTTCTGTGAGGCTGAACGCGCAGCCGCTCGAGCCTTTGCCGCCAGCGTAATTCGCTCAACGAGAGCATTCGCTACGCTCGGCTTCGAGTTGAGTACGTTCTCGAAGCTCTTGGTGAGGGTATCTACCGGCGCTTCAATCTCAGGATTATTTAGTCGATCCTTAGTCTGCCCTTGAAACTGAAGCTGACTCACCGCACCAGGAACGCTCACCGAGACCACGGCAAGCAATCCCTCGCGAATATCCTCTCCGGTAAGCTTCATGCCTTTCGGCATTAAATTGTGTACGGAGATATAGTTACGGATCGCCTTTGAGAGGCCGGACTTAAATCCGTCCTCATGCGTTCCACCACCCTTGGTGTGGATTCCGTTTACATAGGAGTACATCCGCTCATTGGTTGCCTCAGTCCAGCAGAATGCGACCTCGATCTTAATGCCGTTCGCGCGATCGAGATCAAAACACTCACCACCAATCGGTGGAGTATTTCCGAGCTCAAGCAGGGACTTTAAGAAGGACTTAATACCCTCCGGATAGAGGAAGGTCTTCTCTGTATCATCCTTCTCGTTCTTGAAGATCAGTTTCAGTCCCTTATAGAGGAACGCCTTCTCTTCAATAATCTTCTCAAGCCGTTCAGCAGAGAACTCAATCGATCGGAAGATCTCATGGTCAGGCCGGAAGAAAATCTTAGTCCCCTTCTTTCGGGTCGCACCGCCTTTTTTAATCGGAGCATCAGTCCGTCCACGCGTAAAGCTTTGCCGCCACTCGTGCCCATCGCGATAGACTGTTGCTTCGAGCTTCTCAGAGAGAGCATTTACAACTGAAGCTCCAACGCCGTGGAGACCACCGGCAGTGACGTAGTTGTGGTCGCTAAACTTTCCACCCGCATGCAGCGTTGTAAGGATGATCTCAAGCGCCGGCTTCTTGAATTTCGGATGGATATCAACCGGAATACCTCGACCGTTATCTTCGATCGTTACGCTTTCGCCGTCTTTGTGAAGCCAGATCGTGATAGTATCAGCATGGCCGTTCATCGCCTCGTCGATTGAGTTGTCGAGAATCTCCTTTACAAGGTGATGCAGCCCCTGTGGACCATCGGTGCCACCGATGTACATACCCGGACGCTTGCGAACGGGCTCTAACCCCTCAAGGACCTCTATATCCGATGCGCTGTATGAAGCTCCCTTTGCCATTCGTCTAATCTCCTACCGTAACCTCGTACCTATGCCTCTATAACCCGTGCACCCGTGATCTCCTCTCGCGAGTAGACCTTAGTGCCCTTAAGCGCTCGATGTCCAAGGGTAACCTCTGAAAGCGGCATCTCCTTGGTCTTCCCATTCTTGAGGCTCAAGACAAGCTCGCCCTTCAACTTCGCCGATGATGCGCCACAGCACGCAACGATCGCGTCGTCATCGCGCACACCCATAAGCGCGACACCCACCGCCGCGCTGTCCCGAACCGGGATCTCATCCTGCTTGATTGCGAGCCCCGAACCATCCTGCGTTATGAACAATACAATCGGAGCAATTGGAGTAACTGCCGCGAGGAACTCGCCATCACGCAATTTCATAACTCGCCGACCGATTCGCTTCGTCTGACTCACATCCGTTACAGTCAATCCAAAGCCGGTGCCTTGCGTTCCCACCAGGACGAAAGTATCTCCATCCTTCAATGAACGATCGGGAAGTGCCGAGATTGACTCTCCGCCGAGCGGAAGCTGCGCCTGCGTCACCGATGCACTCGGAGTGCTCCCCGGAATACCAAACGAACCAACAATCTTCTCGCCATCTTTGAACTTTAGAACCTTCTGAATCGGGGTTCCGTATCCACCCGAGGCTGGGAAGTCGTTTACCTTAAGAACGAAGAGCGTTCCAAAATTGGTAAACAACGCCACGGAATCCAAGTTCGTCAGCGCATGCGCTGCAAGAATTGAATCTCCCTCACGCATACGGGTCGAGGAGAGGTCGTTTGTGCGGCGAATGCGCTTGATCCATCCATCAACTGAAACGATCGCGTACACATCCTCCTGAACAACGTACTGACTCTCGTCGAATTCAATATCAACATTGTCTTTAATGAGCTTCGAGCGGCGCTTGTCACCGTACTTCTCAGCAAGCGCCTCAAGATCACCTCGTACGATCTCCTGGATAGCGTGCTTGCTCTTTAAGATCTTATCGATCTCCTTCACGCGCTTCTCCTTTTCAGCAAGCTCCTTCTTCACATCATCGATGTTCGTTCGCGAAAGTTGATAGATACGCATATCAACAACGGCAAAGGACTGGATCTCAGAGAGCTTAAAGCGAGCCTGCAACTTCTCAGCAGCATCAGAGCGTCCCTCACTCTTCCGGACGATCTTAATCGCCTCATCAAGTGCATCGAAGATAAGAACGAGACCCTCAAGGATATGGATCCGCTCTAAAAGCTGCTTACGCTCGAACACCAGGCGCTTCTCAGTAACCTCTTCACGGAAGTTTAAAAAGTGCTGCAGCATCGCCTTAAGCGAGAGCTGCTCTGGACGGGTCACCGTTGGGCCCACGGGAACGAGCGCCGTAAGGTTAACGGCAAAATTGGACTCAATCGGCGTGTTCTTGAAGAGATACGCCATTGCAACTTCGGCATCGGCACCCGCTGCAAGCTCCAATACGACCCGCACTTCGTCGGTCGACTCGTCACGTACATCAACAAGCTGAGGAACCTTACGATCCACGATAAGGCTCGCGATCCGCTCTACAAGGGTAGCTTTATTTACTGCGTAGGGGATCGAAGTAATGATGATACTCTGCTTGCCGCGTGCCTGCTCCTCGATCTCCCACTCACCGCGCATACGGACAGATCCACGACCCGTCTCGTACATCTCCACCAACTCTTTTTGCGAGTTGAGGATGTTGCATCCGGTTGGAAAATCTGGCCCCTTGATGAAACTTGTAAGCTTGGAAACAGTGAGCTCAGGATCCTTTGAGAGCTCAACGAGAGCCTTGATCGTATCCTTAAGGTTGTGCGGCGGAATACTCGTCGCCATACCTACAGCGATACCGGTAGCTCCGTTTATAAGGAGATTGGGCACTCGGCTTGGAAGCACCACTGGCTCGACAACTGTCGAATCGAAGTTGTCTCGGAAGGGAACCGTTTCTTGATCAATCTCGCCAACAACCTCTAACGCAAGCTCGCGCAGCTTCGCCTCAGTGTAACGATACGCCGCTGCGTTATCACCATCGAGCGAACCGAAGTTTCCTTGACCATCCACAAGCGGATAACGCAGAGAGAAATCCTGCGCCATTCGCACCATCGCCTCGTAACATGCAACATCTCCATGCGGATGAAATCGCGCGAGCACCTCTCCTACTACTGCTGCTGACTTGCGGTGAGTACCGGAGGGCTTGAGATTTAAGTTCTGCAACATTGCGAACAGGATTCGACGCTGCACCGGCTTGAGACCATCGCGTACATCCGGCAGAGCTCGGCCAGAGACTACACTTAAGGCGTAGGTAAGGTAGCGATCCCGAGATTCCTGCTTGAGACTGGTTGGAAAGGTTGCCATTGCACTCCCTTGAAACGATTTTCTAAAACGCATCTCTACTACGGGAAACACACCCTCAGAAATGCCTAACCTGCTAGGCTGACCACACATCGCCGCAGGATGAAAAAAAGCCAAGATTTTTTAGCATCTTAGCATCTGAATTGGAATAGCTTTTCGGAGCCCCTCGTGGTCGTTGCAGAGGGAATTGGCTACCAGCGCGTATCCCGAGTACAGTACAGCCCATGATCATAGATCCCACAACCTTCTCTCTTTCACGAACCCCCTCCTTTATCGTTTTTGAGGGGATTAACGGCTGCGGTAAAACCACTCTCCACCGTGGCGTATCTGAGAAACTTCGAGCTCAGAACCAGAAGGTGGTTGATACGCGGGAACCGGGTGGTACCGAGCTGGGCAAGGAGATCCGGAAGCTCGTCCTGGAGTGGTCCGGCGAGAAGAAGAGCGACCGAGCGGAACTCCTGCTGTTTGCCGCAGACCGCGCCGAACACGTTGATAAGGTAATCATTCCAAACCGTTCAGAGGGTGCATGGGTACTCTGCGACCGCTACATCTACTCGACTATCACCTTCCAGGGACACGGTCGGGGGATCCGCCGAGACTGGATTGATCAGGCTCTCAACCTGGCAACCCAAGGCTTAACGCCAGACCTCGTAGTCCTCTTGGATATCGACCCTATAACCGCTTTACAACGGATCGAGAAACGTACCAACAACGGCAAAGATACATTCGAAGACGAGCAGGTCGAATTCCACGCCCGCATCCGAGATGGCTTTCTTGAGTGCGCTGGGGAGCTGGCCACCCCCTTCCTCGTTCTCGATGCTAACCGTTCGCCGGATGAATTGGTGAGTGCGACACTGCGTGCGCTCGGGATGTAGCCTCGAATTACTATCGTATCGAGCGAGCGAGGTTAGGTGTCTTAGGAGCAGAAACTCTGCACCCTCTACTCAAGGGACAGTGCGTCTCTGCTCTCCACTGAGAAGCTGCCGAGATACCGGGCGCGCCACTTCTACGCCAACACGACACTTCTAACTCCCGTCCACGTCGGCTCAATGCAACACATCAATCGTTTTTTTTCGACCTGCATGAGCGAAAAAACGAGAACTGTTGCCGCCCTTAGGCTCACTCCAAATGCCTCTCTAAAAACCCTCTTTTTCGCCCCCACTCCAAAAAAATTAGCGCTAACCCCCTACAATCTATCAAAAAAAACAACAAGTTCAGTTTTTCCAAGAGCTTACCGATCTTGAACACATGGGTATCGATGTTTGTGAGGAGCACGGGTGAGCACGTAACACTGAGTAAACACGAGAGCGTGATGGAATTTTTCGCCACAGGACGGCACAACCGGGATCGATCACTGAGACGAGATGTCTCAACGGCGGTCTTTGTGCTCGTGATCGTGCTGCGAAAAATTTTCTCCTGTGTGATCTCAGGATCTTGTTCATGTGTCCCGTCCCAAACTAAAAATCAAAATTCCACCGCACGCATACAATTAAAAGGAGCGCTCGATTCATGGTCAGGAGTTCTCCGCGATCTGACAGATACCGTTCAAAGGGATCACGCACTTGCGAGTGAAGCCCCTGAGCTCTCAAACGAGTTGAAGCATCGCACCGCTCCGAAAATCTTCGGCGCCCTCGCCTGCTCCCTTATTGCGTTGACAACGTTCGCTGCCACGGCCACAAGCGCGCTTGCTATCCCTGTTGTTACATCGGTCACAGCCACCAACGCCAACGGCACCTACGGTCCGGGCACTGTGCTCACCATCCATGTCGTCTTCGACCAGAGCGTATTCGTCACCGGTACCCCCCAACTAACCCTTGAGACCGGCGCATCCGACGCAGTGGTAAACTACGTTCGACGAACCGGCAGCAACACCCTCGTATTCGAGTACACCATCGCAAGTGGCCACACCTCCGCTGACCTCGACTACATCTCCACCACCGCGCTATCCCTCAACGGCGGCACGATCGAGGATAACTCCAACAACGCGGCTGACCTTACACTTCCCACCCCTGGCGGGACTAACTCACTCGGAGTGAACAAGGCTCTCGTCATCAATGGTGTAAGTCCCACGGTTACAAACGTAACCTCGTCGACCGCAGATGGCTCCTACAAGAGCGGTCAAACGGTCTCTATCCAGGTCGCCTTCTCAGAGACGGTAACGGTTACTGGGATTCCCCAGTTAACGCTTGAGACCGGCACTACGGACGCGGTCGTAAACTACGTCAGCGGTTCAGGCACATCCACCCTAACATTTACCTATAGCGTCAGCGCGGGACACAACTCCGCCGACCTCGACTACGTCTCCACCTCAGCCCTCGCGTTAAACGGGGGCACGATCAGGGACGCATACAACAATAACGCTACTCTCACCCTGCCCTCTCCCGGCGCGACCGGATCCCTCGGCGCTAACAAAGCGCTCGTCATCGATACAATCTCTGGAACGGTTACGAACGTTACCTCGAGCACCGGCGACGGTGCGTACAAGTCAGGAGATGCAATCTCTATCCAGGTTACTTTCTCTGAGGCGATGACGGTCACCGGAACCCCTCGACTAACCCTGGAGACCGGGACAAGCGACGCCGTTGTGAACTACTCAAGCGGCAGCGGAACTACCACACTCACCTTCAACTACACCATCGCCGGTGGACACGTCGCAGCGGACCTCGACTACCGAACCACAACAGCCCTCGCCCTCAACGGCGGGACGATCAACGACGCGGCTGGCAACGCAGCTACGCTAACCCTCGCCTCTCCAGGCGCGTCTGGATCGCTCGGGTTTAACAAGAGCATCGTGGTTGACACCACCGCTCCCACGGTATCGAACGTAACCTCAAGCGGTACCAACGGCACGTACAAGTCAGGAGACGTTATCCCCATCACGGTGCAGTTCAGCGAAGTCGTCAACGTGACAGGCACCCCTCGCATCACCCTCGAGACGGGCACAACAGACGCTGTTGTTGATTACATTTCTGGGAGCGGCACCAACACCCTGACCTTCAACTACACGGTTGGAGCCGGTCATACCAGCGCGGACCTCGACTACACAACCACTACAGCTCTCGCCCTGAATGGTGGAACCATAAACGACGCAGCGGGAAATTCCGCTACGCTGACACTGGCCGCCCCCGGCGCCGCCGGGTCGTTAGGAGCTAACAAAGCGATCGTTCTCGATACAGCGGCCCCCACAGTGACGAACGTTAGCTCCACACAGGCGAATGGCACCTATACCACGGGGGCCACGATGACGATTCAGGTCACCTTCTCGGAGGCTGTCACAGTAACGGGTACACCGCAGCTTGAACTTGAAACAGGGGCATCGGACGCCGTGATCAACTACAGTGGCGGAAGCGGAACAACAACGCTCAGCTTCAGCTACACGGTTTCTGCTGGGGACACCTCCGCGGACCTCGACTACAAAGCGACCAATTCGCTCGCGTTGACTGGTGGTACCATTACAGATGCGATAGGGAACAACGCTACCCTAACCCTAGCATCCCCGGGCGCGGCGGGCTCCCTCGGCGCGAATAAGGCGCTGGTGATCGATACAACTAGCCCCACCGTAAGTGGCGTTACATCGAGCACTGCCAACGGATCGTACAAAGCGGGTCAATCGATCTCAATTCAGGTTGATTTCTCCGAGAACGTAACGGTCACCGGAACGCCGCAACTGACGCTCGAAACCGGTAGCGTCGACGCGATCGTCAACTACGCGAGTGGAAGTGGCACCAGCTCCCTCACCTTCACCTACACCATCTCCGCCGGACACACGTCGAGCGATCTCGACTACATCTCTACCAGCGCGCTTGCTCTCAACGGGGGAACGATCCTCGACGCTGGTGGAAACGCCGCGAGCCTGACCCTCGCAACCCCGGGATCGGCAAACTCCCTTGGAGCAAACAAAGCGCTCGTCGTCGACACCACCGCTCCAACGGTAACGAGTGTGACCTCGTCGACACCGAACGGCACCTATCGCGCCACCCAGACGGTGAGTATCCAAGTAACCTTCTCTGAAAATGTGACCGTTACAGGCACACCGAGAATAACCCTCGCAACAGGGGGAGCGGGCACGAACGTCAACTACAGCAGCGGCAGCACGACAAATACACTCACGTTCACCTACACGGTTGGCGCCAGCCAAAACTCATCTGACCTCGATTACTCAACAACCACATCGCTCTCCCTGAACGGCGGCACAATCAACGACTCAGCTGGAAACGCCGCTACCCTCACCTTGGCGACACCAGGGGCCGCCGGCTCACTCGGCGCTAACAAGGACATGGTGATCGACACATCGGCTCCTACGGTGACGAGCGTCACCTCAAGCACACCCAACGGCTCCTACAACAGCGGTCAAACGATCTCCATTAGGGTAAACTTCTCAGAGAGCGTCACCGTGACCGGGACACCTCGATTGACGCTCGAGACGGGAGTCTCTGACGCCGTTGTGAACTACACCAGTGGAAGTGGGACTTCAAGCCTGACCTTCGACTACACCATATCCGCGGGTCACGCCTCGAACGATTTGGACTACGTCTCGACATCAGCGCTCGCGCTTAACGGAGGTACGATAAACGACGCGGGTGGAAACCCCGCGACGTTGACACTCGCGACGCCTGGGGCGGCTAACTCCCTCGGAGCGAACGCCGCGATTCTTGTTGACGCCAATCCCCCTACCGTAACGGGGGTTACTTCCTCAACAACCAACGGCTCGTACAACATCGGTGACACCATCTCCATTCAGGTTAACTTCTCGGAGAACGTGACCGTGACGGGCACCCCGCAGCTAACTCTTGAGACAGGCGCTTCAGACGCTGTAGTAAACTACTCAAGCGGCAGTGGAACGAGTTCACTGACATTCACCTATACCGTGATTGCGGGTCACACATCGAGCGACCTCGACTACGCGTCGACCTCGGCATTGGCCCTGAACGGAGGAACGATCACAGACGCCGCTAGTAACGCCGCAACCCTTACCCTCGCGACACCTGGCGCGGCGAACTCACTCGGCGCGAACAAAGCGCTCGTCATCGATACGACCGATCCAACAGTGAACTTGGTTACCTCCAGTACAACTAATGGTTCGTACCGCTCTGGTCAGACGATCGTGGTACAAGTTGTCTTCCCCGAGGTGGTCATCGTCACAGGAACCCCTCAGATCACCCTGGAGACCGGCACGTCGGACGCAGTAGTGAACTACTCCTCCGGAAGTGGCTCAACAACGTTGGCTTTTAACTACACGATCTCGGCTGGGCACACCTCGTCAGACCTCGACTACACAACCACAACCGCCCTTGCCCTCAACGGCGGGACGATCAGGGACGCGGCCGGGAACAACGCAAACCTGACCCTCGCGACACCTGGGGCAGCGAACTCTCTGGGAGCCAACAAGGCGCTAGTCGTAGACACAACCTCTCCAACAACAACGCTAACCACCTCACTCTCAAGCCCGACATCCACATATCCGATACCGGTTACCCTGACCTTCCCTGAATCGGTGACAGGTGTTCAGCTTACCGACTTCGTGATCACCGGCGGGTGCGCTGCCAACTTGGCTGGAAGTGGTACAACCTACACCATCGACGTTCAACCGAGCGGAAACGGGACGATAACCATCGACTACGGAGCTGATCAAGCGACCGACGCGGCGGGTAACGGAAACACCGCGGCCACCCAGCTTTCTATTACATTCTCGACCCTCTCCCCTATCCTAACCGGGGTCACATCATCCACCGCAAACGGATCGTACAAAGCCGGAGATGTCATCTCGATCCAGGTCAACTTCGACTCGAACGTTAGCGTCACCGGGATGCCAGCGCTCACCCTTGAGACAGGAACCTCTGACGCTGTCGTGAACTACACCAGCGGTTCCGGGACGAGTAGCCTAACCTTCGATTACACTATTGGTGCAGGACACACGAGCGCTGACCTCGACTACACCTCAATCTCCGCGATCTCCCTGCCGAGCGCCACGATACGGGATTCAACCACAGGGCTTCTCGACGCGGCTCTCCTCTTAGCCTGCCCAGGAAATACGAACTCACTCGCGGCGAACAAAGCGCTCGTCGTTGATACCACCGCCCCAACCGTAACGCTCGGTGGCGGGACAACAAACAACGGCTCCTACAAGGCGGGAGCCGTTATCACCGTCTCGCTTCAATTCTCAGAGGTGGTGAACGTAACGGGAACGCCGCAGCTTACGCTTGAGACGGGAGCGAGCGACGCCGTCGCTTCGTACGTTTCAGGTAGCGGCACCAACACCCTTAGCTTCGAGTTCACAGTCGCGTCTGGATACACCTCCGCGGACCTCGACTACCAATCGACCACCGCCCTCGCTCTTAACGGTGGTACCATCCGAGATGCCGCCTTGAACAACGCGACCCTCACCCTCCCGACCGTCGGGGGAGCTAACAGCATCGCCGGCAACAAGGCGATTGTGATCGATACCACCACGCCGACGGTTACAAACGTCACCTCCTCAACCACCAATGGAAGCTACAAAGCGGGGCAAACTATCGCCGTTCAGGTAGTCTTCTCTGAGTTGGTGTACGTGACCGGCACCCCGCAGATTGCTCTCGACCTCACCTCGCGCACCGCCCAGGTGAGCTATTCATCTGGCTCAGGTTCAAATACCCTGGTGTTCACATACACCGTTCAGGCTGGAGATACCTCATCCGACTTAGCTTACACCGCCACCAATGCTCTGACACTCAACGGTGGTACGATCCGAGACCTAGCAACTAACGACGCGACCCTCACCCTTGCCACACCCGGTGCGCTAAACTCACTCAACGCAAACATGGCTCTCGTTATCGACACCACGGCGCCGACCGTAACCAACGTCACGTCATCGACGTCGAACGGCACCTTCACAATCGGCGGTGTAATCACCATCCAGATCACCTTCTCGGAGAACGTAACCGTGAGCGGAACCCCACGTATCACCCTCGCGACGGGTGGAGCGGGTACGAACGTGAACTACTCAAGCGGGAGTGGGACGAGCACCCTAACGTTCACCTACACCGTAGGGGCGAGCCAGAACTCCGCCGATCTCGACTACCTCGCCACGAACTCCCTGGCTCTCAATGGTGGCACGATCAGGGACACCGCGACTAACGACGCGACACTCACGATCGCCTCACCGGGAGCGGCCGGATCCCTCAGCGCCAACAAAGACTTCGTGATAGACACAACCGCTCCAACGGTAACATCCATGACGGGCCTTACGAGCGATGGAACGTACGGGATTGGAAGCACGATCAACATCCGAGTCACCTTCTCTGAAGCAGTAACGGTCACGGGAGCTCCACGCCTCACCGTCGAGACCGGATCCACAGATGGCATAGCCTCCTACCTGAGTGGCTCGGGCTCAACTCAACTAACCTTCCGTTACACCGTTGCAGCGGGAGAGAACTCAAGCGATCTCGAACACGCGGGGGTCAACTCCCTGACCTTGAACGGAGGAACGATCCGTGACGGGGCGACCAACAACGCTACCCTCACGCTCCCGAATCCCGGCTTTAGCCAGACATCGAATATCATCATCGATACGACTCGTCCGACCACGACGATAACCTCATCGGCGTCACCAGCGACCAACACATCCCCGATCCCCTTCACCGTAACGTTCAATGAGTCGGTGACTGGCTTCGCGCTCGGTGACATCTCCGTAACGAATGGAACCGCGGGTAATTTCGTCGCGGTCAGCGGAACCGTCTATACCTTCGAGGTAACCCCAACCGCGGAGGGTAACGTGAACGTGTCCGTGGCTCAGGACTCGGCGATAGACATCGCTAACAACGGAAACTCGGCTTCAGGGACGACGACGGTGAGCTACGACCTCACTGCACCGAGCGCAACCGTATCATCAACCTCAAGCGCTGTCACGAACGTCTCGCCGATACCGATTACGATAACGTTCAATGAGTCCGTCACAGGATTCGTTGTGGGCGATATCACCGTTACGAACGGAACCGCGGGCTCCTTTAGCGGTAGTGGGACGACCTACACCGCGTCGATAACACCATCAGGTCAGGGACTCGTTGAGGTTTCAATCGCTGCCAGTGTGGCTACCGACCTTGCAGGAAACGCGAACACAGCCTCAAACACCCTCAGCCGAACCTACGATTCGATCGCTCCAACCGTCACCATAGCATCAACGACCTCGTCGACAACGAATGTGTCGCCCATCCCGGTCACCTTCACCTTTAGCGAGTCGGTTACTGGATTCGTGGTGGGAGATATCACCGTAGTGAACGGTACAGCGGGTAACTTCTCAGGTAGCGGCACGAGCTACTCAGCCAACATCACACCAACTGGAGAGGGACCCATAGATATTTCACTCGCCGCCGGGGTCGCGATTGATACCGCTACCAATGGCAATACGGCCTCCGCGACCTTCACTCGCACCTTTGATAGCGTCAAGCCGAGTGTGACCGTATCTACAACCGTGGGTAGCTCCACTCTCAACTCTCCAATTCCGGTTACCTTCACCTTCGATGAGTCTGTGACCGGCCTCACCATTGGAGATATCACCGTCACTAATGGAACAGCGGGCAACTTGTCAGGTAGCGGAACCACCTACACAGTGAATATCACCCCATCATCGTACGGGTTTGTGACTGTATCCCTCGCCGCTAACGTAGCAGAGGACGCCGCCGCCAATGGTAACGAGGTCTCCAACACCCTCGCGATAGAGTACATAGAACCGACCCCAACCCCGACGAACACCCCCACAACCACACCCACCTCCACACCAACAGGCACCCCAACGGAGACTCCGACTACCACGCCAACGACTACGCCCACAGGGACTCCAACGTCTACCCCAACCAATACGCCCACAGAGACACCGACTGAAACACCGACGGAGACTCCGACTCAGACCCCGACCGAGACACAAACGGAGACACCCACCGTTACTCCGACGGCGACACCCACCGACACCCCAACGACCACTCCAACCGAGACCCCCACGCAAACACCGACGAATACAACGACTGAGACACCAACCAGCACCGCAACTGAGACTCCCACTAAAACGCCAACTCATACACCAACCACAACGCCACCGGCCACAATCACATCAACACCGACGGAGACTCCAACCGCGATACCAACTGACACACCAACCGCGACACCGACTGGCACCGCAACTGAGACTCCCACTAAAACGCCAACCCATACACCAACCACAACGCCACCGGCCACAATCACATCAACACCCACGGAGACTCCAACCGCGACACCGACTGATACGCCGACAGAGACGCCATCCACGACACCTACTGAAACTGTCACAGCGACGCCAACGGACACGATCACCGCGACACCGACCGTCACGCAAACTCAAACACCGACGAGTACTCCAACGGAGACGCCAACCGTGACGCCAACCGCTACATCAACGTCAACACCTACGGCCACACTGACACCGACTATCACACCCACAACGACCTTTACCCCAACGGCAACGGTCACCCCAACCGCGACCCCGACGGTGCCAGCGGCCCAAATTACTCTAAAGTTGATGGTTAACCAGACTCCGATCGCCGGCGCGCCGATTAGGATAGACGAGTCCGTCGGCAACACTGACAACAACGGCGAGGTGGTAGCGAACCTCTCACTCGCCGAGTCTCACCTTGTTGAATCAGGACTACCCGCGATATCGTTCACTCCGATTTACGAGACAGGGGCGGAGCTCTTGGCTAGAAGCCCCGTCACCATCGAAGCCGAGCGACTAATCTCCTCTGGTGAGTCTCCGTGTCGAGTATCTATTGGTGGCACACCGTCAATCTACTTCTCGACGGTCAACGCCTCGTCTGAAGCGCTCTCAGTACCACTCGCGTACAACCAACTCAACTCGATCTACTCAGTCACTAGCGAGGCGACCCCACCTCAAGACTTCGCCCCTGGCGATGGAGGGTTCGCCTTACCAGAGAGATTCTTCACTAACCCTGATTCCACACTGATGGGGGTCTGGAACTTCCTCGGCCAGCAGGTCACCATCGACGCGAGCCCCGCCATCTGTACGGACCGTGGAGTACCAGGCGAGTGCCAAGCGATCGACCCAACTATCCTTAAAGCACCGTTCATGCACACCAAAACCGTGATCGCTAGGCTCGCTCGACAATCAATCCTCGCCGCTAAGCGCGGCACGTGGCGTGGCTCAAACGGCTCATACAAGATCCCATTTCTGGCTCGAGGCGCACGAGCGCTCACTCGGATCGAGTCCGCCGTTAACATCAAGAGTGGTAACGCGTTCATCTGCTCAAGTCCTCCACCGACCTGTCAGCTTCGCACGGTTCGCACGGCGGCCGCTCGCGCGGCGTTCCGCTACATCTTCAGAGGCACTCCACCTCGAGGACTTGAGCCCGTCTACAAACGGCTTCGTCGAGAGGCGAAGGCATTTGAGAAGGTCTTGAGGAGCGTTCCGCCTCAATACGTCGTGTGTCCATAGTTAGCCCATATATTGCAGTAGCAGGCTTCATGAAATATGCGGGCTACCTGTTCCTCTCGGGTCAAGTAAATGAAAGAGCTTCGTGGCTTAACGCTCGATTCGATATTATTTGATCTTCAAACAACGCCCCACCGGCGAACAGATCAGAACGGAGTAGCGCGTCGAGATGCCGGCTACATCCACCCCTTTCTGCGGAACATCGCCAGCAGGCTAAGCGCCAGAACGAGCATTCCCACCAACACAGTCGGATACCCGTAATGCCATCGCAGTTCGGGCATGTATTGAAAATTCATGCCGTATACACCGACGATAAACGTCAGCGGAATAAAGATACTCGACATTACAGTGAGTACCTTCATAACTTGGTTTAGCTTATTGCTCACGCTAGAAAGATATACTTCAAGCATACCGGCTACGATGTCGCGCATGGTTTCTACAGTATCGATTACATGAATGGTATGATCGTACAGATCTCGTAAAAATATCTTCGTCTCTGTTGATACCAATTCAGACTCGTCCCGCAGCAACGTATTTACCGTCTCACGCATCGGCCAGACAGCTCGACGAAGGAAGATAAGCTCGCGCTTGAGTCGATGAATATTTTTAAGGGTCTGAGAGGTTGGTGCCGTCACTACCTCCTCCTCCAACTCCTCTATCTCTTCTCCAATGTCTTCCAAGACGGAGAAGTAATTATCTACCACCGCATCCATCAGAGCATAGGCCAGATAGTCAGGACCGAGGCGTCGAATCCGTCCCTTCCCTGACGTAATTCGTTGACGCACGGGTTGAAAAACGTCCCCCTCATCCTCAAGGAGAGAGATGACATAGCCTTTTCCAAGGATAATGCTGACATGCTCGGCTTGAAGCCGCTTGGTATCAGCATCGAGAGTAATCATCTTCATCGCAATGAAGATGTACACATCAAAATCCTCTATTTTCGGCCGCTGTCGAGTGTTTGCAATATCCTCCAGCACCAGAGGATGAAGAGAAAAAGTGGCTCCCAGCGTGCGCAATATCTCGACATCATGCACGCCATCGACGGTGTACCAGGAAACACCCCCTACCGATGGCAAGCACACCTCCTGCAGCGGTATTGCTTTAGGTTCAGAGGTTGCGACTGCGTTGTAATGGATGTACGAGATACGAACTGGACCGGTTCGCTCCTCTCCGATGTATAGCAGAGTGCCGGGTGAGCTACCGGCTGGTTTAATGGAGTGTTTTCGGGTTCGTTCCATCATGCTCCTCGGCACCGATGCTGATAATTCGTAATACCAGCTACACGCATAGCTGTAGCCAACCACACCAAGGCACCAAAGGACCAGCCACAAATGTTACTCAATCTTGAAAGAAATATGATCCGAAACAGCACGCCACGCGAACGTGGCGAATGTGCAGGTGATATCTCCCTTAAATCATGTTCTTTTAAGTGATCTTTTGAGGTCATGCCGTGTTGTGCTATCCTAAGTGACGAATTTTACACGAAGCATTCATGTACTTCCTGGAGTCCCTATGTCGACTTTTTCACTTGAGAAGCTTGGAATAACGGTTAGAACCATCCACCGAAACTTAGCTCCGTGCCGGCTCTATGAAGAGGCGATTCTCAATGAACCAGAGACGCGCATCGCCGATACAGGTGCACTTGTCGCTTACTCTGGGGCCAAAACAGGCCGCTCACCCAAAGATAAACGAATAGTGAAGAACCCGGCCTCCGACAAAGATATCTGGTGGGGCAACGTTAACGTTCCACTTGAGCCAAATATCTACGACATCAACCGGGAGCGTGCGATCGACTACCTCAACACCCGCGAGACGCTGTACGTCTTCGATGGATTTGCCGGATGGGATCCCGCCACCCAGATCAAGGTACGTGTTGTTTGCTCCCGCCCCTACCATGCGCTTTTCATGCACACGATGTTGATCCGTCCAACGCACGAGCAGCTTGAGAACTTCGGACAACCTGATTTTGTAATTTTTAACGCCGGTCAATTCCCTGCAAACCGCCACACACCCGGCATGACATCGAAGACCAGTATTGATCTCAACTTCGAGAAGGGTGAGCTCGTCATACTCGGCACCGAGTATGCGGGAGAGATGAAGAAGGGTGTGTTCACAGTAATGAATTACCTGATGCCGAAACGAGGAATTCTTTCGATGCACTGCTCGGCGACCGCCGATAAAACTGCTGATCGCTCAAGTGTTCTCTTTGGCCTCTCGGGCACAGGCAAAACTACCCTTTCTGCAGATCCAAAGAGACTTCTTATCGGCGACGATGAGCACTGCTGGTCGGACACCGGCATCTTCAACATCGAGGGCGGCTGCTATGCCAAGGCAATCGATCTCACCCCCGAGAGCGAGCCAGATATCTTTCAGGCGCTTCGCTTCGGAGCGGTTCTTGAGAACGTTGTGCTTGATGAAGAGAATCGCAAAGTACAGTTCCACGACAAATCAATTACGGAGAACACACGTGGTGCATATCCGATCGAGTTCATCCGAAACGCAAAGATACCATGCGTAGCTGGGCATCCGTCAGATATTATCTTCTTAACCTGCGATGCATTCGGAGTGCTTCCACCGGTAAGCAAACTCTCCCCAGGGCATGCCATGTACCATTTCATCAGCGGATATACCGCTAAGGTCGCCGGAACCGAGATGGGGGTAACGGAACCCTCTGCTACCTTCTCCCCCTGTTTCGGAGGCCCATTCCTCGTGTGGCATCCGGCCAAGTACGCTGAGCTGCTCACCGAGCAGATGCAGAAGCATAAGGCAAATGTGTGGCTCGTGAATACCGGCTGGAGTGGAGGCGCGTACGGAACAGGAAAACGCATGAAGCTTTCATTGACACGTCAGATTATCGACCACATCCACGATGGGGGGCTGGCTAAAGCTCCAACGCAAAAAGACCCGGTCTTCGGCTTCGACGTAGTCACAGAGTGCCCGGGAGTTCCTTCTGAGGTGCTTATCCCGCGTAATACGTGGGCTGATAAGGCGGCATACGATGCGACCGCGAATAAGCTAGCCACCCTGTTTATCAACAACTTCAAAACCTACCAGGACGGAGTAACGCCTGAGGTCCGCGCCGCATCCCCGGTTGCGAAGTAGGCCTTCAGTTGCGCCATAATTCCCGCTTCTAACCATTTGCGACTACAAACCAGCAAGGGTATGGTAGAAGCTACTTATGGCCTCACCTAACGCTGCCACCGTGCTGAAAGAGATCGTTGCTCGACCAGAGTGCCCGGGGTGTATTGTCATAACCTCTCCAGATCAGGTGCGTCGCGAGCGGGCTCTTGCCTACATCCTGCAGCACTTTACCAAGAGCGCCAACACTCCAACGACCTTTTCATTCGGGGAGCAGGGCCGCTCAGATCCCTCCCGGTTCCTTCAAGACCTACGCGAACCATCACTTTTTGAGCCAACGCGTTTTGCAGTGATGCGGTCAATTAATATGGCTCGCGCCGCCGATGTCGAACCGGTTTCAGATTTCTTACAACGCGATATACCGGGCACACACCTCTTTCTAGTTGGAGAGTCGCTGCCAAACACCCCTACCTTTAAGAAGGTTCTTGAAAAGAAAGCAGTAACTCTGGCGTTCGAGGCGCTCAAAGGAGCGGAGCTTAGTCGCTGGGTCGAGCGGGAGGTCAAACAGAGCGGCATCACCGGTGCTGGGGATGATGTGATTGCTCTCTTGATATCGCTCGGTAACGACGACCCAGAGGCGATACAGCGGTTGATTGAAAAGTTCTCGTTATACCTCGGCGACACACCGGCATCTGCAGGAGCGCTGCGAGCCCTTGAGCCCGGACGAACGACTGCCAGCGACTTTGAATTAGCCGAAACACTTGTGGGCAAGAATCGAGCAACGACCGAGGCGCTGCTTGTGCAGCTTCTCAACCAGGGATCAAGCCCGTTCATGTTGATTGGCCTCCTCACAAAGACGTTCTCAACTATTTTTCGCCTGCGACTCCTTCTGGATAAGGGGCTCGGGCAAGGCGACATTAAAGCCGATCTCGGACTCTCTCCCTGGCTCTTTTCAAAGTATCTTCCACTCGCACGGAAACTCACCGCCGAATCGCTGTCTTCGATTCTTTCGGCGCTCGCCCTCGCAGATTTCAAACTCAAAGATAGGTCGCTCGGCCCCACTGCTATCTTTAGCTCTCTCGCCTCAACGATATCACGGAGCATCTAAGGTGAGACGGATCCTTGCGCTCCTCTGTTTGATTAGCCTCTGCATCTACTCGAATACCTCGACAGCAGAGGGCAAGAGATCATCGAAACGTTCGAGCCACAAGGTTTCCTCGGCGACGCCCGCGAAAGCGAGTCCGTCGCAACGTACATTAAAGCCCTATCGAGGCTGGGAATACTTAGTAGACCGCCTCCGGGCAAATGGCGTGAGCCAGCAGGATCTGGACGAGATCTACAGAGATCCTCGCATGCCGGAGTCCACCTTTGTACCCTTCAGCGTCCGCCCGAAGGAACCTGCTTCGATGTACTCTCAGTTTACCAAACCTTCGTACCGTGAATTAGGAGCATCGTTCCTTCAGAGCAAGAAGGAAAGTTTCGACAAAGTTGAACAGACTTTACAGGTTCCGCGCGAGGTAGTAGCTGCGATCCTGGTAGTTGAGTCTCAGGTCGGTCGCTATACCGGAAATCAGCTGATCGTCTATCGACTCTCTCGACTTGCATCAACGAACGCCCCTGACAACCTGCGCGAAAATTATCTTTTCCAGAAGAAGAAGGATAAAACCGTCACCTTCGATCAGGTTCAACGTCGCGGGCGCTACCTTGAGCAAACCTTTCTTCCAGAGATTCCGGCCCTCATCACCATCGCCAAGCAGACCAAGATCGACATCATGAGCATCAAAGGTTCGGTCGCTGGCGCTTTTGGAATGCCACAGTTTCTACCCTCTGCCTTCATGAAGTTTGGAATGGATGGAAATAAATATGGAAATATCTCACTGCACAACGATGAGGACGCCCTCTGGTCTACAGCGAATTACTTGGCGAACTACGGATTTCGAGGCGATATTCCGCTACAGGAAAAGCGCTCAATTATTTGGCGCTACAACAAGAGCAAGAGCTACATCGATACAATCCTAAGACTCAGCACCGATATGAAGGAACAGACCCGGAAAGACCCAAACGACCTGGACTAGCCCGTATTTTTCATGAAGCTCGCCGGGACAGATGCTCGAAAACAGGCCATCTACCTACTTGCGATGCCGCATATTGCATAAAACGGCGTAGATGTTGAAAAACACGAAGAATTTTAAAGTTTTCGGAGGCGCACCCCTGGTACCGTCAGGGTGAGCACCGAAAATTCAAAAATCTAAGTGATTTTGGAAAGATAAGGCGTTTTAAGACCCGCAACTGCCGCTTTTAGGTTAATACCCCGCTACCTTCGGCCGATAGCATGGTATGAGAGGTTTCAGCATCTGAGGTGGTGAAGAATACCGACTAGCTCCTATCACAGTAGAGAACCTATGGTCGCAATTGTGAGTGCACAACCCCTCGTTACCTGCAAACGGAGCGGAATCACCCTCGTTACCGGGTCAACGAATGACCCGAATTGTGTAATCGAGACGGCAGCTGCCCTGGAGTCAACTATCAGAGGAGTAGTTAAACAGGACAGAGAGCTACACCGGCTCGTGGTCAACTCGCTACTGCAGTTGGCTGAAACAGTTAGAGAGATCAGTAACCTTAATGCCGTTACTGAGATACTGAGCAACTCTCAGATAAGAATACCGCACTACTTTCGGATTCTTGAGGAGAATGCAGATAAGTCTAATCCAGTCTTTTACTCGGTGAACCTCGAGTCAGTTTCGGTAAATCTGAAAAAGTATGCAGAACGAATAGCGAAGTATGCCCGAACCACGGCGGACACTCACGAACGGCCCGGATATGACATATCTGCC
>JBIJBZ010000008.1:0-35700 GCA_044344945.1 Bdellovibrionota bacterium | reverse complement strand
TCTAGAGTGTTTGTCTCGCTTGACTTGAGAGCCTTAGCAATAGAACGGAGCGTCTCGTAGCTATTGTGAGCCTCAACGACAGCATCTCGTCCGAATCTCTGCTTGAATTTCGAGAGAAACTCATCACTAGGTTTCCAGTCCGTAATATATATCCCTTCGAAGATCTCCTGTGCAGCCTTCTTTACCTTGATATCCTCGATCACAGTGTTCGTCGCTAGGACTTTGACTGACAACCTCTGTTGCCGCATTCGCTGAAGAATCACGTCAGCCATGTGAGCGATAATCACCCCGTCTACTTTCTTGGCCGACATCTTGGCCACGTCAGTTCGAAAGTCGTTATTGAAGTCGTTGGTGCACAGCTCTGCCTCGATTCTAACACCATTCGCTAGTGCTCTCTCCCGCCACACCTTCAGGTGCGCCTGCCCCCACGTATCGTCCCAGCAGAGGATGCCGATAGTCTTGATGTCTCTGTTAAGCTTGAAAAAGGAATCTACAGCACCTCCGATACCGTCAATACTTGCTCCCATAGTGAAGAAGTGTTCATTTGTGTGTTCTACCGATTCCTGCATCACGGTCGGCGAAACCAGAATGATCCGATCCTTAGGTGCTAATGGTATCAAAGGATTCGTAATGAAAGCCCAGATATTTCCGAGAACAATCTTCACTTTGTCCATCGTGACCAGCTTCCGATACGCCGCAACCGATTGAGTTGGATTAGACTTCGAATCCTCAAATACAAGCTCAATCTGCTTCCCGTTGATACCTCCCGAGCTGTTGATCTCATCTTGAGCAAGTTCGAGCCCCATGCGCCCGTACTCACTCCATACCTGAGCAGCTCCCGTGAAACCGTAGACAACGCCGATCTTAATTCGCTGCTGAGATGATTCCTGAGCTTCGACGTTGAACGTGAGCAGCGCCCACAAGAAAACTACGAGAGCGACTCTGTTCATGAGAACCACCGATGTGAGATTAAGTAAGCCACCTACGTGAATCGAACACGTGACCCTCTCATTACGAATTAAGTGCTTGTCCGACTCTGAATAAAAAATAGCTTATAAATCAGCATCTTGCAACGCCAGAAGCAGCTAACTTTTGAACTGACACAAAACTGACTCAAAAGCTGAGAGCGTCGCTTATCGAATCACCTCAAATTTATCGCCTACAATCTTTTTCATGACGATGGGAAATTGAAAATACTGCCCCGCTTTTGCGTCATTCACATATCGATATGGACCAGCAGCAACACCTTGCCGTTGAGTCACCAGAGCGAATTTTTTTACAACTTCATCACCAGATAAGTTGCCTTGATTGCCGTTGAATAGTTCTCCAAGTGTCATCGCAAGTTCATACGCTGGAGCAGCGAAAGCAAGCTGACTCTCATTGTGAAAGATGCCTTTGTAGCGTCTTAAGAAGTCCTCCTTGATGTCTACGCTTGCAAAGACTACGCCGTTCATACTTCCACTGCTTGCTTGTACCTCGCTGAGACTCTCAAAGAAATTGGTTCCGAAAGTCTGAGTATCGAACCCCATATCCCGAGCTTGCCTGTAGAAGCTCGCAATTTGACCTGCAAACAGAAATACGCCCAAAGAGTCGAATTCCTGCTTCCCCTTCATGAGCTTCAAGATGTTCGTCCGCAAATCCATCTCTTTGTTTGGTAACTGATCGATGAGCACCATCGTCTGCCCTGAAAGTAAATTGCGCTGAAGTGCCTCTCTGAGCTCCTCAAGGTATGGATGTTCAGCGAGTAGTAGCCCGATGCGCTTCACCCCACGATCAAAGAGATATTGAGTCTGCGCCCGCATGACCTCATCCGTAGTATTCATGAATCGCAAGACATAACGTCTTCCGCTCCCGATTGTTGGATCCAGACATAGTCCAACCAGCGGAGACTTTCGAGCTTCAGCGATTGGTGCAAGAGCCTTGCAGAACGATACGCCCCAAGTAAGAGCCAGATCGACCCGCTGACCATCCGTCAAACTTCTATAGGCTGAGACTGCTGTTTTGGGATCGTAAGCAGCGTCCTCGAAAATAAAATCTATGTTGGTGAATAGCTCAGGCTTATCTTTCTTCGCCAGTTCAATACAATTTTTAATCGCAATACCGTAATCAGCAGCTGCCCCAGTCAACGGTAATACCGCCCCAACTTTGAACTTCTCCTGAGCCGCCAACTCCTGAGCGCCTGCGATTCCAATCACGACGACTGAGGTGAGAGAGAGCACGAGAGCAGATATCGATGAGCGAATTTTTTGTGAGAGCATGATGGTCAGATTACGCTTTGTCCAGATTGGAGACAACACAGGTTAGGTTGGACCGTCCCACCCTTTAAAGTGGGCGAGAACGCCGAGTGGAGAAAGACATAGCCCTGGGAGTTTCACAGTAGCGGGGGTGAAGCCCCGTTCAGGGGCGAGAGGGGCTGGCAGCCCCTGGGCGGGAACGCCGAGTGGGAAAAACTGGAGCCGCCCAGGGGAGTCGAACCCCCGACCTACGCATTACGAATGCGTTGCTCTACCAACTGAGCTAGAGCGGCATACGAGAAATACTACTGTATCCTACCCGACTTTTGTAGCCTGTGAGGCAGACAAAAGTAGTTCGGTTATAGTCCCTTTAGCACCCTTTTTCAATTAGATGCACAACTGGCGATTCGGTTGCACGGCGGCGGTTGCGGGCGGCCTCGCTTACCTACGCAACCTTGGTGCGCAGCATTCGGGTGGTGACATCAAACCCCTTTGCGAGGGCGAATATTGCAACGTAGGGAGCGTAGTCGAGTGTGGAGAGGGATGGCTCGAAGATGCTGCGCAACACCACGATAGCTATGCTTGCGATACAAACCATGTGGGCCAGGTAGTTTGAGACTGTGGCGATGGGTGTTGGATTCTGAAGATTGATAAAGTCATGTGCCCGTTGAAGTTTTATAGCGTTTAGAACCTGGACTGGATCCCCTGAGAGGCCATTGAATGGGATCGTCAGATGGGCTGAGCCCAGGCACTCTCGAAGGTAGAGGAAGGCTCTGCGCATAAAGGTCAATTTTTGGATGTACTGGGGTGAGTAGGTAATGCACAAGCTGCTCGTTCGTCCATGAAGGACCGGCCATGCGCGGTCGATGTCGAGCCATCCCAGTCGACCAGTTCGGAGCGAGAGGATTCCAGCCCTATCAACGGCCACGATCGGATTCATTAGGAAAATTGCCAAAATGTTCCGGATTGCAAGATCTGTTGCCGCGAAGATTAAGCTAACCGAAAAAGCTGCTTGGAATGAGAGCTGTTGTCGCTCATGCATAGAGGTCCAGGCAGCGTAAAACACGATGGCGGCAAAGATTGTCCGCATAATGGAGGTGCTAGGTTTCTGCCGTATGCGAAGAGGCGCGATAACGTACGAAAAAGAGGCTCGTGAGAGATCCTCGGCTGGACGAGCATTCGAAAAGTGATTCGCGTATCCGCTGTGAGCTTGAGTGCTGGTCTGAGAGTGCACTGCAGTGTCACGTTGGTTTTGGGAAGATGCGGCCTTCCTCCTCTTTGGCGGTTCCTTGCCCAACTTCTTGAGCTCAGACATTGCATGGTTAATGCGTTGACTCTCCTGCTCGGCCTTCTTGCGTAGCCTCTCATCCGACGGAAAACGGTCTGGGTGCCAGACGCGCATCAGATCCTTGTAGGTCTGAGTCACCTCCTCCCAGGTCGCGTCAGGCCCAAGCCCAAGCGTATGCAGGTATTCCGCGCGTTTATCCATACAAGACTGGTATTGGCTATTTCCGACAAAGCGTTGCCCAAAAAGTGCTAAGACGGGGTGAAGGACTGCACTCGCCTAAAACATTGATAACACATGTTTTTTCCGGGGCAGGTGTAAGGAGCCTAGGCTAGCATGACCAGGGCTGCAAACTTGCGAACGCCCTGGTGTATTTATACATCGCATGGCATACTTATGTTGTATAAATACGATTCAAGAGGGCGCCATGGTAGCAGATATTCTTGCCGGTCTACAGCAGAGGTACTGCGAGGCCATCCTGGGTGGGAGCGCCGAGCAGGCGCAGAAGGTGATTGACCAAGGGCTTGCTGCGGGAATTATCCCCTCAAAGCTCTATTTAGAAGTTCTTATGCCGGCCCAAGTTGAGATCGGAGCGCGCTGGCATCGTGGCGACGTTTCGATTCCCCAGGAACACATCGCAACTCAGATCACCCTGCGTGAGATGGCCCGCTTGCGGGGGATGCTGAAGACACGACTCAAACTCGGACTCAAAGCGGTGGTCACATCGGTTGAAGGCGACCAGCACTTCATCGGAGCTCAGGCAGTAGCAGACTTTTTGGTCGTTGATGGGTGGGAGGTGGATTTTCTGGGCGCTAATGTGCCCACCGATCATCTGGTCCCATATGCGAAAGCCAGGGGTGCGCACCTCGTGTGTATCTCGGTTTCTCTCTCGTCCTTGGTTCCTGTGGCGCAAGATGTAGTTGCCCAGCTTAAGAAGCTTCCTGAGCCGCCGAAGGTCTTGCTCGGTGGGGCAGCGGTCATCCACCAGCCAGCTCTTGCAGAGCTTGTGAAGGCCGATGGAGTTGCATTTGATCCTCATGAGGCCGTCACGACCGCACGCCAGTTGTGTGGAATACTAAATCCTGAAAATGCGCTCGCGCTGTTTCTGCGGAAATTAGGGCACTCGATTCACGAGTATCGCAAGCTACGCGGGCTTAGTCAGCAAGAGCTTGCAACATCATCGGATCTCGACCGCGCGTACATAAGTGCTGTTGAGCATGGAAAGCAGAATATAAGCATCGGTGCGATCGCAAAGTTAGCCAAGGCGCTGAATCTCTCGATCGAGGAGCTTCTCACGGGCGCTAATTATTAGAGTTTGACGTAACCCAGAGATACGCCGCGCTACATTCCCCTTTCAAGAACGTTCCCGGGCATGTACCGTGTGGGGGATCGTGTTGTGCTAGCAGGGTGGTGAAAAAAGACTTCCTGTTGCGCATTTCGATAGTTTGACTGCAACTTAGTTGGAGCCACCGAAAAAATCTTCAACGTATCTCGGAGGATACGCTGCCGGTTTTTTCGTAGTCTCCGCCTTGTTTCGTCAAAACTCTCAAAATGCTCACAACGGAACCTTTTTTCACCACCCTGCTACACATTGAGCTGCGCCGAGGGGCGATTAGTCACCATGTTTTTCTTTGCTACCTACCAGTTCCAATCGGACAGCTCTCTGCTGGTGGTGACTCACGCTCAGGCCGAGGCGCCGACGAATGACGGCACGAACGCCGTGCTGACAGCACTCTCGACTGCAAAAGCTCACACTCGCGTTGTTCTATCGGTGGAAGGTGTAGCCGAGCCAGACTCTACCCTTCTAGCGTGGTTCTTTACTGTCGCTCGGGAATGTAGCCAGCGGGGATTGCAGCTCGATAGTAGTGGCGTCCCGCAGGCACTTGCCCGACTGCTCAATTTAGCGCTCTCAGTGCCGGAGCGTAGTGGTGCTCGTCGGGAATCAACACGCGATAGCTTCGTCGTTACCGTAGGTCGCGCGACCGTTGCGATTGGAAAGGATATAGAGGCGTGGTTCGCATTCATCGGAGAGCTCACCGTCGCGCTGTGGCTTTTTGTGCGTCGCAAGGCGCGGGTGCCTGTGCGTGATATCTGGCTTACGATCGATGAATGCGGACCCGGTGCACTACCGATCGTGACACTCATTAGCACGTTAGTGGGTATAATTTTGGCCTTTATCGGCGCGCAGCAGCTACGCCAATTTGGGGCTCAGATCTATGTCGCGAATCTAGTCAGTGTCGCCATGCTCCGGGAGATGGGTGCGGTGATGGCCGGCGTTATCATGGCGGGGCGCACCGGCGCTGCATTCGCGGCGCAGCTTGGTACCATGCAGGTAAATGAAGAGATCGACGCGCTCCGCACCTTCGGCATCTCTCCAATGCAGTACCTGGTAGTACCTCGAGTGCTTGCGCTGATAGTCATGATGCCGCTTCTCTGCATCTATGCCGACCTGCTTGGTATCGCGGGTGGCGCTTTTGTCTCCGCACTGACGATGAACATTTCGCTCTTGCAGTATTTTCACCAGGCACAAACGGCAGTTCAGCTCTCCGATGTATGGCTTGGCGTTTTTAAGAGCTGCATCTTTGGGGTACTCATTGCGATAGCTGGTTGTATTAGTGGTATTCGATGTGGTCGAAGCGCCTCCGCGGTCGGTATTGCCGTGACATCGGCGGTTGTTTCGGGGATCGTGGCGATAGTACTCGCCGATGCACTCTTCGCCATCATCACGGAGTTAATCGGTCTGTAGAGCGATGATGAACACAACTCCGCACATAGTGGTTGAAAACCTGACGATGAAGTACGGGGACTTCCTTATCCAAAAGGATCTCACCTTCACGGTTAATCGGGGTGATATCTTTGTCGTTATGGGTGGAAGCGGGTGCGGTAAGAGCACCCTGCTCAAGCACCTGATCGGGTTGGTGCAGCCCTATGCCGGCCGAGTTCTCTTTGCGGGAAAGAGTTTCTGGGACTCATCAATCGCAGAGCGCGAGACGCTGCTACGCCGGATCGGAATCCTCTATCAAAAAGGGGCTTTGTGGACCTCTATGACGTTAGCCGAGAACGTCGCGATGCCGCTTCGACAGTATACGAGCTACTCAGAGGGTCGAATCCGTGAGGTTGCAAGCTACAAACTTGCACTTGTTGGACTCTCCGGTTTCGAGGACTACTACCCCTCGGAGATAAGTGGTGGTATGCAGAAGAGGGCCGGTTTAGCGCGAGCTATGGCGCTCGATCCAGAAGTTCTCTTCTTCGATGAGCCTTCTGCAGGGCTCGATCCGATTAGCTCAAAGCTGCTCGATGATCTGATCCTTGAGCTTAATCGTGGTCTTGGGGCGACCATTGTTGTGGTGACTCACGAGTTGCCAAGTATATTCGCCATAGGAACTAATTCAGTGTTTCTCGATGCGGATTCGAGGACTATGGTAGCGACGGGTTCTCCGCGGGAACTCCTTGAACATTCAAAGGACTCACGGATAATCCGCTTTTTAACCCGAGGCGAGCGCGAGGCCTGAAGAGACTATGAGTAAAGAACCACGCTATGCTTGGATCGGATCGTTCGTTATCGGCGCTGCGGCTATTGTAGCTGCAGCAGTGCTGTTCTTCGGTCGTGGAAAGTTCTTTGAGAATACTGAGACGTATATCTCGTTCTTTAGTGGATCGGTGAAGGGGCTCGCAGTTGGTGCACCCGTAAGCTTCCGAGGCGCGCCGGTCGGAAAGGTAAAAGATGTTTCTATCGTCTACAAGGCAGATCGTGATGAGTTGATTATCCCTGTCCTGCTAGAACTAGATACCGATTCAGTGCAAGGGATAACCACCCGCAAGGAGCAACACGGTCACAACGAGGGGCCCGATCTGGTGCAGCGGCTCGTAGAGCGTGGGCTGCGAGCTCAACTTGCGCTCGATAGTATTGTGACTGGCCAGCTTTTCGTGCAACTCGACTTCATGCCGAACGTGCCGATTAAGCTAATGGCAGTTGATGATGAGGACTACCCAGAGATTCCAACAGCTCCATCTCCACTTGAGAAGTTGCAGGAGACCCTGCAAAACATCCCTATCTCTGAGTTGGTAAACAAGACGGTTACCGCTCTGGAGAAGCTTGATACTCTTCTTTCGTCTGATGACCTCAGCAGTGCGATCAAAAATGTGAATTCAATGTTGATCGAAGTCCGCACGCTAGCTTCGCACATCGATGACCAAAGCGAGGGCATTTTGAAGGAGTTTAAAGCGGTCATAGACCAGATCTCAGCAACTCTGCAGTCCGTGCAGAAAACGTTGCAAGAGGGAGCTCCGTTAACCGGCAAAGCATCGGCGGCATTAGACCAGTTTTCGGAGTCGGCGCGTTCGTTGCGACGGTTGGCGGATGCCCTTGAGGAGCACCCTGAAGCTCTGCTACGCGGTAAACGGTGAGGAAACGATGATACGCAATTCTCAATTGCTCGCACTTGGTATATTGGTGCTGTCAGTGGGGTGCTTTCGGTCTCCGAATTCAACCTTCTACGCATTAACATCGCAGCGCAGTGAGGGTGCGGAAGCATTGTCGCCAACTGGGATTAGCATCGCAATCTCTTCGATTGGGTTTCCTCAGTACTTAGACGATCCGCGTATGCTCGTTCGCTCGAATGGAAATGTCATTGACCGGCTGGAGTACGATCGTTGGGCTGAAGATCTCGATCGAAATTTTACGCGGGTTCTCGTAGATAACATCGCCCACAACCTGCAGAGCAGTAATGTTTTTCCAGCCAATACCTACGAGTTGCGTCCAGCTACGTATCAGCTCCAGTGTGAGGTAATGCAATTTGATGTAAGTGATCGCGGAGATGCGGTGCTTAAAGTCCGGTGGGCTGTCGCGACAAGCTCCGAGGCCTTGCGGGGTGCTCCCCTTGAGGTAATGGAATTTACCCAGAGAGCGGAGAAGAATTCACCAGATTCGAACGTAGCTGCTTTAAGTCAACTCGTTGGTAAGTTCGCGGAAGCAGTTAGTGCTAGGATCCGTAAGGCTTAGCGCCTACTCCTCTATCTTCTTTCTGATCGCGCCTTACATCCGGCGGTGAAAGTGGCTGGCTGCATGTGCCAGGATTCTGAGCTGAGTCGTTTCAATGGGTTGGGTAGTAAGTGTTACCAATCCGGGGTTTTTTGTCATAACTAGCTGGGGCGACGTAAAGCCTCAAGCGACTAGCCGTTATGGAACTATTCTCCCGCGTACAACATGCCCTGAAGATCGCAGCTGCATCAGTTGCGTTGGTATCCTGCGACAAAGTTGATCGTGCGGCGCCCGATGCGAGTCTTCCCTCTATTCCTCCGGCCGGCGCGAAGACCGAACCTACGAGCCGTACCGAGCTTCAAATGCCTAGTGTCGTCCCGTTCACGGCATCTGATGCAGAACACCGCATGGTGGTGGTCCAAAACTCGCTTGAGAAAATCGCCAATCGCATCATAGGTAATGGGGCACCTATTGAGCGGATGCTGGTGATGAATGGGGTCCACCCTAGCACAACTCTTGTTCCAGGCTCTCATCTGGTAGGCATTCCAGATACGCACGCTATTCCTGATATTGATCGGGACCCGACAATCGATCCCGCTCCGGTCTTCGTTGAACTGCAAAAGGGCCAGACGCTGTGGTACCTCGCGAGATGTTTTCATGTTGATGAGAGGACTTTGATCGCGCTTAATTGCAGTGAAGGAGAGCGTGAGGTACGAAACCTTCAAGAGGGAAGAAGAATCGATATCCCGCTCGTACAGCGAATTCCCCGTGAAGGAAAGAAGTCCCTACACCTTGAAGGTCTCTGCATAGACGACCCGGCCGACTGCGAGCGCATAGCTCATCGGCTCTTGAAGTCAGATTCCGGCATGTCAACGCGACTCGATCACCTATCGCGAGCCTTTCAGTACCTTCCGCCAGCCGAACGCCACGAAGTTGTGGGGCGTATTGCAGAGGGCTTAGACGCTGCATCTGATAAGGAGAAGCTCTCGGGCGAGCAATACTCGAATATGGCCTATCTTGGCAGGCTCTATGCAGATGCCCTGCGGAGCGCGGTCGGGAAGTATTCGATCGATAATCCATTCCGAGTTTCGCCGCTGGCGTTACTGGAGATCGTGGAAAACCGCAGGCGGCTTGATGTTGGAGACCGCGCGCAGTTCGGCGATCGAATTCTCATGGTGTGTACATCAGACGGAGATGCTAACGGAGCGTTTAGCAGCGTAAATACCGTCATTGAGACCGCGATGAGCCAGGGGATCAATGTTGTCTATTTTCAGACCGGAAGCTGCTCAGAGATCCTAAAAGATGGGCAATGTGTGAAGTCCGTTCTTGGTCGCGGGGCTGATGGTCTAATAATCGCTGGTCACGGCGGGCAGGTATCCGTTAGGGGTGAAGCCCTGGTTGAGTTGGGGTATTCAAGCGCCATTCGACGTGCTCAACAATCTGATACGCAAGCGCTGGGTGATCTTTGTCTTTCGGGCGCTGACGGGCCAGTGTTAGAGAAGATAGCGAAGCTCGTTCGACCGCACGGGAGCATTGGCTTCATCTCGTGCTTCTCAGGCGAAGGGGGAGCGGGCCTGCCCTCCAATCTTGTTAATCAATTAACCCTGGCTGCTACGCGCATCGGACACTACGTTCATGTAGTCGGATGCCAAGAGGCAACAAATGTGGAAAGCGTAGACTTCAAGGGGGCGCGACTTAGGCTTGATTATCTGAATGGCGGAACGTATGAGCTTTCCGTCGCTAAGCCTACGAAGCCCTAAAAGAAGAAGAAAATACGATCGGCAATTCGTACGCAGTGAAATGACGTACTGATGCTTGGCAGCCCCCAGTTCTTGGAGTACCTGCGGCTTCAAACGGCTCAGGCGCAGTATCGAGCGCCACTTAGACCCTCAGTCACGATTGCCTCTCCACTACCAGGGTTATATTCGGGTGATAGAGCGATAAAAAACCCCGCCGTTTGCTATCATGACGAGTTTCAGAAAGAGGTGCAGAGTCCACTGCAGGGTTACCCGCACATAATCGAGTACACTCGCCAGAGGAATTTTGTAGCCTCGTACCGTGGCTACTGCTCCAGGGAGTTCACACTAAAAAGATTGTGGCTCATCGACGGAATTAGTTGGTAGTAACGGGCAGAGCTACGGCATAACTGCTGAGGTTCCAGCTAAAAGCGAGGTTCTTACGTGCTCGTGCACGTTCACGGCCCGATATCATCAAAAAGCACCCACTAAAAACGTCGAAGACCCTTTAAAGAGTTTCGGGCAGATAAAAGGGCGTATGCTGAGGCGAAGAGTCATGCGAATCCCGCTGCTCATCTGCCCAAATAACTATCTTCAGACCGGAAGGTATCTCGATACGAGTCCGCCCTGCAGATACTTTTTTGAATTTGCCCTTCGGGCCCGAAGAATCACCACTCTCGGCGCTCTCGCGACGCAGTTTCATGAAAAATCCGGGCTAAGGGCGACATGTTTCGCTACATAACTACATTCAGAAGGTATGTCGGGTTGTAACAGTCTATCCCAAACTGCTCAAGGGCTGAAGAATAGTGGTGGGATGATATGGGTAGTCGGTGCAAAGTAGCACCGTAGTTAACTATGTGAGGCGGAGGACTATCTCTGAAATATGTCGTCAGTTTTTGCCATCTAAGCGAGTAATGCTGGGATACTCCTACGGCTTGCTGGCTACAACTGCAGCAGTGTGAGGGGCGGGATACCCCTCGATCGTCTTAGAAGGATCATTCGGATCGAGAAAATCTGCCAAACTCTCAAACCGCGCCCAATCCGTGCGGCGTTGCTCTGCCGTAGTAAGAGGGCCAAAACGGTGAATCTCCGTATTTTTAAACCCAGCGCGCTTTAGGAGAGCTGCGAGTGCGTCCGCTGTTGGTATGATCCAGGCGTTTCTCATTTTGGCGTAGCGCTCCTCGGGGATGAGGAGGTGGGAGCCTGGTGTATCGATGACGAGGCTCTCCAAAACGACCCTGCCGCCTGGTTTGAGTGCATGGAATAACTTTTTGCAAGCCAGAAAGGGATCTCGTTGGTGATAGATAACTCCCATGCAGAGCATGAGATCAAAGAAATTTGGAAATGCATCGAGAGAGGTGATGCCGGCTGGAACAAAACCGATGTGAGGCGATCGAATAATTGATTGTAGGATGGAAAACTGTAGCCAGCATCTATCGATTGGATCGAATCCAAGGGCGAGCTGTGGCTTCTGATGTGAGAGCTTAAAGAGAAAATAGCCGTTGCTGCACCCCACATCAGCTATCCGTTTTTCAGCCACAGGGCCCAGCAGGGGGCTAATCCGCCCCCATTTCATCGAAGAGCGCCACTCCGAGTCGATGAAGAGCTCTCCGAGCTTGTAGGGGCCGACTCGCCACGGAAGCACGGTTCGGCACAAGGCCTCAAGGGTAGTTGTGTCTGCGTTTGGGGACAGGTTTGCACTGACGGCATCTCCATCCAGTGAAACCGTTGTGGCCCGAATCGCCCGAATAGCCTCGCACCGCTTGAGGGAGCGGAAGGGGCCCCAGTGAAGGGTATGGCTTACGCTGCGCCACGCCTTGCGGATCTCGGGCGCTAGCAGGTGGAGGTCGATCTCATCTCGATACCGTTTTAAGGGACGCAGGGTTGAAAGCATTGGGGGTTATGTAGCGCACTCTGGGCCCAATGGGAATCCAGGCCCGATAACATCCTTTTCAGCCCGCAAAACCTCGTATAAAATAAGAATTGTGAGCACTTTCACCGAAACCACAGCCCAAATTACGGTTCACGTTGAGCCCTCTCCGATCATGGAGGAGTCTTCTCCTTCAGACAACTGCTACGTATTCGCGTACGCCATCCGCATAGAGAACAAGTCGACTGCCACGGTGCAGCTTCTGGAACGACACTGGTTCATCGAATCCGCAGGTGAGCAGATTAATGAGGTGCAGGGTCCGGGCGTTGTTGGAGTGCAGCCAGTGCTTGAGCCCGGTGGTTCGTTCGAATATACGAGCTCAACGGTTATTCAGGACCCAATCGGAGCGATGTACGGCACCTATATTTTTAGCAGAAAAACAGGGGGCTTCTTTACAGTTCAGATCCCACGGTTCAAGCTGCTGTATCCGATGATGTTTAACTAGCGGAGCCTCGATGCCCAAAGATTTTTTCTCCGTGGCCCGAACCACGAGCCTGCACACCCTGCGTCCCGGAGCAAAGATTCATGTTATCGGCGTGTGTGGTGTGGCGATGGCGCAGATCTCCATCGCGCTCTCCGAGAGGGGCTTCGAGGTTTCGGGAAGCGATAGGGATTTCTGGGAACCGATGAAGAGTCTTCTCGCGAAATCTTCCGTACAGGTAAAAACCGGATACCTGGCAGAGCATGTTCCGGTTGATGCTGACCTGGTTGTAATCGGCAACTCTATTAGTTACGGAAATCCTGAGGTCGATGTCGTTGAGAATACGAATCTCCCCTATACCTGTTTCCCAAAGATTCTGCAGGAGGTGGCGATTGCTGGTAAGCATTCGATTGTTGTTACGGGCACCCACGGAAAATCAACAACAACGGCACTCATAGCGACTCTTCTTCTGCAACACGGCGAGAGTCCCTCATACTTTGTCGGCGGCGTCGCTCAAGGATTGCCACAGAGCCTGGCGGTAGGGCAGGGCCGTTTCTCGGTTGTCGAGGGTGACGAATACGACAGTGCTTTTTTTGCTAAGGTGCCGAAATTTTCATTTTATACCCCCGACACGGTGGTAGTGAATGCGATTGAGTATGACCACGCTGACATATACGCCAATGTAGAGGCGATAGAGCGTGAGTTTGCCAACCTTGTGACTTCGTTGAGGGCCGAGAATACCGCGATCTGCTGCATCGACTTTCCGATCGTTAAGCGGCTTGTAGCACAGTGGCGTTCGAGCGCCGCCTGCCGGATTATCACGTTTGGAAGGGATCCGGAATCAGATTGTGTTATTACCGAGCGGATCGTGGAAGGACTCTCGCAGCGTATCACAGTACAGGGCGCTGGTTTAGGTCAAGTCACCTTTACCCTTCCAATGGTGGGAGAATACAACGCTCGCAACGCTCTTGCGGGGCTACTTGTTTCCCACGTAGTAGGTCTTGATCTCAAAAAAACGATTCAATTCTTGGGTGAGTTCCGCTCTGTAAAGCGTCGCCAAGAGGTTCGTGCGTCGAAGAATGGGGTCGTGTTGGTAGAAGATTTTGCGCATCATCCGACTGCGGTTGCCCAGACGGTTGATGCGATTCGAGAGGCATTTCCGAATGCGCGTCTGTGGGCAATCTTTGAGCCCCGATCCAATACCTCGCGTCGTAAGGTATTCCAAGAGGAGTACGTGCGAGCGTTTCAAAAAGCGAACTCGGTCGTCTTCAAAAACGTGGTAGCGCGTGCAGTTGATGCGGGTCTTGAACTAATCGACGTATCAGATCTGAGTAAAAATGTTAGCGACTCAGGTGTACCATCGGTGTGTCTTGACGATGTTGCGCAGATTCGGGAACACGTGTGGAAGGGCATTAATCGCGATGCCGCATCATCAGCGGTGCGGGAGGTCATCTGTGTGATGTCAAACGGGTCGTTTGATGGGCTGATCGATCTGCTCCAGAGTGATTTGCTGTCGGCGTAGCGTTCCGACTTATGGCGCGGTAACACCTGGCAGTCTCGGATTTACTCACACCGAACGAATTGCTACAGTTAAATCTTCACCAGATTTGTGAGTAAATCAGAGAAGAGCGTATGAGTGAGCGGTCAGAGTCGTCGGTCATTATTCACGAATTCACGCCATCCAAGAGCGACATTATTTTAACCGGAGATCGCCCTACTGGACCATTGCACGTTGGGCACTACCACGGATCATTGAAGGCGCGAGTTAGATACCAATCGCAGTGCACCCAGTACATCCTCATTGCCGATATACAGGCACTGACCGATAACGCTGAAGATCCCCAAAAAGTCGCACGCAGCGTCCTTGAGGTGATGCTCGATTACCTCGCCGTGGGCATTGATCCGAAGCTCTCAACTATTTACGTCGCATCAGGGATCCCTGAAACAGCTGAGCTTACCCTGTATTATTTAAACCTTGTGAATCTCGGGCGCCTGCAGCGCAACCCGACCGTAAAGACCGAGATGAGACAGAAGGGGTACGATGAAGGAGTGCCGGTAGGATTTCTGACCTATCCAGTTAACCAGGCTGCCGATATCAGCCAGTTTAAGGCAACGGTGGTGCCGGTTGGTGAGGATCAGGTGCCGATGATTGAGCAGACGAACGATCTCGTGCGGAATTTTAATCGCATCTATAAGCATACTGTCTTTACGGAGTGCAAAGCGCTGGTGCCCTCGGGTGGTCTCTTGCCGGGTCTCGATGGAAACTCAAAGATGAGCAAATCTCTCAATAATGCAATTTACCTCTCTGATGATGAGAAGACAGTAGCACAAAAAATTAAGGGGATGTTCACTGACCCGAATCACCTGCGTGTTGAGGATCCAGGCAGAGTAGAGGGCAACCCCGTTTTTGCCTACCTCGATGTTTTCGATCCAGACCGGGCTCGACTCGAAGAGATGAAAGCCCACTATCAACGTGGTGGACTCGGTGATGGTGTCGTCAAGCAACGGCTTCGTGAAGTTCTTGAGGAGTTTCTGTCGCCAATTCGGGCGCGGCGGGCAGAGTTTGCGAAAGATAAAGGCGCGGTATTGCAGATTCTAAAAGAGGGCACTGAAAGAGCGCGTGAGGTTGTCGCGCGGAACATGCGCGAAGCGCGCGAGGCGATGGGGATTAATTATTTTTAATGGCTCATCGACGGAATTAGTGGGTAGTAGCGGGGCAGAGCTACGGCATAACCCGCTGAGTTTCCAGCTAAAAACGAGGTTATTACGTGCACGAGCAGGTGCACGTGAACGGCCCGATATCATCAAAAAGCACCCACTAAAAACGTCGAAGACCCTTTTTAATACATCTGGCTCTCAATCATGATGAGGCGTTCGGGCCGCGAAGCGAACAGAGAGCTGACATCTACGCGACCAAAGGACTCCTCAGGATGTCGGTAATTCCGGGAACTAAGGAATACATTTCGCGGCCTTGCTCGCCTGATCGGACGACAAGGACTCCAGAATTCATAGCTTGGTCTATGATCGCATCTATGAAGCTTCTCACCCCAAAATGAAAAGACACTACCTGATCGGGGTACAGAGCGGATGACTGATACATCTCAGTAAGGCTGTAGGGGCCCTGCGCAAAAAAATCCAAGATAGTATCGGCACTGAGCCGACTTGCAGATTCGAATCCGCATTCAATGGCCAGGTTATTATATGAGAGCTGCGCGAACTGTCGAACTGCCTGAATTTTCTCCTCCTGCGCTTGGGGTAGAACCATCTCGGTAGGCGTATCCATGATCTGCGAAAGCACCCACGACTCAGGATTTAAGCCATAATACTCTCGGGTGCCATCTGGTTGTTCATCAAGTATTCGAACAACCAGTCCACTGGTGAGAGCGTTTTGAACGGCATCTCGGATATCGGGCACCGTTGAAGGCGTGTTGCCCGAGGTCCAGCCCCAGAGGTCTGTTACGGTAGCGCCTGGCTGGTTGAGAGCGACGCTGCGCTTAAAGCTTGCGAAAAAGTCTCGCCACTGGCCGCCCCATGGAGGGGGTTCCTTCCAAGCGGCTAGAGCCTGCTCGCGGGTCTGCGACTCAACTTCAGGGTCTGGGGTATACAAAGGAGCGAGATAAGCGCGCATCCTCATTAGAATATATCGGGTCAGGGTGCTAATCGAGGAGAAATTAAGCCGTGGTTTTGCGATGAAGTCCGAAACGGATAGGTCGGGACACTATCAGCCATTACGTTAAAAACCAGGGAAATTCGATTGTTGGCGGGGTTCCAGAGCAGGTGATATACACTGCACGCATGTCCCTCAGCGACGACAAGACCCCGCAGAAGCTACAGATTCGCCTGGCGCGCTCCCTGGGGCCGGGGGTGATAACCGGGGCCGCAGATGACGATCCGTCGGGTATTGCAACCTACTCTATCGCGGGGGCCCAGCTCGGCACATCACTACTTTGGACGGCCTTTTTAACGTGGCCCCTGATGGCTGCTGTTCAGATGATGTGCGCTCGGATCGGGATGGCAACCGGGCTCGGATTAGCTGGGGCTCTTGAAAAGAAATATTCGCGTCCGGTCGTGCTCATTGCGGCGGGGGCACTCTTACTTGCGAACACGATGAATATCGGGGCTGATTTAGCCGGAATGAGTGATGCGCTGGAGGTATTAAGTGGCGTCCCCTCCGAGCTCTTTGTGGCGCCGCTCGGGATGGGGATCTCGTATGCGACAATAGTTCTGCGTTTTGAGCAGATTGAGCGGTTTTTAAAGTGGCTCGTTTGTACCTTGTTCGTGTATGTCATTACGGCTTTCTTAGTGGATATCGATTGGCCCGCTGCTCTGTTTGATACGTTTGTTCCCTCCATTCCGAGCAGCTCTATGGGGTGGGCAACCTTGGTGGCGATTCTGGGCACAACGATTAGTCCGTACCTCTTTTTTTGGCAGGCATCTGAAGAGGTTGAAGATGAGCGACTATTAGAAAGGAATGGGACGCAGCACAGCGCGGGGCTTAACCGGCAACGGATCTTCGATCGTAGCCTCGATGTTGGCGTTGGTACTTTTTTCTCGAATGTAGTGATGTACTTTATTATTCTAACCACCGCAGCAACACTGCATCGAGCCGGCATCTTTGATATACAATCCTCGAAAGACGCTGCTCTGGCATTGCGGCCCCTTGCTGGCGATCTCGCGTCTACGCTCTTTGCTGCTGGAATTATCGGGGTTGGTTGCCTCGCTATTCCAACGTTAGCGGGTTCGGCCGCGTATGCGCTCGCCGATGTCTTTCGTTGGAAACAGGGCCTCGATGAGAAGTTCGATGCGGCACCTCGATTCTATACTGTTATGGTTGTTGCCATCGGTGTTGGAATGCTGCTCAGCCTGCTTCGAATAAATCCGATTCAAGCCTTATTTTGGACCGCCGTAATAAACGGACTGGTCGCGCCATTCCTCCTTGTCGGGATTGTTTCGATAGCGCGGGATAGCGCGATTATGCGCGGGTATCCAAGCTCTCGACTCTCAATCATCGTAGTTGCTTTCGCAGCAGTGATGATGTTTGTGGCGGGGATCGGTATGTTTGTTTTGTGATTTTGTACCCAGACTGGGAATTAACGAAACAGCTTCTTAATGGCTTCAGGTAGCGGAAGATTACTTAAAGGGTTCTTTGCTCTCTGAGGTGGAAAGTAGGCAGCATCCGGAAGAGCAGGAGAACTCGGGCGCATTACCGGATTAGATGGCGGTTTTTGCTGTGTTTCTGCACTTGGAGTTTCATTGCCTAAAGCGGCATGAAGGGAAGGGATGTTTTTTGGAATGTGGGGTTGAAATACAGCAAACAGGGCTATGAGCCAGAAGGTAAGGGCACAGATCGGAATGATAAGTCGCCACACTGAACGGGCAAATCCGAGTGCGACGCCGATCGGGAGAAAGAGCCCGAACTTTGCTTTCCAATTTGGTAACAGTTGCTCGACCGCTTGGGGAGCGATCATGTTCCCAATAGCGAGTAGCCCGCACATGAGAAGAGCGGATCCGATTAATCCACCAGAGAAGGGGCCAAAGCGCGGGGCGCGATACATCGGATAGTATGAAGGTCTTACGCCGAACATATAGGTAGTTATGCTTCGAGCGTCCTCGCACGGAGCATAAGGCAAATTGTAGAGTAATCAGGGTGTTATCTGCAAAGTAATGCTGCACAGGGGCATCCTAGTCATCCTCTGTATCCTTCTCCTCCTCATGCACCTGCACCGGGTTCCTCATCGTCATCCGAACAGATCTGGGGGCTTGTTGCCCTTCAGTACGTTTACCCACGAGAAGTTTCGGGGTTATGAACAGCCCCGAAATTGCCGAAGCCAAACCGAAGCCCAAATCAATGGGCCACCCATCGGCTCAACCAGATAACTGGATGAGAATGAGGAAACCGGTGCAGGTGCAAGATTAGGATAAGGATGAGGATGAGGATGAGGGATAGGGAGGGGTGGGGAAGAACTCAAAAACAAAAACCCGCTGGCCATTGCGCGTAGCAACGACCAGCGGGCCCTACTCGGTCTATATAAGCTTAGTACCGATAGTGCTCCGGCTTGTACGGACCGCTCTTGGCGAGACCGAGGTACTTGCTCTGAGTATCCGTCATCTCTGTGAGTTCAACGCCAAGCTTCTTGAGGTGCAAACGAGCAACCTTCTCGTCGAGTACCTTCGGAAGTACGTATACACCTACTGCGTATTGGCCCTTCTTAGTGTAGAGCTCGATCTGAGCAAGAGTTTGGTTTGTAAAGGATGTCGACATTACGAAGCTTGGGTGGCCCGTAGCGCATCCGAGATTTACAAGGCGTCCCTCTGCAAGCACGATCAGTGATCGGCCATCAGAGAATACGTGCTTGTCAACCTGTGGCTTAACGGTAACCTTCTTCGTGTTCGTGTTGAGCCACGCCATATCGATCTCGTTATCGAAGTGGCCGATGTTGCACACGATAGCCTCGTCCTTCATCGCCTTGAAGTGCTTCTCGTTGATGATGTTAACGTTGCCTGTTGCTGTAACAAAGATGTCTGCTATTGGCGCAGCTGTCTCCATTGTTACAACCTGATAGCCTTCCATCGCTGCTTGAAGTGCGCAGATCGGATCGATCTCAGTAATCAGAACGCGTGCGCCGAGGTTCCGCATCGACTGAGCGCTTCCTTTGCCTACGTCACCGTAACCAGCAACTACAACAACCTTGCCCGCAACCATTACATCAGTTGCACGCTTAATGCCGTCGGCAAGCGACTCGCGGCAGCCGTAGAGGTTGTCGAACTTAGACTTCGTAACGGAATCGTTTACATTGAACGCGGGCGCCTTGAGCGTTCCAGCCTTCATCATCTCATAGAGACGATGCACACCAGTCGTTGTCTCCTCGGAGATTCCGATGATGTCCTTCATGAGCTCTGGATACTTCGTGTGCATGAGGATGGTGAGGTCGCCACCATCATCAAGGATCATGTTTGGACCCTTATCTCCAAACATAACGGTCTGCTCTAAGCACCAATCGTACTCCTCCGCAGTCTCGCCCTTCCAAGCGAATACAGGAATGCCTGCTGCTGCAATCGCTGCTGCTGCGTGATCCTGGGTTGAAAAAATGTTGCAGCTCGACCAACGAACCTCAGCGCCGAGTTCGATCAGGGTCTCAATCAAAACAGCTGTTTGGATCGTCATGTGGAGCGAGCCAGCGATGCGTGCGCCCTTCAACGGCTTTTGCTTGCCGTATTCCTCACGGAGCGCCATAAGACCTGGCATCTCTTTCTCTGCGATCTCTATCTCTTTGCGTCCCCACTCGGCGAGCGAGATATCAGCTACCTTGTAATCAGCGGATTCTTTCTTCATAGCGTTCAGCATAGTGTCTCTTATTTAAACCCTTAACTTCAGTCCGAGGGCGAATTAACGAACGCCCGGATGCTATACCAGGGGCGTGCTTTGCTCAAGTAAGGAGCCCGTACGATTGCACGTTCGTCGCGCAAATTCAGCAAGATAGAAGATTCAGGGGCCTATTTTGAAGCCGCTTCTGCCTTGGCCCGCTGCCAGAGCCCTTCAAGCACCTCTTGCCCGAGGTCCCCTAGGGGCTTCGAGCCGTGGTCAGCCTTGGCGTACCCTTCGACGAGCTTGAAGCGCTTCGTAAACTTGTTATTCGCGGCTGCAAGGGCCTCCTCGGCACTAAACCCGAGGTGGCGGCTGTATTGGGCGAGGGTAAAAAGGAGGTCTCCAAACTCTTCAAAAACTCGGTCCGAGTCGATCGCCCTCTCCTTAGATTTAGGGTCCAAGAGCGTTGGCGAGAGTTCCTGCAGGAACTCTCCCAACTCCTCCTGAACCTTCTCGGCTACGCCCTCCTTCGTGCCCCAATCAAATCCGACCCGGGCGCAGCGCTCTCCGATCTGGTGAGCCTTCTGCAGTGCCGGCAGTGATCGGGGAAGTCCATCAAGGAGCCCCTTCTCGGCCTTGGAGTCTTGCGCACGCTCCTGCTGCTTGATTTGCTCCCAGTTCTTGAGGACCTCCTCGGTGCCAGAGACCTTTACATCACCGAATACATGGGGATGCCGCCGCACAAGTTTGTCCGAGATTCCGTCGAGAACTGAACCAAAGGAAAACGAGGCGCGCTCAGCTCCGATCTGAGAGAACAGGGCGATCAGCGAGAGTAGATCGCCAAGCTCCTCTTTCACAGCGGCTTCGCTGGAATCGACCGCATCTGCTACCTCGTACGCCTCCTCGATGATCAGGGGCTTAAGCGACTGAAAGGTCTGCTTGATATCCCACGGGCACCCGCCGTTAGGATCTCGGAGCTTAGAGATTATCTCAAGGAAGCGGGTGAGCGATTGTTCCGGCATTACATTGGTCATGGCGCTAAGGGTACCACTGGATGGTGTGGGGGTCCATCGGGTTAGCGCTGAGTTTTTTGGGCTGTTTTCGGGGTGAATACGTGCGTAACTCGTTCCCGAAATCGTAGCCACGATTGCGAGCGAGCTAAGGCAATAACATCAACTCGGAGCGCACCCGCTTGCTTCAAGGTATGCGTTGCTGCTGCAATCGTCGCGCCGGTGGTGATGACGTCTTCAACGAGAAGAATTCGCGCTCCATTAGCAGACCGACTTCGCGTGACCGAGAAGAGGCCCCGGAGGTTCCGAAGTCTCGCATCGTGAAGAAGCTTTGCTTGAGGTGGGCGCTTGCGGTCATGAGTAAGAATTAATTTTACCGGGAGATGGAGAGAGCCGGCGATCGCGTGAGCCATCTCTTCGCACGGATGAAAGAGGCGCTTCCGATAGGTTTGCGCGGAGGAAGGAACGGGGACAATCAGATCCCACTCCCGGTGGGGAAGCAGGTGCGGAATTGCTTGTGCTAAGAGTGTGCCGCCCAGCCGCGCGAGCCGAATGCTGGGGCGATACTTCATGCTGCGGATGAGATCTCGCGCCAGGCCTCCGTAGTTCCAGAGGTAGCGAGTCGAATCACAGGAAAGAGGAAAGATTGAACATGCAGGGCAGAGTTCGTCAGTAAGACTCACTGGGTCGAAACAGTGTGGACACCGACCGCTAAGGCAACCCTCCAGGCTCGGCAGGGGAGGCGTGCACCGAAAACAGAGGGTCCTTCCACGCAGGGGACGCCCGCACACGAGACACTCCTTCGGTAGCAGGATCTCAAGGGTCCCGGCGAGCCAAGAACATGAGGGTTCAGGATATGATAGTATCGCTGAGGTCACCTCTTAGGGTTCGGGTTGGGGTACCGAAAAGTTTCCGGGACTCGCTCAACCAGAAGGCGAGCCCCGCACACGGGCCCTCGCCTTGCTCAAAACGGAAAACCAAGCGACACTGCCGAGGGCGTTCCCCCGGTGCCGGTAACGAGATCTCGTGGGATCGTGGTCGTTTAGCTTTTGAACCTGTATGACAAAACCTACCCTTCTCTGCATCCTTGATGGCTTCGGTCTTAATCCCAACCCGGTCGGTAACGCGGTAGCTCTCGCCAAGAAGCCGATTCTTGACGGACTTCTGGCAAAATATCCACATTCGACACTGACAACGTTCGGAGAGGCTGTAGGTCTTCCTGACGGACAGATGGGTAACTCAGAAGTAGGGCACCTCAACATCGGCGCTGGTCGCTGCGTTGAGCAGTGGCTTTTGCGAATCAGTCGCGCTTTATCTGGGCCATATCTTCACAATTCGGCCGAGTATCAGACGTTTCTTTCCTCAACCAAGGACTCGAAGACGATTCACGTTGTCGGACTCTACAGCACGGGCGGCGTGCATTCGCACCTGGAACACCTAAAGCTCCTCCTTTCGCGGCTCTCACAGGACAACACGTCTGCCACGATTGCGCTTCACCTCATCAGCGATGGACGAGATGTCTCGCCCTCTGCATTCCAGAGTGATGTGAAGGAGCTGCAGCAGTACATCGAGCAATTTCCACGTTGCGCTGTGAGTACGATCTCAGGCCGCTTCTTTGCCATGGATCGAGATAAGCGCTGGGAACGAGTAGAGAGCGCATACAAAGCGATAGCGCTCGGTGAAGGGGAGACTATTACGAGCATCGATGCGTACGTTGCGGATTCATATGCGAGAGGAGTTACAGATGAATTTCTTGAGCCGGCCGTGCTCTCTGCAAAGCCGATCGCAGCTGATGATGGCTTTGTATTCTATAATTTCCGCGCAGACCGGATGCGTGAGATCGTAGCAGCACTCTGCTCGCGAGACTTCTCAGGCTTTGCAAGGACAGCGCCCATTCCTGCGCCGGAACGAGTGTTGTGTTTTACCGAGTACGACGCAACGTTTCACCTTCCTGTTCTCTTTCCACAGGTTGATATCAAGAATCATATCGGCGAAGTGGTTGCAAACGCGGGGATTAATCAGCTCCGAGTTGCTGAGACAGAGAAGTATCCACACGTCACCTATTTTTTAAACGGCGGCATCGAGGATCCATACAAGGGAGAGGACCGGCACATGGTGCCATCTCCTCGGGATGTGAAGACCTACGATTTGAAGCCTGAGATGAGCGCGCATGGCGTAACCGAGCTGGTGGTCGAAGGGCTGCGCGCAAACAAGTACGGATTGATTGTGGTTAATTTTGCAAACTGCGACATGGTAGGACACACCGGTGTTGTTGAGGCAGGTGTGAAGGCGGTAGAGACCGTGGATACCTGTTTGGGTGAGATCCTTTCAACCCTTCACAGTGTCGGTGGTCAGGCGCTCATCATCGCGGATCACGGTAACGCTGAGCAGATGGTTAATTACACCGACGGGACGCCGCATACGGCACATACAACGTTTCCGGTGCCGGTAATCTTGGTTGATTACCAAAAACCAGTAACGCTGAGGCCCGATGGTGCGCTGTGCGATATTGCTCCGACGATCCTAAAGATGATGGGGATACCACAGCCGGTGGAGATGACTGGAACGCCGCTGTTCTAAAGGTCGCACTGTGCGCCCCGTGTTGTCTGAGTTGCTTGCGCTGATTGAGGGAGCCCAAACGCGAGTGCCGCTCTCGCGGCCAGTTATCGTGGGAATAGACGGTCAGAGTGCCGCCGGAAAATCAACATGGGCGCGGCTGATTCAGGAATCACTGCAAAACGTCGCAGTTGTCCATAAAGATGATTTCTACTCATCTGCTCCGGCGGAGACGCTTGCAGGACTGACTGCGTCCGAGGGCTACCAAAGATTTTTTTCAATGGCAGCGCTTGGAGGAGCAGGTGCTCCAGCCGCTCTCATCGGGCAAAGTCGCCAAATATCAACGCTACGATTGGAGTACATCTTCTTTAGGGAAGTGGTGTTCTATTCCCGCATCGTCCCGAGTGGTCATCATTGAGGGCGTTTATTCGCTCCGCCCCGAGTTGCGCAAGTTTTATGACGTAATGGTACTAGTCAACACAGACCCAGCGCTCAGAGATTCCCGTATCAGGGCCAGAGGAGAGAACAGCACAGCATGGATTCAAAGGTGGTCGGATTCCGAAGCCTATTATTTTGAGCGAGTGTTCGATTTAGAGGAAGTGCTAACTATTGGCGGAAATGTGCGCGATCACGGGCTGTGAGAGATAGCACTTCATCGCAGCCGGGTCTCGGCAGTGTACTGTGGATATCGCAGGGAAGCCTACTGCTCTCACTCACGAGCCCAGCACTCTCTTGCTGAAGTCCGCTCTGTTCGCGAGTGACCGGTCATTATGCCTCCTGAAGTCGGAGTGCCTCTTGTAACTTGCGTTCAGTCTGACATGATTCGGCTGTTCCTGTTCATACTGCAAGCCAGTTAGCAGGGCAATAGTGGGGGCTAGAGGACTAATGCGTAGTACAACGCAGCTCGGAGATATTTATCGTGCAATGCGCCGAGCATTACAGATCGCTTCTGCGGTCGTCATAGTCGCTGCGTGTGCGTCAGTAAACGCTCGTGCCCAGGGGTCTCCGTTACAGCTTCGACCATCACAACCAGCGACCGAACAGGACGTTTCCAAGGAGAGATCAGTCACTCTCGAGGAGAGAACCGAAAATCTCGGACGGCTGTACAAGAATGACCAGAACGACACCCTTCAGGAGTTGTGGTTCCTGGGTCGTTACCATGGTCAGTATCATTGGACAGAGGCATCGACGGGTCACACTGATTACTACGAGACACGCCGATTCCGGTTGGGCGCACAAGCTAACATGTTTAAGAAGTTAACCCTTCACGCTCAGATGGTCAGTGGCGCTAACATCGACCCCTTCTATAACGGGTTCACCGAACTATTCGCGAGCTGGGCCTTCACACCTGAATTCGCCCTTACAGTCGGTCAGCAGAAGAATCGCTTTACCCACGATCGAATCATCTCAAGTCGATACCTGAATTATCTTGAGCGTAGTTTGATGACCAATCAGTTCAATGTCGATTATACACCTGGTCTCGTTGCGACCGGTAAAGTCGGCAAAACCTCCTACTTAACCGGAGTATTCACCAACCGCACTGGTACAGACATCGGCGATGCGTTTACCGACTTTAATTCAGGTTGGTCATACATCGCCTCTGCCTACTATGATCTCGGTAAGGCATGGGGTTTGGATAGTGTAAACATCGCCGGTCAATATATTCACAGCAACGCAAATGAGAATGCAAACTACATGAACCGCTTCGACAACGGTGTTTCTAGCTCGCTCATTATGATTGAGGGTCGCAGCTCACTCATTACTGAACTTACGGCTGGTATGGGAAGTGATAGGGGTAACGCTACGGGCCTGACTATATCACCAACCTACTTCATCACTCCGAAGTGGCAGATTGCCACTCGGTACCAACTCGCAGGTTCGAATAACAGCCAAGGCTTGAGTCCCCAGAATCGTTACGAAGAAGCCTCGGGCTATCTTCCCGGAGATTTTTATCAAGCGGGTTATGTTGGTCTCAATTACTACATCGCCAAGCATCGTCTAAAACTTATGAATGGTGTGGAGTACTCAGATCTGAGTGGGCAACACGGCTGGACTATTAGCTTAATGGTGCGCTGTTTTTGGGGACCCCAAGCGAATGCGCCATTCCCAACCAATATGGTGCTACCGCTGGAAACAGACTAGGGGTAAGGAAGTCTTACTTGTGAGTAAAGCGCTACTCGTATTAGCCCGCATTTTTCATGAAACTGCCTGGCGAGAGCGCCGAGAGTGGTGAAGTTTTGGGCCCGAAGGGCGAATTCAACAAAGTAAATTCAGGGCGGAATGGCATCAAGATACCTTCCGGTCTGACACTGGCAGTAGCAGGCTTCATGAAGTATGCGGGTTAGGGGCCTGGTACTACATCTGTGCATGTAGCGACGTATCACTTTTGTACGAGGTCTATGATTTCGTTTCTCGAGCTGAGGCCAAGCCTAACCCCTTACACTCAACACCCTGCGTCTTGAACTTTTTAGTGGCTTGCAGCGCGGCGCGGTGCAGCTCTTTTATCTTTTGAGCGATAGCGTTACGGGACGACTTCTGACCCTTAATTTCAAAGCTGGCGTTACGGTTCGCGTAGAGACCACCGAGTCGGAGTGAGAGCAGGTCTTTGCGATATTGAGCGATCGCCTTTCGGTACGACGCATTAACGCACGCAGGAGGTGTGGTTGGACACCGTACGGTGAGTTTAGGTAGGGCAAAGCTCTGATTCATTACGTTACAGAACCCGAAGCCTACTCCGGAGCGGGCCACCTCCAGAGCGCGTGTGATCCTCGCCTCAGCTCTCTTGCCTCGGGGCTTCTCGGCGCTCAATCGCTCCTGATAGAGCTTAACCACCTTAAGCACGTAGCTCTGTAGTTCAAGCGCCTTAGCGTCGGCTTCGACCACGGCCGTGGCCTGACTCTGACTTGAGCACGCCTTGGCTGGTAGGGGCTCAGGCTTTATCTTAAAGGCGCTCGTGGCTTGACCAGCGGCGGCCGAGAGCTCCTGCGGCTCAAAGGAGAAGGTGTGGAGCTGTGGGCGCACCGTGTACGAAGAGCCGGGGGGTACTTTTCGGAAGGAGTATTTTCCATTGGCATCGCTTAAGGTGCTACGAATTATGATCCTATTCGGCGCTAGGCCCGGGCTAGTTTGACAGGCGAAGGTATCGCCAGCGGGATCGGTAGTCCGACTAGCGATCAGATACACGGTAACCGGCACGCCAAACGGCTCCCCAGTTGGAGAGAGGATACTGCCGCCGATAGTGTCCTTATCACCACTAGTAACCGGAAGCGGTGTAGCGACCACCGGGGGGGCGGTCGGTGATGCGGCAACGCTCGGGGTAAGCGAGGGTACCGGAGTGGGTGTGGCAGTTCTCGTCGCTGTGCTGGTGGGTGTTAGCGTTGCTGGAGGGGTAGCGGTTGGAGTGTGCGTTGATGTCGCTGTGCGAGTGGCTGTCGCCGTGGCAGTTGGGGTGGTCGTGGGAGTTGCCGAGGCTTGTGGCGGTTCGCAATTGGGGCCACCTCCAATATTCCCGCTGAACTCGGCGCCTGGGGTTCGACCGAAGGAAGTCAGGGAATAGTTGCAGGTCAGATTTCGCAAAGCGACTGAATTCACGACAGAAGCAGGCTGATAAAACCACTCAACAAGAATCCCGACTCGACCGTTGTCATTTGCTGTAACCCCATGCACATATGAATTTTCACTCCAATCCCAGATGCGCACACCGTACTCTCTGTTGTTAGAGGCAGAGCTAGTTAGGATTCGCATGTGGTAATTGTGATGCAATGCGTCGATCCCACTCTTACCGTTCCGATCGAGGGTGCTGTCACTGACTACGAAATCGTAATTGTGAGCCACCATCCAGATGCCGTTACCGCCATTATCCGAGATCACTGATCGGCGGACTGCGGCTCGGTAATCGTGATGGTCTAGCTTAAGTCCATCTCCCGTATTACGTACGACCGAGCTGTCCTCCAGTTTGAAGTCGTAGGTATGTCCAGGGAGAACTATTCCGACTTCAAATCCTGAGATCTCACAATTCTTGATCGTTGTATTTTGGCCAGCAGAGGGTACGCTGACTCCGACTCCCGAACCGCTGCCGCTTATTTTGTGCCCGTTACAATCGAGTGTCACGCCTGGACCGGTGATCTGTATACACCCGGTTGATGATGAATCAGTGAGATCCTGTTGGAGGGTATAGTAACCGCCTTCCGATATGATGCTCGGGCAGCTTGAGATCGTTTGAGCTGGTCTCGTTGAGAGAGGGACTACTATCTGGTCAGGGGCGACATCTTGAGCTGTTGCCGGGTTAGCTCGAAAAACGGCAAGGGTACCAAGCGCTGTCATTATTATTACCAAGCAGAGTCTGGTCATCCGCCTATCAGTAATTCCTAGCGCTGCTGCCATAGCTCCCCCAAAAAACTACATAGCTCCAGGCAGAGAACCCCACCCAACAAGCTTTAATCCCCTCCTTCACGTTCGGTCCCTTAGCCCGAAAACTTTAGATCTTTTTGCGAACGTTGTGACTTTAGCGAACTATAAGCCCCCCTCACTTGTACATAGTAGAGGTCCTAGCCCCACCACCCCTGAACGTGGCAGCGATCCGAGGGTTGCTAGCTGCTTCTATGAAAACACTTGGGAAGCTAAGGCACACAAGTTGGCTCCAGCCAGGTTTTGCCTATTTGGTTGTATATTTGTTTTGTCAGGACCGTCTGTTAGTAAGTATTTTGGCGAATGCCGTTTGCCGTTTTGAGGGGCAATCCCCCTTTGGCTAGTAAACCGTACTTTCGACCGCGCGGAATTCGAAGCTCAAATGAGCCTGATTCAGAGTAGCTTTAAGCTCTGGCCAGCCCGTATCTTATCGTATCGGAAGTACCATGTACCAGTGCGGTGTACCAGTGCGGTGAGGCGTGGGTGTTTGGAGGCAGTCCACCTCCTCCATCCCAAACCGACAGGTCGCGGCAGCCATTGAGTAGCCCAGAAAATCCCACATAATGTCGTTTGTAAGTTGAGAGGACCCCACTATGCAAAACGACAAAGCGGACGATGTCACGGCAGAGATGTTGATGCAGCATGTAGAGGAGTTGCTTCTCATGGACGAGCTCTCTGAAGGAGAGAAAACTGAGATCTTAAAGGACGTACTTTCAATTTTGAAAGAGGAGTAGGAGAGGTATGGGACAGTTATCAGAACAAGGTCAAAGGGTTCAAAGTGCACTCCAAGAACTCTCGGTGCAAGACCGAGCTGAGATACTCTCGCGAGAGGTAACGGCTTTAGCAGCGGAAGTTGCCAAGGCAGCACCAACCGCAGCGCCCCATACACGCGCCAAGGCTCAAGCAGCACTCACGCAAGGAATCGCCGAGAAGCTCATCGAAAAAGCAGGCGGCATCTTTCTAGGAGAGAAGCAATTAAAGGCACTAGGCGTAATTGATGAAAACGCTACGATTCCGCCTATCCCGGAGAAGTTCTCGAAAGCATTTCTTAACGCAGCTCACCCTCTCCGTGAAGGAAAGATTGCAGCGCACATCATCCTAGGCTTAGATCTAGCCACTAACGCGTGGTACTGCTTTGAAAAGAGTATCGTTCCGGGCTCTCTTGGTAAAAATGGGAGCGGGCTCTCAGGACGTGAGCAGGATCAGCTCCTTCTGGATGAGAACGGGCAGCCAAAGATCGTTGGAGAGATGAAGTATAGCTCGCCAACTGATTCCCGACCGATAGGGAACGTGCTAGATAACGTTATTAAGTTGCATCTTGATAATGGCGTAAACGTCGATGACCTCCCGTTTTATGGTATCTTCGGGCGCACCGCCGATACACAAAACGCGGATCGTGGTTGTCGCGGTTTGCTCGGCGGTTCTAGTCAGGATGGCTCGCGCGTCCTCAACGGCTACCCGGCTGGCAATGCTTACGACGATGTTGGGCTTATCGCCGGCTGGAATTAAAAATTTGATCCTTGAATCTTGGTTTCTTGATCCCCTCCGCAAGGAGGGGTTGGATTCTTGACAATTGGACCTTTGATCGAAAATTTTTCTACTTTAGCTGTCTGCACCGCTCTGCTACCCTTTTGGTTATCTTGGGTAATCGCAGGGCGGCTGTCAGAGTGCGTAACACCGATGTCCCTCTGCTGCGGCTTGCTGCGAACGCCTCCGACTTCGTCTTCGCGTAACAATGTGCTCAACGTGCCGCAGAGGGCCTTTGGCTAGTAAACCGTACTTTCGACCGAGCGGAATTCGAAGCTCAAATGAGCCTGATTCAGAGTAGCTTTAAGCTCTGGTCAGCCCGTATCTTATCGTATCGGAAGTACCATGTACCAGTGCGGGAGGGCACATGAGTAGTCTCTACGCGCACTTTGAGGACCTAAGGGTGGCAGTGGGGCAGCTTGTTTATCGGGAGACCGTGCTTGGCGTGGTAAGGAGTAGCGGAAGAGCAACGGGGCCACCTCTCTATGTTGAGGTTCGGGTGGCGGGAATGCCTGTAGATCACTCGTGGGTGTTTTGAGGCGGGCACACAAGCCAACACGTTCTGCCCCTATAATGGTCTGTACTCGCCCATTTCGACGAAGTATGCTCCAGGCATTTTGTGATGGTTTAGCCACGTGAACATGCTTGCAGGTAGGTTGTTCGTAGCGAACTTCCTAGAACACAGAGGCATATGCGTTTACTCATCCTGGTTATTTTACTACTAGCGGCCCCGCTGATAGCGGCCGGAGAGACGATCCGACCTGCGGCACCGCTCAAGATGGGCTTACTTCTCCCTCTATCCGGGCCACTTGCAGAGTATGGTGTGGCGATACGTAATGGATTCGAGCTGGCTCAGACGGAAGAGCCGACTCGTTTTTCGGGTTTGTCGCTCGTCTATGAGGATCATCGATACGAGGCAACGGAAGCCGTAACCAGCTTCAATAAGGTAACGAACGTGGATAAGGTCTCCATTGTGTTCAATTTCGGTGAGCCGACCTTGGCTGCACTGGCTCCGCTGGCTGAGCAGGGCTCCGTGCCGTTGTTAGCGATATCTCTCGACGCGAAGCCCGCCGCTAATCGACGGTTTACCGTGCTTACGATTAACACCGCGGAGGATTTTGCTCGTACTCTGGTGGAGCACCTGCGGTCCAAAAGCGTTCGGTCAATCGGTGTTATTAAAACAGACGATCCGTTTTTTGACGCGATGCTTGCGCAGATACAGCTAAGGCTGCAACCGGGAGAGACTCTCAAGGTAGTCGCTTCGTGTTTACCTGATGATGCCGATTTCAGAAGTCACATCATAAAGCTGAGAAAGTCCGCATTCGACGCTGTCGGTGTATACCTTTTACCTGGACAGGTTAGTAGTTTCTTCAAACAGGCGAGGGGTGCTGGCCTAAAAGCTCGTTTCTTTGGAACCGATATCTTTGAAAGTCGCACCGAGGTCGAGCAGGCAGGTGAAGCGATGCAGGGCGCAGTGTATCCCAATCTTCAAGTTCCCTCCGATTTTGTTCAACGATACGTCGAGAGGTTTGGAAATAACGCTCAAATTAGTTACGCATATGACGCGTACGAGTTGGCGCGGTATACGGCCTCGCTTTTTCCGCAATCCGAGAGTCCACCATCACGCGAGATGATTGTGAAGCGATACACTGCCCTGGGGGATCATCACGCCTTTTCCGTCCAGAAGTCCACGGAGGGCGTGACCTACTTTAAGTATCCGCTGATTATGAGACAGGTGCAGGGAAATGACTTTAAAGATGTTCGGTAAGTTGCGCAGATGGTGCAATTGGACAAGTTCGATCCTTGCCGGTCTAAGAGCCGATGCCCTCTGCATTCTTCTGCTTGCGATGCGCGTTGGAGACGTAGCGCGCGCTGAAGATTCCCCGTTGCGGCTTGGTGGTTTGATGGTGCTCACCGGACAGTATGCCATGCAAGGCGCTGCATTTCGGGAGGGGATCGAGCTGGCAGTGGACGAAGTCAATCGCATGGCGAGAAAGCGGCGGTTGGAGAGGAACACTTACTTGTGAGTGGTAGGGGCCTACGGCTGCAGAACAGAGGCATCCCGAGATCTAATGCTTTTCTCCACCTTCCCCCTATGAGACTCTCAATCAGGTATGCAACAGACGGATTCAAACCAGATGCCCTCCTGCGAGGTTAGGCGTTTCTACGGCATGTTCGCTGCCTCTCAGTTTATGGTTGATTCGTCAATCTGGTCGTTCTTCTTCACACAGACCCACAACATCTCCCTTGCCACTGCCGTTGCCATTCATGCCACTACCACGATAGCTGCAGGGGCTTTCGATCTTCCGACCGGTTCTTGGGCCGACAGATTCGGCAGGCGCCGGATCGTGCTCCTTGGTTTTGTTTCACGGGCGATTGCCGCCATCATGATGGTCGTAGCTCCATCACTACCTATGTTTTTTTTGGCTGCTGTGCTTGCAGGATTTGGATGGGCGCAGCTGTCTGGTGCAGCTGAAGCCCTCCTGCATGACAATCTTAAGGCGCTGGGCGCAGAGTCGACCTTCAAGCACCACATGGCCAACGTCGTCATCACCAGCTACATGTCACGAACAGCGGCATTTGGGCTCTCGGGCTTGCTCTTCGCAGCGGCACCCTGGGCTCCCTACGTGGTATCGGCACTTGCACTATGCGTGGGTGCACTCTTCACAGCGTCAATTCACGAAATGCCCTACGAGCGCGCCAACTCAACTGCTGACCTACAACACATCGCAACTGGTATTACCGTGTACTGGAGTGACTCTGCGCTCCGACAATTCGCACTTGTAAGTTTAACAATCGGGATAATAAGCGAGCAGCTTTGGTTCTCGCTTCAACCATTATTGACGCATGCTCAGATCTCTCCGGTATCTGTAGGCATTATCTACGCTGCAGGCTCGGTCGGAAGCGCGTTCGGCGCCTACGCCGTAAAAAGGCTGCTCTCTCGCCACCGAGAAGATCTAGCGCTTGCTGGCGCTGTTGTTCTATTTGGGTCCGGGGGGCTACTCTTCTGTTTCGCCACCGAGGAAACTCTATGCCTGCTAGCTCAGTTCGTCACCTGTATCGGATTTGGAGCTAGCTGGACGGCAAAAAGCTCGGTCCTGAACGCCCATATTCCGAGCTCTCATCGAGCGGTTTGCCTATCCCTTCTTTCCGCCGCCGGCACCACACTGCAGGGAATGCTCGGCTCCGGCATGGGGCTCGCGTTCGATCGGTTCGGCCCAGTCGCCATTCCGGGAGCAGTCGCACTGTGCGCCGCTTTGATAACGCCTGCAACGTTGCGGTCGGTGCGGAGGCTCAAGGAGGCAGGGAACGCCAGCTCCACCGAAGCGGCGTAGCCGGTCCCCGACCCTTCATAGAATCTGGGCAGGGGGAGACCACAAAAGGAATGGACGACTCCTCGGGGTAAGGAGATACTCATGCGCACACTATGTTCACGATGTCTCTCCGAGGAGTTTGATTGAAAATGGAGCCAAAGCCGAGAGAACAGCGCCCCCATCCCTGGTACATGGTACTTCTTAAAGCGGCAGATCCGAATACCTGACATGCCCTATACGGGGGTGTCTTATACGGAGGTGTCTTAACGACATCACTCGAAATAGTCAGTTTCAGAAGCGCTCGGCAAAAAGGGGTAGAGAGATCCCCGGTACATAGCGCTCAGGGAGGAGAGAGCGCGGGATTTTAGTCCGCATATTTCATGAAGCTTGCTACTGCGAGCGTCAGACCGGAAGGTATCTCGATACGATTCCGCCCTGAAGATACTTTGTTGAATTCGCCCTTCGCGCCCGAACAATCACCACTCTCGGCGCTCTCGCGACGCAGTTTCATGAAAAATGCGGGCTAGGAAAGCAAGGCAAAACCTACCCGTAGAGAGAAAGTGGAGGTTGGGTGGGTATTCGATTTTCAGCGCGGGGAAAAACCGGACGTGTATCCACGACTCGACTGAGCTCGCCGAAGTCTGAGATACTTGGGGGATTTGTCCACGCGCTGAAAATCCACGAGCAACCCAAGATCCGCTTTCGTAGCAGCGAGGGGTTTTGCCTCGCTTCCCTAGGTACCGCAGAATGTTCGGTAGCTCTGGTCATCCCCTTGAGGGATGGCGCTGTAGCTCTCGTGAGCGGTAAAGGGGGTGCGCAGCGCCTCAACAAGCCGCGTCATCGATCCGTAATCCCCTTGCTCAACACCGCGCGCGAGCGCCTGCTCAACCAGGTGGTTGCGGGCGATCACGGCTGGATTTACCCGCTGCATCGCCGCGAGGCTCTCTTGGCGCGCGCGGCCGTTGCGTTCGCTATCGATCCGAGAGCTCCACCTGGTGTGCCACGAGGCGAGAGCTTCCGGAAGGGCGAAATACAGGTCGCCCGCGATGGCGCGAAACGTTGCCGTGTAATCAAGGTGCGCGTGCAGCATCGTTTCGAGCAGCTCTTCGATCAGGGTGCCGTCCTCAGCCTCATCGGTGTGGAGCCCGAGCTTAGCCCGCATGCCGGTGGTCCAGTACTTTGTAAAGAGGCTGGGAAAGTCATCTACTAAGGTCTGAGCGCTCGCGAGCGCGCGCTCCCTCTCGTCGTGCAGGAGTGGGATAAGAGATTCAACGAGTCGAGCGAGGTTCCACTGGATAATCCCAGGCTGAGCCCCATACGCGTACCGTCCATGCTGATCGATTGAGCTGAACACGGTGCTCGGGTCGTAACGGTTCATAAACGCGCACGGGCCAAAATCGATGCTCTCGCCTGAGACCGCGACGTTGTCTGTATTCATCACTCCGTGGATAAACCCCACGTGCATCCAGGCGGACACAAGCGCGGCTTGACGGTCAAAGATCCTCTGCGCGAGGAGGAGGTAGCGATCCTCGGCATCGACGAGCTCTGGATAGTGCCGGTCGATAACGTACTCAGCTAGCGCCTGGAGAGCTGTTCGGTCGCCGCGCGCGCTCGCGTATTCAAATGTCCCGATGCGTATGTGGCTCCGGGCGATTCGGGCCTGAATACCACCGGGGAGCTCTCGCTCGCGCTGTACGGTTTCACCGGTTCGGACCACCGCCAGGGTGCGTGTTGCTGGGATGCCGAGCGCGTGCAGCGCTTCGCCGATGATATACTCGCGCATCATCGGTCCTAACGCGGCGCGACCATCACCACGACGTGAAAACGGCGTGCGCCCTGAGCCCTTGAGCTGCAGATCGTAGTGAGCGCCGCTCTGTGCGCGGATCTCCCCCAGGAGTACCGCGCGTCCATCTCCAAGTGTGGGCACGAAGTGACCAAATTGGTGGCCTGAGTACGCGAGAGCTAAGGGCTCAGAGCCAGCGGGAACGGCGTTGCCAGCGAAGATCGCGAGCCCTTGGTCTGTGCAGAGGTGCGTGCCGCTCAGCCCTAACTCAGACGTCAAACTATCATTAAAAACAACCCAGGCGGGGGAACGTACTGGGACCGGCTTGGCCCGCACATAAAAGAGTGGGGGGAGTTCTAGGTAGCTAGTGGTGAGGGGAAGCATGAGAGTCAGTTGCAACCTCCAGAAGAGCTAGAGAATTCAGCCGCTATCTGGCCGTAGGCGGTGTGGCTACCACGGTAATGCGCGTTGGTGTGACAGTGGCTATCGCGAGAGCACCTGCTCCACGGCGCGACGCGGAGCGGCTCAATGGGTCCGCCGAGCGGGTTGGGGGAAGGGGTATCTGAGGATCTCATAGCTCCCTATCGTAGCAGTTTTTGGCCCGGCTCGCTAAGGTAGCACGGAAGCTCATTACATGTATGGATTAGTCGTAGCTCTACATCCGTAATAATAACTCTCGCACTCACCTACTGGCGCGCACAGCGGCGCCAAGGAAATCGCAAGGCCACCCTGTTAGGTCAACATGAGCTTGACGGCCTCAGCCGCTTGCGAAAGATCAACCGCGTACCTCAAGGACTGGCCGTTCCTGCCTCGCTTCCCAGGAGTGCGACTTCTTCCTCTGCTAGCCCAGGACTATCTGGGAGCAGAGATATGTAAAACCTCGCAGATCCGATACCTCAAGCGGTACCCTTTCGCCGGAGCAAACATGATGAGTTCCACAAGAGGCGCAGACTGCATGTATTTTTGATAGGCTCATCGTGGAATCGAGTGGGTGCCAAATGACTAATGATGGGGCATAATCCATTGTTTTCAGTGATGAATCACGTGTTTCCGCGTGAACGTGCTCGTGAACGTACCCGATCGAGCAACTTTCTGCCCCGGCGATCGATAGCTAGTAGTATGCTTGATTATGAAGGCTCATCGACGGAATTAGTGGGTAGTAGCGGGGCAGAGCTACGGCATAACCCGCTGAGTTTCCAGCTAAAAACGA